>CAYZAE010000102.1:0-10544 GCA_964476125.1 uncultured Verrucomicrobiota bacterium | reverse complement strand
CTGAATCTGAATCTCAATCTGGATCTTAATCCTAATCTTAATCCTAATCTTAATCTTAATCTCAATCCCCACTTCTTACTCTCCCCTCCCCCAACTCCGCACCCCCAACTCGGATCTCCCCACTCACTCCCCAAGATTCTTCCGGAGCATCGAGCGCAACCGTTGCGGATTCACGAGCGTGATCGAGGGACCGTCCACCTCGATCAGGCCCTGATCCCGCAGTTTCGCGAGGGTTCGGGAGAACGTTTCGCTGACCGTTCCCAGCTCCGCCGCGAGGGCCCGTTTGGTTCCCTTGAGCTGGAGGGTGAAGGGCTGGACGCAGACGGCGGTCGGGCACTGTTTGAGCAGCCAGTTCGCCAGCCTGGTCTCCACGTCCTTGAGGGTCAGATCCTCGATCTGGCCCACCAGGGTGTGCAGGTGAATCGACATCGAGGCGAGCATGCGCAACGCCAGTTCGGGTTGCTCTCGGAGCATGGCCAGGAACCCATCGCGCCGCACCAGCAGCACCTGGGACGGTTCCAGGGCCCGGGCGTCGGCCGGGTAGCCACTCTCCATCGACAGCGCAGCTTCCGCGAAGGATTCCCCGGCGCGGAAGACGTGGATGACCTGCTCCTTGCCGGCGGCGTTGACCCGGTGCACGCAGATCGCCCCGCTGCGGACGATGTAGAACCCTTTCGAAGGTTCACGTTCACGGAACACGTATTCGTCCGTTTCCAGATTCCGCGGCACCACCAGCCCGGCCACCCGCCTCAGGTCGTCCCCGCCCAGACCGACGAACAGCTGGCAGGTGCGCAGCGCGTTCATCAGCGCCGCCTCCTTGAGGTCCGCGTGGGGGTCATTCATGGAATCCATGATGGAACCATGGCGGGCCGGATGGAAACACCGGGGCCCCGGATTTTCGGCCCGCCTGCCCCCGGTGATCCGGTTCCTCCCGTGGGTTCGGCCGCATCCCAGGCGGGCCTGGGCCTTCGGCGTGGGCTGGGGAAGTGACGTCGGTGGGCCCTTCGACGCCGGGTGGCGATGTGCCGGCGAATCGAAAGCTGCGACATGTCGCAGCACTCCAAAGCCCCTTTCCCGTGGCGATCCTGATCCATGGCCCCGTCGACACCCTGGAGATCCGCCCCTCGGGGCCGGGCCGGCCGGGTTGACTTCCACGAGGTCGATCAGGGAATCTCAACAGGTTGGAACGGAGGCCAACTCCGGGTTCATCGTGGCGTTCACCATGAAGGGAATCATCCTCGCGGGCGGCATCGGATCGCGGCTCTATCCGCTCACCCTGGTGGTCAGCAAACATCTTCAGCCGGTTTACGACAAACCGATGGTCTACTATCCGTTGACCACGCTGATCGAGGGTGGGGTGCGGGAGATGTGCCTCATCTCGAAGCCCCAGGACCTGCCCCTCTACCGCCAGTTGTTCGGGGATGGCAGGCAACTGGGAATCTCCATCGAATACCGGGAGCAGCCGCGGCCGGAGGGGATCGCTCAGGCTTTCGTCATCGCGGACGACTTCATCGGGCGTGACCCTGTGGCCCTGATTCTCGGGGACAACATTTTGTATGGGGCGGACGCTTTCGAGAAGGCCTTCGTGGATTTCGAGGGGGGCGCCACGATTTTTGCCCATCGCGTTCAGAACCCGGAGCAGTACGGAGTGGTCGAGTTCGATGCGAAGGGGCGGGTGATCTCGATCGAGGAGAAGCCGAAGGTTCCGAAGAGCAACTTCGCCGTCCCCGGTCTCTACATCTATGACAACCAGGTGGTGCAGATCGCGCGGGACGTGCGTCCCTCCAGCCGGGGGGAGCTGGAGATCACGGACGTCAACATTGCGTACCTGCGAAGGAACCAGCTTCGGGTGCAGCGTCTGACGCGCGGCATGGCCTGGCTGGACGCGGGGACGTCCAGCAGCCTGCATGAGGCCTCGGCCTACGTGGAGACCATTGAAAAGCGCACGGGCATCAAGATCGGTTGTCCCGAGGAGGCGGCGTTCCGGCGCGGGTTCATCGATCTCGAACGCTTCGAACACCTGGTGAAGGCGTTTCCGAGGTGCGAATACCAGGAGTACCTGGCCCACGTGGCCGGCGAAGCCCGGCGCGGCTGACAACCCTCCGTTCCTCCACCCCACCGACCGCGGCCCCGCCCCTCCCATCCGACCGATGGCCGAACCCGGTCCCGCGCGAAACCCCATGAACCTTCTCATCACCGGCGGCGCCGGCTTCATCGGCAGCAACGTCATCCGCAACGTTCTCTCCAGGCCCGGCGTGGACCGGCTGGTGAACCTCGACTGCCTGACCTACGCGGGAAACCTGGAGAACCTCGGGGACCTTGCCAGCCACCCGTCGTACCATTTCGAGAAGGTGGACCTCCGCGACAAGAACGAGGTGATCCGCGTGGTGCGCCAGCACGCCATCACTCACGTGCTTCATCTCGCGGCCGAGAGCCACGTGGACCGCTCCATCACCGGTCCGGCCGACTTCATCCACACCAACATCGTGGGGACCTTCAACCTGCTGGAAGCCTGTCGCGACGCCTGGCTCAAGGCCCCGTTTGAACTGCGCCCCGGACCGAAGCCAAGGTTCCACCACGTCAGCACCGATGAGGTCTACGGTTCCCTCGGGCCCACGGGTTACTTCCTGGAGACGACGCCCTACGCCCCGAACTCGCCGTACTCGGCGAGCAAGGCTTCCAGCGACCTGCTGGTGCGCGCCTACCACCACACGTACGGCCTGCCGACCATTATTACAAACTGCTCCAACAACTACGGTCCGTACCAGTTCCCGGAGAAGCTGATCCCGGTGGTGATCGGCAAGGTCCTCCAACGCCAGCCGGTGCCGGTGTATGGCGACGGCCTGAATGTGCGGGACTGGCTTTACGTGGGCGATCATGCCGAGGCCCTGTGGCAGGTGCTCACCCGTTCCGCCGACGGCGAGACCTACAACATCGGCGGCCACAACGAATGGCCCAACCTCCGGATCGTGGAACGGATCTGCGATCTCATCGATGAGATGAAACCGGAGGCCGGAGGGAATTCCCGCGGGCTGATCACCTTCGTGAAGGACCGTCCGGGCCACGACCGACGGTACGCGATTGACGCCTCGAAGATTGGGCGCGACCTGGGATGGCGCCCGGCTCACACCTTTGAACAGGGCCTCCGCGACACCCTCCGCTGGTACCTCGACAACCCGGCGTGGCTGACCCAGGTTCGGATGAAGATCTGATCGCGCCCATGGTTCACTCAGCCAATGAGAATCACTCCGACCGCCCCGGCCCCGGCCCCGGGAATCGCGGGCCCGCGGAGGACCTGGATAACCTGGCCCGGGCCTCGGCCAAGATCGGCCTGGGTTCCGGAGCCCGGCATATTTTTCTCTGCACCAACCCCGCGGAGGACAAGTGCTGTCCGCGCGAGACCGGGATCGAGGCCTGGAACCACTTGAAGCGGCGGCTGAAGGAGAGGGGGCTGGCGGGTCCTGATCGCTGGGTGCTGCGAACCCAGGCGGCCTGTCTGCGCCTCTGCGTGCTGGGCCCCGTGGCGGTCGTCTATCCCGAAGGAGTCTGGTACCACAGCTGCCGTCCGGCGGTGCTCGACCGGATCATCGACGAGCACCTGATCGGCGGCCGGGTGGTGAAGGATTATGTGATCGAGCTCCCTCAGGGGCAGCCCGGGAAGGCCGAGGATCCCGCAGCCGCGGCGGGAAGCTGATCGCGCAGCACCGCCAGCAGCGGCCCGAACTTTTTCGCATTGGCCTCGTTCAGGGCCGCGAGCCGTTCATGACCGTCCAGGCTGAGCGCCATCACCTGTTCCTTGGAGAGATCCCGATCCTCCACCTTCAATGCCTGGAGCGCCTCGGCATCCGGCAGGGGAATGCTCTGGACGACATCCGTGACACAGAGGGTGTCCAGAAGTTCAGGCACCTGGTTCCGCGCGCCGGCCACGTAAACCTGGAAATGGCCGGCGACGGCGCGGTCGGCGAGTCGAAGAAAGGCCCCGGCAAAGGTGCTGTCCATGCGCGGGCATTCCGAGAGGTCGATGACCACCCGCGCGGGTTTCCGCGCTTCGACATCGAGGAGCAGATTCTCGAAACGGCCGCTTTCGCGGCAGATACCTGGCCCGACGACGCGCAGGAGGTAGAGGTCCTGCTGGAAACAAACGGCGAACGAGGTGCCGGACGGATTCGTGTTCATGGCCTGGGCCATCTGACGGGGCTAAGCTAGGACCGGCGGGGACGGGCTTCAAGAGGGGGTCGGCCACGACCCCCTCCCTCACGCGCGGGGGGACGGGTGAGCAGGCGGGAGACCGCCAGTTGAAGAACCAGACCGCCCTCGAGCCCGCTGCCCACCAGCAACCGGTTGCACTTGAGCAACTCCTCCATGGCCCGGACCAGTTCGTCCCGGGAAAAGTTCTTCGACTGCTGGGCGGCTCGGAAAAGGACGTAGGAATTGATCTCGAGCGGGTTGCAGCGCCGGTCCGCGGGCAAGCGCCCGGCTTCCCGCTCCTTGAGTGCGGCCAGCTGGCCCTGGAACCCCCGGTAATCGGTGGTCGGCCGGATCCAACCCTCGGCCAGCATCTCCTTCGTCATGAGCAGCGCCCGCACCTTGGAAATGAGCCCATACAACAACCCGATCTCGCTCTTCTGACGGTCGGATTGCATCGACCACAATTCCTCGTCGAGATGCTTCAGGGTGCGGGCCAGATTCCGTTCGCCAAACGCGTCCGCCAAGGCAAACGCCCGGGCATGCCGGCCGCGGGTGACGATGGCATCGACGTCCTCCAGCACGATGGCCGGCCGGTCGCCGACATACGCCACCAGCTTCTGGGCCTCGGCCGAGAGCGCCCGGGCGTTGGCTCCCACCTGTTCCACGAACGACGACAGGGCTTCGGCGGCGATGGATTTACCGGCCGACCTGAACTCCGCCGCGGCCAGGTTCTCGCCCTTCTCGCGCCAGTCCTTGTCCTCGGCGGACAGCCCGGGGAAATGCTCCATGACCGCGAGCTTGCCGAGCGTCTTGTAGAACGTGCGGCGGCGGTCCATGGACCCCGCGCTGAGCAGGAGGCGGACACCGCTCCAGCGGAAGGCGGCGAGTTCCTTGAGCAGATCCGCGAGGTTGGAAACCACGGCCTCGGCCATGGCCGCGCGTTCGTCCCCGAGAAAATTGCAGTCGCGGAACCAGATGGATTTGGTGCCGCCGAAGAAGGGGAGGGTCTGGAGGGATTCGCGAAGGCGGGCCAGGGCCTTGAGGGCCTCCTCGCTGTTCCCGGCACTGGCGTCGATGATCTCTTCGTCGGCGCCGGGATTGGCCTTGGACCATTCGTCGAAGAGCCGCCGGGCCTGACGCTTCACGGCGAAGTCGTCATCACCCCAAACCACCCGGAAGGATGGGTTCTCCACCGCGGGTTCGGCCATTACTCCCCCTCGTCGTCCGGCTTGTCGCCCGAGCCCGACTGGTTGAGCTGGTCGAGCACCTCGGACATGTCCTCGACCTGTTCGAACAGGGGGGAGGCCACGAAAATGGGGCGGGTATGGGCGACGGCCAGGGCGATGCAATCGCTGGGGCGGGCGTCGATCTCGACCAGTTTCACGCCGAGTTCGTTCTCCTCCTTGAGGATGAGACGCGCGTAGTAGGTCGAATTACGAAGCTCGGAGATGACCACCCGTTCGAGGGAGATGCCGAAGCCCTTGAAGATGCTGCCGATCAGGTCGTGGGTCAGGGGCCTCTCGTTGTGCGCCTTGCGCAGGAAGTTCGAGATGATCCGGCCCATCCCCGATTCCACCTGGATGACGAAGACCTTGTCGTCGTTGCCGATGAAGATGGCGACCCCGCTGTTCGCGGGCAGGATGCCCCGCACTTGGACGGGCACCACGTCGTTCTTCATGGGCCGATTGTGGGCCGCACCGGTCAAAACACAAGCTTCACGCCCGATCCGTGCGTCACGGGCCCTCCGGGGATTCCGACTCACGCCAGAAGCGGGCGAACGACGCGTCCGTGGACGTCTGTGAGCCGGAACTGTCGTCCCTGGTAGGCGAAGGTGAGGCGTTCGTGGTCGAGTCCGAGGCAATGCAGGAGCGTGGCCTGCAGGTCATGCACCGTCACCGGATTCTCCGCCACGTTGAACCCGAAGTCGTCGGTTGCGCCGTAAACCGTGCCTGGCCGGATGCCGCCGCCCGCCAGCCACAGGGAGAAGGCGCGGCCATGATGGTCCCGGCCGTAGTTCTCGTGGCTCGCCCCGCCCTGGGCATAGACGGTGCGCCCGAACTCCCCGCCCCAGATCACCAGGGTGTCGTCGAGCATGCCCCGCTGCTTGAGGTCGCGGATCAACGCGGCGCTCGGGCGGTCGGTGTCGCGCGCCAGCACGGGCAACCGGCCCGCAAGATCGCCGTGGTGATCCCAACCCCGATGGTACAACTGGATGAACCGGACCCCGCGCTCGGCCAGCCGGCGGGCCAGCAGACAATTGCGGGCGAAAGTCCCCGGCTGCCGGGCCTCCTCGCCGTACAGGTCGACCACCGACGCCGGCTCGTTCTCGAGCCCCACGAGTTCAGGCACGCTCGATTGCATCCGGTACGCGAGTTCGTACTGCGCGATGCGCGCCTCGATCTCGGGATCGCCGGCGCGTTCGAACTGAAGCCGGTTCAGTTCCGCCAGGCCGTCGAGCATGGTGCGACGTCGTCCGCGCCCGAGGCCCGACGGGTCGTTGAGGTACAGCACCGGTTCCCCGGCCCCGCGCAGCAGCGTTCCCTGGTGTCGGCTCGGAAGAAAACCCGCCCCCCACAACCGCGCGAGCAGGCCCTGGTCGGGCGTGCCTTTCGAAGGCACGGACAACAACACCACGAAGGCCGGCAGATTGGAGTTCTCGCTGCCCAGTCCGTAATCCAGCCAGGCCCCGAAACTCGGACGTCCGGGCTGCTGGCTGCCGGTCTGGAAAAAGGTGATGGCGGGGTCGTGGTTGATGGCCTCGGTCTGCATTGAACGCACGACGCAGACGTCATCGATGACCGAGCCAAGGTACGGCAGGAGTTCGCTCACCCCGGTGCCGGACTGCCCGTGCCGGCTGAACTTGTACTTGCTCGGCTGGACCGGCAGCCGCGCCTGGCCCGAGACCATGCCGGTGATGCGTTGTCCCTGGCGCACGGAATCCGGCAGGTCCTTGTCGAACTGCGCGTCGAGACCGGGCTTGGGATCCAGGAGATCGAGCTGCGACGGACCGCCGGATTGAAACAGGCAGATGACGCGCTTCGCCCGGGCCGGGAAATGGGGGCCGGTCAGGGTTGCGGCGCCGGCCCCTGCCCCTGCCCTGCTGGAGGATTCGGCGGCGGAGACCGCGCGGGCGCGGGTCCCCGAACCCAGGAGATGGGCGAGCACGGCGGTGCCCAGGCCGAACCCGGACCGGGCCAGAAACTCACGGCGGTTGGGCCTGGGTGCGGCTTCTCGGGGAAAGGTGTCCATGGTCATCGCGGGAAGGAGCGAAGAAGTCAGTTCTTGGTGATGGTTTCGTCGAGGTTCAGCACCACGCTGCCGAGGGCCGCCCAGACGGCCGGTTCGCCGGGGTTCGCCGACACTTCGGTCGAGCCGGACCGAAGCGCCGCCAGAGTTCGGGCGAGGGCGTTGGATTCCCGAGGTTCGGGCAGGCGCCCGGTGCCCAGGCGGAAGAGAAAGGCCAGACGTTCGGCGTCCGTCGCACCGCCTTCGCGGAGCGCCCGCGAGCCCATGGCGGCACCGGCTTCGACGAAGCCCGGTTCGTTGAGCAGGGCCAGGGCCTGGAGCGGGGTGTTGGTCGGCTGACGGCGCGCGGTGCAGACCTCGCGATCCGGGGCGTCGAAGGTGGTCATCACCGGATGCGGCACGGTGCGTTTCCAGAAGGTGTACAGACTGCGCCGGTAGCGGTCCTCGCCCTCGCTGGGCACCCAACGTGTGCCGGGATAATCCGCCGCCACCACCACGCCCTGGTACAGGGTCTCGGGCTGAGGCGGGAAGACGCTCGGTCCCCCCAGCCGGTGACGCAGCAGGCCCGCGATGTCGAGGGCATGATCCCGGATCGCCTCCGCCGGCAACCGCAACCGCGGCCCGCGCGCCAGCCAGCGGTTCGCCGGGTCGCGGTCGCGGAGGCTCTTCGGGATCGTGCTGTCCTGACGGTAGGTCGCCGAAAGCACCAGCCCGCGCAGCAGCCGTTTGACGTCCCAGCCGCCGTCCACGAAATCCCGCGCCAGCGCGTCGAGCAGTTCCGGGTGGGAGGGGAATTCGCCCTGGAGCCCGAAGTCCTCGACGGTCTTGACCAGGCCCGTGCCGAAGAGCTGGGCCCACAGCCGATTCACCACCACCCGGGCGGTGAGGGGGTGATCGGGACGGGTCAGCCACGCGGCGAGTCCGAGCCGGTTCGTGGGCGCGCCGGCCGGCCATTCCACGCCAAACGCCTCCGGCACACCCGGCCGCACTTCCTCGCTGCGCGCCGCGTACTGGCCGCGCTTGAGCACGTAGGTGGCGCGCGGTGCGGGATTCTCGGCCATGACCATGGTCTGCGGGGCCTGGCGCCAAAGCTCCTGACGTTCCGCTCGCGCCCGTTCACGCCCAGCCCAGGTCTCAGCGTATCGTTCATCCACCGCAAGACGGGCGAGCCTCGACGCCAGTTCCGCACGTTCACGGCGCAGGGTGGGATCCGCGAGCAGCCACCGCGCAAATCGGTCCTCCACCCAGGTCGTCAGAACCGCGGGATCCAGCACAACCGGGTACAACCGGAGTCCGCCCAGCGTGCCCCGGAAAAGTTCCGGTGGGCGCGCCGCGTTCGAGCCGAGGAAGGGTCCGTGCCCCGCGCCACTCTTGCCCGTGAGGCCGTCGCGCAGCAGGACGACGTCCGCCGGCCGGCCGTCGAGATAAACGCGAACCCCGGAGGCCTTGGTCGAACCGTCGTAGCTGACCGCCACGTGCCGCCAGGTCCGCGGATTCAATAGTTCTGCGGAGGCCACCTGGATGGCGTAGGCCGGCCAGAACTCCGCCAGGCGCACCTCGAGGGCGCCGTCGGCGGTGATCCGGACCTCGGCGCCGCGACCGTGCCCGCCTGCGGACGGATCGGTGAGCAGGTCCATGGTGGACACCAGCGGGCCGGCGCCTCCCTCCCAGCGCACCCAGGTGGCGAGGGTCCAGGGTTGGGCCGGGGAGAAGGTGGAAGGCTTCACCGGCATCACGAGATTGGTGCGGCCGGCGGGGTCGAGGAGCGCATCGATGTGCGGGTGCACGCCTCCCGCGGGCTGGCTGGCGAAGGTGAGCGCGAACGAGGGATCGGCGGGTGCCGGAACCAACGGCTGCCCGGCCCAGCGTCGCAGGCTGGCTTCCACCGATGCCGGATCGGACGCGGCGGCCTCGGACAACGAGGCGTCGAGAGGCTGGATCGCGCGATCGAGTGCTTCGATCTTCGACAGTTGTTCCCGGGTGGGCGCGAGCAGCAGGGGGGCGGCGTTGCCGATGCGGCCGTCCGCCCCTACCTCGGCCACGTTGTTGAAGAACGCGAAAAGACGGTAGTAATCGCGCTGCGAGACCGGGTCGTACTTGTGATCGTGGCACCGGCTGCATTCGAGGGTCAGTCCGAGCCATGCCATGCCCAGGGTCCGGACCCGGTCCGCGACGTACTCGACCCGGTACTCTTCATCGATGATGCCGCCCTCGGAATTCACCACGTGATTCCGGGAAAACCCGGTGGCGATGCGCTGGTCGAGCGTCGGGCGCGGCAGAAGATCGCCGGCGAGTTGTTCGGTGAGAAAGCGGTCGTAGGGGAGGTTCCGGTTGAACGACTCGATGACCCAGTCGCGCCAGCGCCACATGGTGCGGGTGGAATCGTTGTTGAAACCGTGGGTATCGGCGAACCGGGCGACATCCAGCCACTCCTGGGCCTGACGTTCCCCGTACCTCGGCGAGGCGAGCAGGCGGTCCACCGCGGCTTCGTAGGCCCCTTCCCCGCGCGCCGCCACCTCCTTGACGAAGGCGTCGATCTCGGCCGGCGAAGGGGCGAGGCCGGTGAGATCGAAACCGGCCCGGCGCAACCAGGTCTCGGGTTTTGCTTCCGCCGACGGCTCCAGGCTTTCCGCCTCAAGACGCGCGAGGATGAAGCGATCGAGGGGCTGACGTTCCCAGCGTGTCTGGCGTACGGCCGGCAACTCGCGGCGGAGGGGTGGTTGGAAGGCCCAATGCCGGTCATACCTTCCGCCCTCGGCCACCCAGCGAAGGAGCAGTTCCTTCTGGGCCGGGGTGAGCGAACGGTGCGAATCCGGCGGCGGCATCTGCTGGTCGGGATCCTGGGAGAGAATGCGCCGGATGAGTTCCGATCGGGAAGGGTCCGAAGGCACCAGCGCGGCGTGACCACCGAGATCGGCCGTGGCGCCTTCCGGGGTGTCGAGGCGCAGCCTGCCCTTGCGCCGTTCCGTGTCGAGACCGTGGCAGGCGAAGCAGTTCGCCGCCAGAACGGGACGGACGTCGCGTTGGAAGTCGACCCGGCCTGCTTCGGGCGCCGGCGCGGCAACCGCCTGAAAGGCCCAACACGCCAACCCTGCGAACCCGGCGAACCC
>CAYZAE010000101.1:0-24105 GCA_964476125.1 uncultured Verrucomicrobiota bacterium | reverse complement strand
CCGAGGCGGATGCCCGGGAGTTTGCCGGCCGCGCGGATCGCATCGTGGCCCAGTACGGTGCCTACGAAGCCCTGCCCGGCGCCAAGGTCAATGGTCAGCTCACCCTGGGCGAAAACATCGCCGACCTCGGTGGCACCAGCATCGCCTTCGAGGCCTTGCAACGGGCCCTCGCCCGCGACCCCTCCAAGCGGCGGACCGTCGATGGTTTCACCCCGGAACAGCGGTTCTTCCTCGCCTTCGCCCAGGCCTGGCGGGTGAACACCCGGGAGGCGGAAATCCGCCGGCGTCTCGTCGTCGATTCCCACGCCCCGCCCCAGTTCCGCGCCTTCGGACCGCTGGTGCATCAGGAAGCCTTCATCAACGCCTTCGGCCTCCAGGCCGGGGATCCGCTGTGGAAGGCTCCCGCCGATCGCGTCCGGATCTGGTGACGACCGGCTAACGCAAATACCAGGGACGTAACGGCGGTGGTGGCGGTCGTGGTCGCAGCAGCACCCTCAGAAAGAGCACGCACGCTGCCAACGCCCCCCAGGTCAACAGGGTTTTCCACGGCCAGAGCATGACGCCGCTCCGCACGGCGCCCACAGCCGCCGGTCCCACGACCAACGCCGTCAATCCCCCCTCCGCCTCAAACTCCCCGGCACGTCGATCCGCGTATTCGTAACCAGGCCGGAATTCGATCCCCGTCAGGATGTTCCGGTACTCCGGGAGGATGCGGGACAGCCGGGAGGGATCCGCAATCAGGGTGGAGCGCAGCACCCCGAAACGGCCGAGAATCCGGGAGTTGAACTGAACCCCGGGCTGCCCTTCCCACCACCCGTCCAAGGCCCAGTCCAGTCGGTGAGCAGCCCGGTCGTAACGGGGCGTGGCGGCCCAACCGTTGATCTTCGACAGGGTCCAGCCCGGGCGCCGCCGTTCCCAGTTTCCCAGGGAAACCGACTGGCGGAGGGCGGCGAGCATGGCCTCGCCATCGAAGTCGTCCCAATCCGCGTCGGACACCCATCCCCCGATGTCGTACTCCAACACCAGGTACCAGCCGGTGCCGGACCTGGCCACCAGCCCGACCTCCTGACCCGAGGGCGCATAACGTCCCTGGGCGAGATGGCGGCGGGCCTCCTCGCCGTTCAGAAAGGAAAAGCCACGAGGGACCTGGATACCCCCCACGCCCCCGAGGTCTCCCACACACGGTCCAGGCGTCCAACGCCCCACCCCGGACAACAGCGGTTCCAGGCAGCGATTGGTCTTCTCGCCTCCAGAAACCGACAGGCTGAGGAGCAGCCACCCCAAAAACACCGATCGACGTCGTCGCATCGATTCCCATCAAAATCCTGCGCCAACCTAGGATTCGATCTACGCCCACCCCGAATTTCCGTCAATCAGGCGATTCCTGCCCACCCCACCCTTCCCGAATCGGAAATTCTCGGGCAGCCTCCACGGCTCCGCATGAACGCAGCGGCTCATCTGATCCTTACCGTCGGCGAAAACCTCTGGCCCGCGCTGGAATCCATCCTGCACTGGCAACGGCATCCCGACGGCATTCGCCGCCTGCTGCTCCACCCGGCCGGGGAAACCCTCGCGGCACGCGAACCCGCCCGACGCCTGGAACGCTTCGTGCGCGACCGGTTCCCCGATCTCGAAGTGATCCGTCGCGAAAGCGGCCCCGAATCCAAACCGTTCCGGCAACAGCTGGAAGCCTGGTACCAGGACGCCCCGGAAGCCCCCTGGATCCTCGACCTCACCGGGATCCCACGCCTCGAAGCCTGGGGCGCGGAAACCTGGTTCGCCCGCCCCAACGTCCGCTTCACCCTGCGCGACGAAACCCACCCCTGGCTCGAACTGCGCCTGGGCTCCGAGGGAGCGATCGAATCGGCGGAACTCCCCGACTTCCGACGGGACGCCACCGATGACCTCCCGTTCGCCGACCTGGTCAAGGTGCTCTGGAACGATGCCTCGACCGGTCCCGACTTCCGACTGGTGCCAGCCCCGGAGCCGATTCCCACGGCGGTGGCCCTGACCGAGGCCGCAATCCATTCCCAATGGCAGTGGGCCGACGCCTTCCGCGCCGCCAACCTTGCCGTCGAAGGCGAATCGGAAACGGTCCTGTTCGGGCGTTACCTGCTCAGCCTGGTCGTCGCCCTGGGAATCCCCAAGCCCCTGATCGCCCGGCGCATCGCCCCGGCTGCCGCCGGCACGCCCGCCGATACCACCGAGATCTGGATCCATCACGGGGGACGGGTTCTGGTGCTCGACGTCGACCTGACCGAAACGCCGTCGGACGCCACCGCGGAAGCCCCGTCCGCCCTGGTTCCGCGCCTCGAGCGGGCGGCCAGAATCCGTTCCGCGCTCGAGGGAACGCCGGTCGAGTGGGTCTTTCTCCGGCCCGCCTACCGGTTGAACCCGACCGAAGCGGCCGTGGTCCGGGCCTTGCGCCTGGCCTTCGTCGACCAGGACCAATGCCATTCGCTGCCGGGTTGGCTCGCCGCCCGCTTCACCCGACCGCTCTCCGCCGAGGGCATCGAGATTGAACGTCAGCTCCAGGCCCACCTCACCCGCTCGGGCAACACCCGGGCCTTCGCCCCCGAACCGGCGGCGCTCCGGAGCTCCGACGACTCCCGGAACTCGGATCCGCACTGGGCCAATGCCGATGTCTGGCTCGATCAGGTCATGCGGGAGCGTGGACAGAACTGGCTGCTGTCCACCCACCGGGGCCGGTCCTTTCTCCGGGTACCGGCCGACGGCCGTGCCGCCGCGCTTCAGGAATGGCGGCTGCTCGCGCTTCACACCTCGGGCCTGAACGAGGCCGATCTCACGGCCCGCCACGAAGCGCAGGGCAAGGCGGTGCTCATCGAATTCCCCAGTTCGCCGGACGCCAACCGGCGGGTTGCCTCCTGGCTGCATCCGTTCCTCAACCGCCCGGTGACCTTCGCCGACGCGCAGATGCGTTTCGCGGTGCAGGCCCGGATTGAAGCCGAGGCCGTGCACACCGCCGGCGTCCCTTCCCGCTCGGGCCCGCCCGCAGCCGCCACGCCGGCCCCGACCGCCAACCCGGGACGTCCCGCCGGCCCCCGCCCTCCTTCCCGGCCCCGGGCCCCCCGTCCACCGGCACCTCCGCGCCCGGCGCCCGCCCCGGAGCCGAAACCACGGCGGAACCCCCTCGAAGACCTCGACCAGGCCCTGGACGATGCGCTGGGCAACTGATTCCGATTTCCGGGTAGGGCACGATCTCCGAGCGCGCCACCGTTGCATGCCCTCCTCGCCATCGCGCCTGTCCCCATCAACCAACCGAATTCGCGTTTGCGTCGTCCCTTAACCTGCGGCCTGCTTTCCCCATGAATGTCCGACTCGCCTACGGCCAGGGCCACCTGGAAGTCGATTTTCCCGCCGACCGCACCACGGTGATCCTGCCTTCGCACCGTCCCGGGTTGGCGGACGAAAAAGCCGCTGTCCTGGAAGCGCTTCGGAACCCCACCGGCGCCCCGGCCTTGCTGGCGCAGATCAAGCCGCATCAAAAGATCTGCATCCTGTTCACGGACATCACCCGGGCGACGCCCAACCACCGGATCATTCCCTGGCTGCTCGAACATCTCGCGGGTCATCCGAAGGAGAACATCGTCCTCCTCAACCAGACCGGAACCCACCGGCCCAACACCCGGGCCGAATTGGAGAAGATGCTCACGCCGGAGGTGGTGCGCGACTACCGCGTCATCAATCATGAGTGCGAGAAGGACGAGGACCTCGTCCAGCTGGGCACCACCCGCGACGGCACGCCCGCGCTGCTCAACCGCCACGCCATCGAAGCCGATCTCCGCATCGTCACCGGGTTCATCGAACCGCATTTCTTCGCCGGCTTCAGCGGCGGGCCCAAGGGGCTGATGCCGGGCGTGGCCGGCCTCAGGACCGTGATGAGCAATCACGGCTACCACAACATCGGCGACCCCCGCTCCACCTTCGGCGTCACCGAAGGCAACCCGCTCTGGGAGGAACTCCGCGCCATCGCCCTACGCACCGGGCCCGCCTTCCTGCTGAACGTCACGCTCAACGAACAGCGCGAAATCACCCGGGTCTTCGCCGGCGACCTGCTCGCCGCCCACAAACTCGGAATCGAATTCGTCCGCGCCTCCGCCATGCAGAAGGTCAAGGCGCCCTTCGAGGTCGTGGTCACCACCAACAGCGGCTACCCCCTCGACATGAATCTCTATCAGGGCGTCAAGGGCATGAGCGCCGGCGCCCGCATCGTGGCCGAGGGCGGAACCCTCATCCTCGCCGCCGAATGCCGCGAAGGCGTCCCCGGCGGCAGTCCCCTCGACCAATTGCTGCGCAGCGGACGCTCCTCCGAGGAAATCCTGACCATGCTCGCCACCCCCGGCTTCGTCCGGCCCGAACAATGGCAGGCGCAGATCCAGGCCCTCATCCAACGCCGCGCCAAGGTGCTCGTCCATTCGTCGCTGCCCGAGGACATCGTCCGCATCTGTCACCTCGCCCCCTGCCCCGACATCTCCGCCACGGTTCGCGCCGAACTCGAACGCTTCGGCCCCGAGGCGCGCGTCGCCGTCCTGCCCCAGGGCCCGCTGACCATCCCCTACCTCGCCTGATCCGATGCCCGCCATGTCGCTCCCCCGATCCCTCGCCACCGCCGCCCTCGGCGCCGCGCTCGCCACCTCCACCGCCCTCCAGGCCCGCGCCCAATCCCAGGCCCTCTCCTTCACCGGCGGCGTCCTGCTCAATCCCAAGATCGGATTCGGCAATCTCGGCGCCCTCGGCCCCGCCAGCGGTGTCGGCCCCGCCACCGGAGGCACCTTCAACCGCACCTACGCCAACGGCTTCAACCGCGTGGACGAGGAAGGCAACAAGGAAGGCCGCACCGGCTTCTGGGGTTACGAGGTCAATACCCAGATCTCCGGGGATACCCTCGTCCTCTCCTCCCCCGGCGGCGCCACGGCGGTCGCCATCTCCGACGCCGGCGATCTCGCCTTCCCGTCCGGCAACCTGGAGTATCGCGGCAGCATGGGATCCCTCGGCCGGGCCCACTGGGGCCTGCTGCTGTCCGTCGGTTACCAGAACATCGGCGCCGAAGCCTCCGGTTCGTGGATCACCGACGCCTCGGTCATCGAGGACCGCTTCTCCCTCGGCGGTCTCACCCCCTCCGACCTTCCTCCGGCACCCTACGCCGGCACCTCGTCCACCAAGACGCCCCGCATCGGCTCCAACCCCGACCGTAGTTTCCGCACCCTGCCCGGCGCGCGGCAGCTGAGCGGGAACTGGGAGTTCGACGCCGACCTCATCCCCATCAGCGGCGGTCTCTACACCGAGGCCCAACTCTTCGGACGCCTCAACGCCATCGCCGGCGCCGGCGTGTTCGTCGCGTTCGTCAACGCCGAGTTCCGCATCAACGAACGGAGCACCCTCGCCGGCGAACCCACCGTCACCACCCGCCTCGCCGATGGCACCAACGACGTCATCTACGGCGGGTTTGTCCAACTCGGTCTCGACTGGGCCCTCTGGGAGGAAGCCAGCCTGGTCGCCAGCGCCCGCTGGCAACCCTGCGCCGACTTCGATCACTCGGTCGCCGGCCGCGAGGTGAACGTCGACTTCCTCTCCGCCATCGCCATCCACATCGGTTTCGCGATGCGGTTCTGATCGGATCCCTGTTCCAGCTCACCACGGTCCCCGCGGCCAGTGCGTCTCCACGCCCTGGTCGCGGATCCAGTTCTGGAACTCCTCCAGCAGCTCCGGTTTCTCCCGCACCCGCGCAGCCGGTTCCCGTTTCCTCGCCGCAAACGCCACCAGCGCTCCCGCCGCCTCCCCGATGTTCCATTCCACGGGATGCAACCGGTACCCGCCGTTCGTCACATGCGTCGTGCCGATGTTTTTGTTCGCCGCAAAGAGGTTCTCCATCCGCTGCGGCATCAGCGCCCCCAGCGGGATCTGGAAGGGCAGCGACAGAAAATCGATGTAGTTGTCCCCGGTCGTCGTGGGATGGAGGTCGATGGCATAATGCCCGATCCCCACCGAATCCGCATAAACCGCCGCCGTGGCCTCGGACGGCTTCCGTCCCTGAACCGCGGCCCGCGCAGCCTCCCCGCAGTCCTGCTCCCGAATCGTGAACCGGGCCCGGATGCGGCGTGACTCCCGGATGTACGGCGCCTTCGCCAGTCCATCTTCGGTTCCAAAAACGTCCGAACGCAGCCGCAACCCCTTCCACCCAGCCCCCCCATCGGGACGGGGCGCCTCGGTCTGCAACCAGTACAACAGGGAAAGGCTCAGCTGCTTCGCGCGATCCACATGCCGCGCCTGCGTCGCCTCATCTACCCCCACCAGGTTGCCCAGAAAATAGTCGTTCTGCGGCCAGTTGATCAGCGACACGTCCCCCGCATACGTCCCCTCCGTGAACTGTCGCGCCGCCGCAATCCGACGGTAAACCCAGAGATTGAATCCCTTGGTCGCATCCTCCACCGGACTGAAACCCAACGTCCGACGCTCCAGGGTGCGCGGATGCGGACAATCCAGGCTCAGCAACGGACCCGTCCACGGCGGATTCAGCTGCGGCACGTAGTCCCGCCAGAACGCGTACTCGCGCGGGCGCGCAATCGTGTGGTCCTCCCCGGCGACATGATCGATCGCGAAACAGACGGTGAACGCCTGTTGATTCTCCGGGTCGGCCTTCTCCGGGGCATGCCTCTCGCCCGTGACCGAACGCCCCTCGTTGCCCGTCACAAACTCCACCCGCGCCAACGGCAGGAGATCCCCCAATTCCG
Organism: uncultured Verrucomicrobiota bacterium; assembly: GCA_964476125.1. GTDB lineage: Bacteria > Verrucomicrobiota > Verrucomicrobiia > Limisphaerales > CAIMTB01 > CAIMTB01. The sequence goes on along the minus strand of CAYZAE010000101.1, from coordinate 17,353 downwards.
TCGCATCAATGAACCAGGGCGCCCGCAGGACCCGCTCCGTCCCCCCGCGCACACCCCGCACCGTCACCGCCTGCACCCGATCCCCATCCACCTCCGCCGCCACCGGTCGATGTTCCCGCAACACGATCAAACGGCCACCGCCAACATGGGGCGCCAGCATGGATTCCATGACCGACAACGCGATTCTCGGCTCGGAACAGAGCCGGGACACGGAACCGGCCCCCGGGTTGAGGTGGACCTGCGCTCGCGCCGACTCCGTCAGCGGGAGGTTCGACCGGTAATACGCCCGGATGCCCTCGCGCAACGCACGATAGCTCCGGGTGCAGCCAAACCTTTCGATCCACGGATGCTCGTCGGGCGGCACCCCCTGGGAGGTCCACTGGCCCCCGATCCAGTCGGTCTCCTCGGTCAGGATCACCCGCAGCCCGCTCCGGCACGCCGCCAGGGCTGCGGCCACTCCTCCGAGGCCACCCCCGCAAATCACCAGGTCCGCCTTCAACTCCCGGGCACCCCCACTTTCCGCCCATGCCGTTCGCCACCGGGACGCTGTGGTCAACGCCGTGAAACCCGCCAGGCCGGATCGCTGGAGAAACGCCCGGCGGCTCACCCCGCCCCGACCTGCAACCGCCGTCCCCCATCCCCGCTCCCCGCCACGCTCATTCTGGTTCACGGGTGAAGCATGGCCGATCCGGATGCGTGGTGAAGCCCGGATTGCGCACGCGGATTGCGCACGCGTGACACACCGCCCCCGCGAGGACACCCTCCCCTCCGGCCATGACTTCCATGAAGGCACCCGTGACCGTTCGCCGGGCCACCCGCGAGGATTGCCCGGCGATTCTCGAGATCTACAACGAGGCGGTCCTCACCACCACCGCCTCCTACGACCTGCAACCCCGCACGCTCGAACACCGACAGGCCTGGTTCGAGGACCACGCCGCAGCCGACTACGCCATCTTCGTGGCGGAATCGGGAGGCCGGGTGGTGGGCTGGAGTTCCCTGAGCCGCTTCCACGATCGCTACGGCTACCGGTTCACCTGCGAAAACTCGATTTACATCGCCGCCAGCCAGCGCGGACGTGGCATCGGCTCCCTCCTGCTCGCCCCGCTCATCGAAGCCGCCCGGGACCGCAGTCTGCACACCATTATCGCCGTCATCGATGCCAGCAACGAGGCCAGCCTGCGGCTGCACCGCCGGTTCGGATTTGAACAGGTCGGGCATTTCAAGGAGGTCGGCCACAAGTTCGACCGCTGGCTCGACGTGATCTACCTGCAGAAGATGATCATCGCAGTTCCCCGGGAATCCGTGCTCGACGAACGACGGCAGGAAGCCTAACGAAGAGGATTCCCATGAATAACGACCTTCTCCACGCCCGGTTGAGGTCCCGTGGCTTCACGCTGATCGAACTGCTGGTCGTGATCGCCATCATCGCGATTCTCGCCAGCATGCTCCTGCCCGCCCTCGCCAAGGCCAAATACAAGGGCAGCCGCATCGCCTGCGTGAACAACATCCGGCAGCAGTACCTGTCCCAGATTCTTTACGCAGACGACAATGCCGGGAAGTTCCAGCAGCACGACGACGGCAGCCCGGATTACCACCGTCTCGGCGGCCGCAAGGACAGCATCGTCGATTCGATGCGCCGCACCTATGTCCCAAGCAGCTGGATCCTGATCTGCCCCGTCACCGCGAAGTCCTTCGGCAAGCTGTGGATGAATTATGCCAGCCCGGCCAACTTCGCCGACAAATCCACCCGCGACTACGGTGGCTGGGACACCACCGCGGCGAACGTCTACACGCCCTACATGTGGCTCGCGAACTTCCCCAGGATGAAATACCTGTCGGTCAGCGGCAGCCGGGACCCCGCCGCCGGCGACATCGAACCCGAGTGGCCCAAAAACACCCAGGAATGCGATTCCTCCCGCGCCTTCATCACCCACCGCGTCAGCGACACCCCGGGCACGAAACTCTGGGACGTCGGTCACCTCGGCCGCTTCGACGCCGGAAGCGTGAGCAAGCAATTCCTGGAATGGGCTCTCACCCCCGATCAACCGGTCGGCCAGGCCGACGGCAGCGCCATCGTGCGCAACAAGGCCAACATCAAAAAGCGCGTCCAGGGCGGCCCCAGCCCCGACACCGCCTATTACTACTGACCGGCCGCCGACCTCCTCTTTGTTCAGCTCCACCATGCCGTCCCCCGTCCGTCTCGATTCCCTCGTCACCCACGCCGACCAACTTCTGCGGACCACCGATTTCCGGGACTGGGACGGAGCGGCGAACGGATTGCAGGTCCAGAACCGGGGCCAGGTCACCCGAATCGCCGCCGCGGTCGATGCGCGCCTCGCCACCGTGCGCCTCGCCGTGGAAGCCGGTGCCGACCTCCTGATCGTTCACCACGGGCTCTTCTGGTCGCCGCAGCAACCGTGGACCGGGCCGCGGTACGAACTTCTCAAGCTGCTTCTGGATCACAACCTGGCCGTCTACAGCTCCCATCTCCCGCTGGACGCCCACCCTGAGCTCGGCAATTCAGCACGCCTCGCCCGCGCCCTCGGACTTCGGAAGCTCGAGCCGTTTTTCGAAGCCAAGGGACAGACCATCGGTTTCCGGGGAAACCTCCGCATCGACCGCGCTGCGCTCGTCCGCCGACTCGGCACGGCGACGAAATCCTCCCCCCTCCTTCTCCCCGGCGGCCCTGTGGAATGCCGTCGGATCGGCGTGGTCACCGGCGGCGCAGGCGCCGAACTCCGGGATGCCGCCCGGGCGGGCGTCGATACGTTTATCACCGGCGAAGGCCCCCACTGGACGGCGGCGCTGGCGGACGAAGTCGGAATCAACGTCCTCTACGCCGGCCATTACGCGACCGAAACGTTCGGGGTCATCGCCCTGGCGGAACATCTCTCCCGGAAGTTCCGCGTGCCCTGGCAGTTCATCGACTACCCCACCGGGCTCTGAACCGGCTGCCGAGACCGGAACCAGGACCCCGCCTTGCGTCGATCCGGTGCCGCGGTTTCCTCCCGTGAAACAAAGAGGGCGCCCCGCTCCAGGCGAGGCGCCCCCGCGTTGCCCCAAGCGATTTCGTCGAGGATGTCGGTGCCGATCTCCGACGGAGTGTAGTGGTGATACCCCAAGAGCGTGGCCGCACCGGCCGCCCCGGCAGGAACCGTCGCCCCAAACGTGGCTCCGCCGATGATGCCGACGAATCCCAGGCTGTTCGCACCAGCGGACGTCGTTCCCCTCAGCACCTCCACTCCAACACGGCCGAAAGACAGACACGGGAAGAAAAAGAAGGACGCGAGAGGTGGAACAATTTCATGAGGTGGACCGCGCCGGAGCACCAGCTGAGCAATTCAATTTGGTTTATTTGTCTAAGGAATCGGGACTGGGTAATTTCCGCATCAAGACATCCTCACAGCAGGCCTCAAACCTTCGAATCCCGAAAACGAGCGCAGCTCATTCCACTTTTTCACGCCCGGTCGCCGGTCGCGAGGGCTGTCCCTCCCTGCCGACCCTCCGCCAGGCGCCGTCACGCCACCCCCCTCCCGGACCATGACGTCCACCCCTACAAACCCGTCCATTGCCCTGGCGCTGGGGTTCCCCGTGCTCGCGGGATCGTTGCTGGCCGGATTTAGCCCGACCGCCGGGGCTGCCGCACCGCAACCCGGGTTTCTCGTGAAACCGCTGACAGCGCCTCCCGCCGGCCGCCCCGGATTCACCCAACTCGATCCCCAGAACACCGGAATTGCGTTCACCAACCGGTTGTCCGAAGCCGCCGGCGCCGCCAACCGGGTGCTGGAAAACGGAAGCGGCGTCGCGCTGGGAGACTACGACCTGGACGGCTGGCCGGATGTGTTTCTCTGTGGGATCTCCGGGAACTCCTCGCTGTACCGGAACCTCGGGCAATGGCGGTTCACGAACGTCACCGCCTCGGCGGGATTATCGCTCGCCTCCGAAAGCTGCCGGGGGGCGGTGATGGCCGATCTGAATGGGGACCGACGTCCCGATCTGCTCGTCGCGACCCACGCCCGCGGCGTTCTTTGCTGGATCAATGAAGGCGGGAGATTTCGGGAGGCCAGCGCGGAAGCAGGCACCCTGGGCCTTCCCGGCAGCACCACCCTCGCGCTGGCCGACATCGATGGCAACGGCACCCTGGATCTCTACGTCACCCGTTATCGCGCGGAAGACATCCGGGATTCCAGCCTGGTGGAGGCGCGACGGGTCGGAGGCAGGACCGAACTTCACCCCAGATACGAAGGCCGCCTCGTCGCCGGCCCCAACGGCCTGATCGAGTTCGGCGAACCCGACCAACTCTACCTCAACGATGGCCAGGCGCGCTTCCAGGCGGTCCCCTGGACCGGAGGCCGCTTCCTTGACGAACAAGGACGTCCGATCGCGTCCGCCCCGCGCGACTGGGGGCTCACCGCCGCTTTCCGGGACCTCAACCACGACGGACTCCCGGATCTCTACGTCTGCAACGATTACTGGACCCCCGACCGGCTCTGGCTCAACCAGGGCAACGGCTCCTTCCGCCTCGCCCCCCACCTCGCTCTCAGGCACACCAGCGAAAACTCCATGGGCGTCGACTTCGCCGATCTGGACCGGGATGGAGAAGTCGATTTTCTGGTGCTCGACATGATCGATCCGGACCCGCGGGTCCGGCGACGTCAGGCTCTGGCTCAAACACCCCAACCCGCCGTCCCGGGCGAGATCGAAAACCGTCCGCAAATCATGCGGAACACCCTGTTCCGCAATCGCGGCGACGGCACGTTCGCGGAGATCGCCGAATTCGCAGGGCTTGGGAGGACCGGCTGGTCGTGGCAACCACTGTTCGTGGATGTCGATCTCGATGGGTTCGAGGACGTCCTGATCCCCACGGGCCATCGGCGCGACGTGCAGGACCTCGACGCCACGGAGCGGATCCGCCAACTGCAGCACCCGTGGCCGGCCCATCAGGACCCCCGCGCACGACAGGAGGCTTTCGTCCGCGAACTCCTGGAACACGCGCGGATCTACCCGCGACTCGAAGGATCCGTGGCCGGGTTTCGCAATCTTGGGGGCTGGCGATTCGTCCGCGCCACCGAAGCCTGGGGCCTGGATTCCCCTGGAATCCATCAGGGGGCGGCCCTTGGCGACCTCGACCGGGATGGGGACCTCGACCTGGTGGTGAACAACCTCGAGGCCGCCGCCGGGATCTACCGCAACAACGCCACCGCCCCGCGAATCGCAGTTCAACTCCGGGGAATCCCACCCAATTCCGAGGGCATCGGCGCCCGGGTTCACCTGGTTTCAGCGGCCGAACTTCCCCAGTCGCGCGAAATGGTTGCCGGCGGGCGCTATCTCTCCGGCAGCCAACCCCTCCTCAGCTTCGCCGCCCCCAATCGCCCCGCCGGATCCACGCTTGAAGTCACCTGGCGCAGCGGGCGGACCTCCCTGGTGCCGGACCCGCAGCCCGGTCAGCTTTACGAGATCTTCGAGGAAACCGCAGCCAACCCCGGCCCGAAACCCCGCCCCAACCCCGATCCACTCTTCGAGGACGTCTCCCCCGGACTCCGGCACGTCCATGCCGAAAACCCGCCGGACGACGACCGCCGCCAACCCCTGCTGCCACGGTGGTTGTCCCTCGGCGGCCCGGGCCTTGCGATCACGGACCCCAATGGAGACGGGTGGCCGGACCTGACTGTCGGCTCCGGTTCCGGTGGCACACTGACCCTGCTGACCAATGACACCCGAGGCGGGTTCGCCCTCGCCCCCCTGCCCGCGCCCCCTCTCCTTCCTCCCACCGGCCCGAACGCCCTCGGCGATTTCAACGGGGACGGGATTCTCGAGCTTTTCACGGGCGCGGCGCCCGTTGCCGGCCGCTACCCCGAAGCAGGCCCCAGCCAGATTTTCAACCTGCACGAAGGACGTCGGCTCCTCGACACCCACAACTCGGCAGTCCTCGCCAGCGTCGGCCTGGTCAACGGCGCGGCCTGCGGAGACCTCGACGGCGACGGCGACAGTGACCTGGTCCTGGCCTGCGAATGGTCGGCGATCCGCGTCTTTCGAAGTGATGCCGGCCGACTGGTGGAAGCAACCGAAGAATGGGGATTCGGATCGCACACCGGGTGGTGGCTGGGAGTCACCCTGGGGGACATCGACGGCGATGGTCGGCTGGACGTCATCGCCGGAAACTGGGGACTCAACAGCGCCCACACCGCCACCGCGGATCGCCCCGCCACGCTGGTCCACGGCGACTTTTTGGAACGCGGCACCGTGGATCTTCTCGAAGGCGAATGGGATCCGGTGCGCGGAACCCTGGTCCCCCGGCGAAGGCTCGACGAACTGGAGAACGCCCTGCCCCCGATTCGCAGCCTGTTCTCCAACCACCGCCGCTTCGTCGAGGCCACCCTCGACGAGGTGGCCCGGGCTTTCGGGCACGACTACCGGCGGGTCGAAGCCAAAACGCTCGCGACGACCGTGTTCCTGAATCGCACCCGCCGATTCGAAGCCGTCCCCCTGCCCGCCGAGGCCCAGTATGCCCCGGCCTTCGGGCCGTTGGTCGCCGACTTCGATGGGGATGGCTGGGAGGACGTCTTTCTTTCCCAGAACTGCTTCGCCCTGCCCTGGCAGGTCCCCCGCCAGGACGCCGGCAGAGGCCTCCTTCTCCGGGGTTCCCGTACGGGGGAACTCACCGCCGTTTCCTCGGCGAACTCCGGGATAGGGGTGGACGGTGAACAACGCGGCGCGGCGTTCGCCGATCTCGACCGGGACGGCCGGCTCGATCTTGTGGTCGGCCAGAACGGATCCGAAACCAGGGTCTACCGCAACCGGCGGGCACGGCCCGGCCTGACGGTCCGGTTGAACGGCGGCCCCGGCAATCCGGACGGCATCGGCGCGGTGGTCCGCATCCTCTCCGAATCCGGTTCCGGCCCGGCCAGGCCGGTGCTCGCCGGATCCGGGTGGTGGTCGCGAAGCAGTCCGGTGCTCGTGCTGGCCCGCCCACCGGGCCAAATCACGGTTTCCGTCCGATGGACCGACGGACAAACCACCACCGTGCGGGTCCCCGAAAACCACGGGGAGATCACCGTCCGCTGGGAACCGGCGACGCCGGGTCCGTGACCTTGCCACGAAGCCGCTACGACAAAAAAAAGAGACCGGCCTGGCGGCCGGTCTCGTGATGGAAGGCAGCACCGATCGTCGCGGCAAGGCGACCCTCGGTGTATGCCGCAACTTACAGCTTGATGCGTCCGAACAGCGCCGAGCCGGTCGGATTGAGCACGTAAGGCGAGGTGGCGCCCGCAACGTCGGTCCAGGGACCCGTGGGGGTGGGAGCCGCCTGCAAGGTGCCGCCGCCGGTCCAGGTGACGGTGATTCTGCCGTCGGTGCCCAGCTTGACACTGGTGAAGCTCGGCGCAGCCGCCACGGGCTTGGCCATGTACTTCACGGCATTGAGGAACAGGGTCGCGCCGTCTTCCGTCAGGTCATAGATGCCAGAGATCTGGGACGTGGAACCATTGGCCTCGCGGCTGCCGGTCAGGAACACCAACCGACGCCCGCCCAGGATGTCCCCGGCGGCATTGCCCATCCTGGCACCCGCCTGCCACTCGGCGATGACCGTCCCGTTGTTCGCCGGATCACCGTCGGCCGCGATGGTGGCCAACACCTTGCCGCCACCGGCCAGGGGATCCGTGTTCACGGAAATACCGCGCTGCAACGCGTCGTTGAACGTGACCACATCCGCATAGGGATTCGCCGTCACCGCGCCCGCCCCGATCGAAACGCCCGAAAAGATCGGGTGCGCAAGATCCTTGATGGAGAGCCTCGCCGGACCGGCGACATCGGGTATCGTGCCGCCCGTCGTGTAACCCAGGCGGCTGTTGCGGAGGATGTATCCGCCCAGAATCATGGTCGGTGTCTTCAGCCCGTTCCACGCCAGCGTCTCCGGCGGATCCTGGTAGTCGCCGCTCGGAGCCGAACGGCTGATGATCACGAGATCAAAGGTGCCGAGCGTGGCCAGATCAGGATTGCCCGTGGTCACGAACCGCGTCACCTGGTGCCCCGCCCCGACCAGCATCCGGGTGTACTTCACATCCGGAGCCTCCGTCATGCCCGCCGTCGCGGCATCCGCCGCCGGTGTGCCGTCCGCAGGATGGAAGCTCACCCAGGCGATCTTGGCGCTCACCACGCCTCCGTCGTCGGCCGCCTCGCCGCCTTCCTTGCCCGCCTTGTAGTGGGCCAGCACGCGTTCCGCGGGAATGGCTTTGTCGAAGATGGCGACTTCGTCGAACTGGCCGGTGAAGAAGTTGCCCGTCGCGTCATACACGCCGCCGCCGCCGATGTGCACGTTGAAGGCCGAGGATCCGTAGTTGGAGGTGGTCGACCCACCCGTGCCCACCAGCTTGCCATCAAAGTAGTTCTTGATGGTCCGGCCGTCCGCAATGGTGGCGATGTGATGCCATTCGTTGTCCGGGAACGTGTACGTGGTGTTCAGGGATCCACCGCCCGCCGACCAGATCTGGATGGTGGTGGGATTGATGAACCCGTACTCGACCGCGTCGTTCTGTCCCACCAGCCCGATGCGGTTGCCGAACGCCGTGGGGTCGGAGGCGCGGTTGGCCGGCTTCACCCAGTACTCCAGACTGAACGCCCTGAGGTTGTTCAGGAACTGCTTCTGGGTATCCACCCACAGCTGGGTCTCCTGACCCTTCATCTCAACAGCATTGTTCGCCGGATCAAACCCGAGGAACTCCCCGGGTCGCGGCCCCGCCGCCACCTTGGCATCCGTGGGAACTGAATCCGCTTCGCCAGCCCCGGTCATGTAGAGCCCATCCGCGGAAGCCCCGGCCGTGCCGAAGTTCTTGGTGATCTGGCCGGCGGTTTCCTCGAACCGGTAGAAGCCGATCGGCTTGTCCGCCAGGATCACGTCCGCGTACGTGATGACATTGGCCGTGAAGGCATAGGTCGTTCCCGCGACGAGGGTGTTGTTGTAAAGGTCCTTCACTCCGCCGGAGGTGAGCACATAGGACTTCTTCACCGTCAGCCCGCTGGTCACCAGGAGCACCGAGTTGCCGCTCAGCGTCGCCCTCGAAACGGTCACCCCGTCGCTCAGCTTGTAGTTCGCCGCCGTCTCGGCCGTCGCCTTGTCCAGCGGTTCGTCGAAGGTGACGATCAGGTTCTGCACCGAGCTGGCCTTCACCTTGGTGATCTTCGGAGCGAAGGTATCGGGCACCACGTTCACCGCCACTTCGGCGCTGTTCACCGACTTGCCGCTGGCCGAACTGAGCACCGCCCGGTACGTGCCGCTGTTGGCCACCGCAGCCTTCTCCACCTCGTAGGTCTTGCCGGTCGCTCCGGCGATGTTCTCGCCGTTCCGCTGCCACTGCACAAAGAGCGGGAAGCCGAACGCCGACGGCGTGACTTCGCCATCCACGCTCAGGCTCAGCTTCGTGCCCTCAATCACCTGCGAGGGCACCTGCGGCTGAACCGTCACCGCGGGATCCCCCAGACTGGGCTTCGCATTCGCTCCCACCCAGGCCCCCGACAACGGAAGCAGGCTGGCCGCCGGCGTCGTGTCCGTGGTCCTGCGGGCCGCCACCTGCAGGAAGTCACCGCCACCGCCCTCCTTCACCAGGGCGTAAAAGGCATACCTGCGTCCACCCACCAGGGTGATCGGGGTCGAGGTGGTCGCCGGATCCCCCGTCTCAGGCTCCAGAAACGCCGCGCAACAGCCGGTCTCCTCGGCAATCAACACCGCGTTCGCCTCCTTGTCGTCCGTGCTGAGATACAACTGCGACGCGTCATCGCTGCGCAGGAAGAAGTGATAATCGCCCGTCGCCGGAGGGATGATGAAGCCGCTCACCCGGGCCCCATAGTTGTCCGCGTAGCCATTCGGGGTGTCGATGGCGGTCAGCAAGCGCACCTCGTCGGGCGAAGCGGGATACTTGGGATCGCCCAGGAGCCCGTCCACCGCCGTGCCGCCGATGCCGGTGTAGGCTTCGAACTTCACCACGCCCTGCACGAATTCGGACGTGAGAGAGGCCACCCGGAGCGTGGCTTCATTGCTCGTCAGGACGCCGGCCGACGTGGTGATCGTGGCCTTGATCTTGGCCCCGTCATCCGCCGGCGCCGTGGTGAACGTTACCGTCGTTCCCGTGCCGCCGGTGATGTTCTGTCCGTTCTTCGTCCACTGAATGCCCGACAGGGTCACGCCCGGCGGAACATCCAATCCCACCGAGAAACTCACGCTGCTGCCCGACATCCGCGCGGCATCCTGCGGCTGCGCCAGGATCGTGGCCCCCGTACCCGCTCCAAACGTGGAGAGATAGGTTCCGGGGATGGGCAGGTTCGAGTCGATGGCGCCATTGGGATCCGCCACCGCCACGGCCAGGTTGTCCCCGCCGCCGCCCTCCTTCATCAGGGCCTCAATATAGTAAGCCGTCCCCCGGGTCAGCGTGATCTTCGCCCCGCCTTCCGGCCCCTTCGTCGGCCACTGGGTGGCGGCAAAGGTCGAGGACTTCTTGGCCTCGATGGTGCTCGCCGCTCCGCCCACCGTCTCCCAATTGCGCGGATTGCTCCAGGCCCCCTCCTGCGCAATCAGCTTCTTGTTCGCCGGATCGTCGTTGGTCGAAAGAAAGAGGTTCGCCCCGTCGTCCGCCGACAGCCAGAAGACGTAGTCGCCTGTGGCCGGAGGGTAAAAATAACCCTGCATCTGCACGCCGTAATTCTCCCCGAAGGAGTTGTTGGCGGCCGTGGCGATATCGAATCCTCCGGCGCCGTTGGACGCCGCGTTCCATTCGAAATACGGGTAATAGTTCACCAGGTCCGGACGGTTGGGGAACTTGGTGTTCCCTGTCAGATCCGCGACCGCGGTCCCCCCGATGTTCAGGAAGGCCTTGGCCCGGATCAGCCCATCCGGATTCGCCGGGGCTGCCGCCTGGAGCGCTTGAATCCCCAGGGAGGACAGCGCCAGACCCAATACTCCACCGATGGTTGGCTTCAGTTTTGGCAACATTCGCATACGTGTGTTCTGGGTTCACCCCAGCCCGCCCTGCCGCCCGTCCGCCCCCACCCGCCCTCAACCTGAAGCGCAACCCTGCCTCCGAACACCTCCGGAGCACGGTTGTTCCAGGACGCGATCAATCTCGATCAATCGGTCGACGCGATGGGAACGGCGCCTGCAAGGCACCTGGGGAATGCGCGAAGGATAACCAGAAAGAACCGCAAGAATCAAGGTCAGAGCCCCATTTCCTACGCCACACCGCAACCAAAGGCCCGTGGAGATGCGTAGTGGAATCACCGTATCTGTTTTCGCTAGTTCTTGCCGGTCGCCCTGCGTTTACCCACTATCCGCCGCGTCTTGGAGCCGGCCCCGATCCGACCATCTACCGAACCCGTGGTTTCGAACCCATTCCTGCCCTGCCGATGAAACCCATTCTCGCCGTGCTCCCGACCGCCTCCATGGCCTGGTTGGCTGCCTCCCTGCCCGCCTTGGGTCAATTTGTCGTTTCGAGCACCGACCTGCATCCCGCCGGCGCAACGACATCCATCATCTACGGGCTCACCGATACCCTCCAAGTGGGCTCCGCCACCTTCGGGCAGGAGCGCGCAAGCCTGTGGACGGGAACCGCCGGCTCGTGGATCAACATGAACCCCGCCGGAGCCATCAGTTCGACGATGACCGGCATTTCCGGAACCCAACGGTCGGGCCACGCCTACATCTCCGCCCTCGGGACCACCCATGCCGGCATCTGGTCGGGTTCCTCCCCCACCTTTGTCGACCTCCACCCGGCTGGAGCCTTCGATTCCCTGGCCGTCGCCACCATTGGAACCCAGCAGGGCGGCTCCATCAAAGTCGCCAACACGTTCATCCAACACGCCGCACTCTGGTCGGGAACGGCCGCATCGTTCGTTGACCTGCATCCCGCCGGCTCGACCAGTTCCCAAGTCTTCAGCCTCAGCGCCACTCAGCAGGCCGGCAGCGCGATCTTCTCCGGGCAGACCCAGGCCGGCATCTGGTCGGGCACTGCTGAATCCTGGATCTCCCTGCACCCTGTCGGCGCCTTCTCCTCTTCGGTCTACGCCACCACCGGAACCCAGCAGGCCGGCGTCGTGGATGGACAAGCCGCCACATGGACCGGGGCTGCTGGTTCCTGGGTGAACTTGAACCCTGCGGGAGCCTCCCGCTCCACCATCTGGGCCACCACCGGCACCTATCAGGTCGGCTTCGCCACCTTCTCCGGCGTGGACCGCGCCGGCATCTGGACCGGAACCGCCGGTTCCTGGTTCGATCTCGGTCCCGGGCAGGCCCGCAGCGTCTTCGCCAGCGGCGACACCCTCTACATCGGCGGCCAGTCGGGTGGCCATGCCACCGTGTGGACCGCAGTCGTCCCGGAGCCCGCCGAATGGGCCGCCATCGCCGGACTCGGATTGCTCGGATTCGGCCTCTGGCGCCGTCACACCGGCCGATAACCGGCCGGCTCAGGAGCGGGCCCCAGGATGGGCCCAATTGGCTAAGAATCGTCTAAAGCACTGGGTGCTTTAGACGATCTGCTTAGGTGGTGCCCAGCCACCTTCACTCTCCACTGCCGGGCTTCAAGCCAGCATCCGCCTCCGCGAAGGGCCGGTTTACCCTGCCTGACCTGCTCGCCGTTCGGCGGCCTTTCAGGGACTCCGACCTCACTTCCCGGATCGAGAAGCCCCGTCCCCATCCCCGTCCCCATCCCCCTCTGCCATGACCCGACTTCACTACTTCCTCCGACGATTCGCGCCGGTTGCCACACTCGGGCTTCTGGGGTTGGGACTCAATGGACTGGGCCAGACGATCTACTACGTCACCGGCAGCGCCACCGCGTCCCTGGACACCCTCGCGAAAGTTGGAACCAACGGCAGCAACCAGGGCACCCTGGCCTCCGATGTCGCCAACTTTGCCCAACCGACGGCCGTTGCCGTCGATCTGGCGAACCAAATGATCTACGTCGGGGATGGCAACGGCGGGAACGCGATCTATCGCTTCAACCTCGACGGCACCGGTCGAACCCTCATCGCCAGCACCGTGGCGCCTGTGACCGGCGTGGCCCTGGATCTCACCAACCAGAAGATCTACTACACCACGGCCAGTGCCACGGCCTCGTTGGATACGCTGGGCGTGGTGAACTTCGACGGTTCCTCGCAATCCACCCTCGCCTCAGGATCCGGCAATTTTCTGCAGCCAACCGCCATCGCGTTCGATCCGGTCAACAGCAACCTCTACGTGGGCGACGGTGCCGCCGGCTTGAAAATCCTTCGCTTCGACACCAATGGCGGGAATCGCACCCAGATCGTCACCACGGGAGCCGCCGTGGCCGGGCTGGCCTTGGACATTCCCAACCAGAAGATCTACTACACCACGGGCAGCGGCACGGCCTCGTTGGACACGCTGGGCGTGGTGAATTACGACGGCAGCAGCCAGACCACCCTGGCCTCGAACTCAGGCAATTTCGCGCAACCCACCGGAGTCGCCTTTGACCAGGCCGGTCAGTTTCTCTACGTGGGGGACGGCACCGGAGGTCAGGCCATCCTCCGCTTCGATCTGAGTGGCGGCAGTCGCACGGTGATCGCCACCACCACGTCGCCGGTCCTGGGCCTCGCCTACCCCACCCCGCGCCCCACCGTCTCCAGCGTCACCGCCACCACCTCGAACGGCTCCTACAATGCGGGAGATACCATCTCGATCTCCGTGAATTTCTCGTCGGCTGTGAGCATCTCCGGAACCCCTCAACTCACGCTGGAAACCGGAACCACCGACCGCACCGTCAACTACGCCAGCGGCAGCGGCTCCACCACGCTGGTGTTCACCTACACGGTCCAGGCCGGGGACACCTCGTCCGACCTCGACTACGCTTCGACCAGCGCCCTGGCGCTGAATGGTGGGACGATCAACGAAAGCATCTCCGGCACCCCCGCCTCGCTCACCCTGCCCGACCCCGGCACCACCGGCTCGCTCGGCGCCAACAAGGCTCTGGTCATCGACACCACGGCCCCCACCGTCTCCATCGGCTCGCCCTCGTCCTCCATCACCCGCAGCGGCCCGGTCACGTTCACCATCACCTACTCCGGGCAGAACAGCATCACCCTGGTCGCCCACCAGATTCAGCTGAACACCACCGGCAACGTTGGGGTGGATTCCATCGGCGTCTCCGGCTCCGGCAGCACCCGCACCGTCACCCTCAGTTCCCTGACCGGGAATGGCACGGTCGGAATCTCCCTTCCTTCCGGCACCGCCTCCGACACCGCCGGCAACCTCGCCCCCAGCGCGGGACCAAGCACCACGTCCACCGTGGACAACACCGGCCCCACCGTTTCCATCAGCTCGCCTTCGGTTGCCTCCACCCAAAGCGGTCCGGTCCACTTTACGGTCACCTACTCCGGAGCAACCAGCGTCAGCCTGAACGTCCTTAATATTCAGCTGAATACCACCGGCACGGCCCAGGTGAATTCGTACAGCGTCTACGGCTCCGGCAGCACCCGAACCGTCGAATTCGATGCCCTCACCGGCGACGGCACCGTCGGCTTCTCCCTCCCCACCGGCACCGCCACCGACAGCGTTGGCAACCCGGCCTCCGGCGCGGGGCCAAGCACCACGTTCACCGTCTCCAATCGCCCCATCGTCACCACCCTGGCCGCCACCGACCTCACCGTCACCGGCGCCAGGCTCAATGCCACGGTCAACCCGAACAGCCACACCACCACGGCGGCGTTCCAAAGCGGGCTCGACACCTCCTACGGAACCCTCTCCTCAGTGTTGCTCAGCCCCGACAACGGCATCACCGACCAGTCTGTCAGCGCGTCCCTGACCGGTCTCACGCCCAACACCACCTATCACTTCAGGATCGCCGCAACGAACAGCTCCGGAGGCAGCGTGGGATCCGACCTCACCTTCACCACCGCCGCAAACACCTCCGCCCCCACGAACATCACCCTGAGCTCAAGTTCCGTGGACGAGAACGAACCCACCGGAACCACCGTGGGCACCCTCTCCGCGCAGGACCCCGACGCCTCCGACACCGCCACCTTCGCCCTGGTCAGCGGAACAGGCGACACCGACAACGCCAGCTTCAGCGTCGTCGGCACTGCGCTCAAAACCACCGCTGCCTTCAACTACGAGCTGAAAAGCATCTACAGCATCCGCCTCAGCGCGACCGACGCAGGCGGGGCGTCTTACGAGACGGATTTCACCATCATCGTCAACGACGTCAACGAGGCCCCCACCTTCAGCGGCTACAACCTCACCGCAACCCGCAACACGGCCGTGTCCGTCCTCCTCACCAAACTGCTGGCCCGCACCGCCGATCCGGAATTCAACACCCGCACCGTCACCGGCGTGGATGCCACCAGCACCCAGGGGGGAACGGTCCAACTCATCGGGTTTGGAATCCGATACACACCGCCCACCGACTTCTCGGGAGCCGACAGCTTCCAGGTCACTTTCAGCGATGGGGTCGACTCAACCCAGGGCACCGTGGCTGTGACCGTCAGCGGCACCAGCGGCAACGGACCCACCCTCGTCTCCATCGTCCCGTCGGGTGGCAACGTACAACTCCGCTTCGCCGGCATCCCGGGGGTGAGTTACCTCATCCAGCACACCACCACGCTCGACAGCACCATCCCCTGGACCACCCTCACCACGCTCACCGCCACGTCCGCCGGATTCATCGAGCACACCCATCTCTCAGCCCCAAGCCCCTCGTACTGGAGGGCTGTCCGCGCCCCGTAAGCCCCATCGCATTCCCCCATGAGACAGCCCACCCGACTCACTCTCCTGACCGCGGCCAGCCTGCTCGCGCCCTCGGCGCTGCATGCGGACATCGCCTTCAGCGCAAGCGAAACTCTGACCACCGGAAACCGGATTGAAGACCCGCCCCTTGCCGGCCTCGCCCGACAATTGACGGTCAGCTCCAGCGTCCAGCAGATCACCGGGCTCAGCATCACCCTGGACATTGCCAGCGCCGACGCCGACATCGCCTGGAACGGTGACCTCTACGTCCATCTGAGCGCCCCTTCCGGCAGTCTGGCCGTGCTCCTCAACCGCACCGGCCAACTACTGTCGACCGACGCGGGGTATGGCGACGCCGGCTTCAGCATCACCCTCGACGACACCTCGCCCAATCACGACATCCACAGCTACCAGGACGTGGCCTACACGTTGAACGGCTCCGGTCAGCTCACCGGAACCTGGGCCAGCGACGGCCGCGCGGATCCCACGAGTTCAACCCGCGGCTTCACCCTGAGCGAGTTGTTGGGGGAGAACCCCAACGGCATCTGGACGCTCCTGGTTTCCGATCAGGCTGGCGGAAACCTCGCGCAACTCAACGGCTGGTCGATCCAGGGCCTTGGAATCATCCCCGAGCCCGCGACCTGGACCGCCCTCTGCGCCACCGCACTGCTGGGATTTGGCGCCATCCACCGCTTCCGCCGGCGGCCTTGAATCGATTTCTGAGGAACTGCCTGGTCGATGGAAGCTGGAAGGGCTTGGAACCGGGAAACGCCGACGGGAGAGCGCCGACCACCAACACTCGGCGCAAAGGGAGCAGGGGCAGAGATTCGGAATTTGCTCAGGGAAGCATCCAGCCCTTGCAGGACTGGCGGAGAGGGGGGGATTCGAACCCCCGGTACGGCTTTTGACCGTACAGCGGTTTAGCAAACCGCCGCCTTCAGCCACTCGGCCACCTCTCCACGTCCACGTGCCACGACAGAAAGTCGAAGCGGATGCGCCTCCCCGCGATCATTAGCGCCTTCTAAGCACCCATCGAACGCAGCCGAAGCGTCGGAAGATTGGGCCACCGTTCCCACCACCGGGTCAAGAACGCTGTGCAGGCCCCGATCATCGCGTAAAGGGTCGACGGAAATGCGGATTGCACCACGAAGGGCGCGAAGGGAATGCGGGATCGGAGGCTTCCTGGATGCGCACCAAGCGCCTCTGTTCTGGTTGCTTTAGAAAGGTCTTCCTTCGTTGCCTTCGTGGTTTCTTATCCGGGGATTCAGGGCAGCCACCGCAGGCCCGCGACGCCTCCCGGACTTGCGAGAAGGGCGCGACCGCCAAGCACTCCGCCCTCGCCAAGTCCCTCGATCCCTCCCCGTCCTTCTCCAGTTTCTGTCAGCGCCCTCAGAGACTTCGCCCTGCCCACCCCGATACGCCACGGGACAACAAATGGTTCGATGCGTTCGCACGGCACCGCGGGAAACGGGCCAGGGTTCCCCTGTGGAGACATGCGCTGAAGAGGTCCACCGTCGCGCCTCCGGCGTCGGTGCCGCGCCCGCCGAATATGATCCACGCAGAAGCGGGGATAATGTCGGCGCATCTCCGATTTGTTGAGGAAGGGCTGGACTACCGATTGCTCTGGGGGTG
>CAYZAE010000100.1:15269-24174 GCA_964476125.1 uncultured Verrucomicrobiota bacterium | reverse complement strand
TCCGGCCTTTTCCGCGAAAACAGGATCCCCACTGACTTTTCAGACGGGCTCTAAGCCCCGACATCAAGATCATCACGGTCCGCCGCCGCACTGCACGCCGCCGCCACCGTCTCCAGCAACCCGAGAAACCGGTCGCGATCCCCGGGAACCAACCCCGACAGCACCTCCGTCTGCAACCGCACCGCCACATCCCAGGCCGCCTCGAACCGCCGACGCCCCGCCGGCGCCAAACGAAGCCGGCGCGCCCGGCGATCCCGCGGATCGGTCCTTCGATCCAGAAGCCGCGCCCGCTCCATCCGCTCCACCAGCGACGCGATGGTGTTCGGATCCGACGCCATGCGCTCCGTCAACTCGCTCTGGGTCAGCCCGCCACGTCCCGCCTCCCGCAGGTTGCGCAGAACCGTGAACTGGTCCGGGGTCAGCTCCAGATGCGCGATCCGCCGGCGAAACGCCTGGTTGAGCCCGTACCACGCCCGCCGCATCAGGGGCGGAAGGCGACGCGTGGGAGGAATTCCCCCGCCTTCGGTGGATTCCTGCTTCGTTAGGGAAACCTGTGGATCGGGTGTGACCATGCCGTGGGTGCCGCGGGGCGTGTGGGCCGATATTACGTGTAGGTATAATTCATTTGCAAACGCACGGTGGGGTTCTAACAGTCTCGCCGGTTGCGCACGCACCCCCCTCACGTCCCCATCATGAGCCAGAAGTTTTCGATTCGCCCCGCCGATCGCCTCCCGCTCCGCACTGCGATCACCACCGGGGCCCTCCTCGCCACCGCCTCCACCCTCCTCGCCGCCTCCAGCCCCGCCAACGGCTGGCTGGCCTGGCGCGGACCCGACCAATCCGGCGTCTCCCGCGAAACCGGTCTGCCCGCCAAAATCACCGCCGCCAGCGAGGCGCTCTGGACCGCCGACTGGGGCGGCCAATCAACCCCCGTCATCGCCAACGGACGGCTCTACGTCATGGGCTATCGCGACGACGGCCCCGACCTCCAGGAAGGCATCGCCTGCTTCGACGCTGAGACCGGCAAACTGCTCTGGAAACGCACCTTCAACGATTTCCTCAGCGACACGATCTACCTGCGCTACTCGACCTCCTCCGCCGCCATCGACCCCGCCTCCGGCAACGTCTACATGCAGGGCACCCAGGGCATTCTCGGCGGCTTCACCGCCGACGGCGAACCGCTCTGGAACCGCTCCCTCATGGAGCAGTTCGGACGCCTCACCTTCCCCAACAGCCGCACCGCCTCCCCCGTCGTCGATCGCGACCTCGTCATCACCCGCGGCATCACCAGCAATTGGGGCGCCCAGGGCGCCGCCGGCGACCGCTTCTACGCCTTCGACAAAACCTCCGGCGACCTCGTCTGGTCCTCCAGCCCGGGCAGCCGCCCGATGGACAACTCGTTCTCCCACCCCTACCTCACCTGGTTCCGCGGCAAACGCGTCCTCTTCTCCGCCTCCGGCGACGGCTCCGTCGTCTGTCTCAACGCCCGAACCGGCGACCCCATCTGGCGCGTCCCCCTCGCCAAGGCCGGCATCAACGCCACCGTCGTCGTCCATAACAACGACAAGATCATCTCCATCTTCGGCACCCCCTACGAACCCGGGCAGCTCGTCGCCTTCCGCATCCCGGACGTCGAACCCACCAACTCGCTCTCCGCCCCGGTCGTCGTCGAACGTCAGGCCGTCGAGTTGTGGAGCAACCCCGACGTCTCCACCTCCACCAGCTCCCCCATTCTCGTCGGAGATCGCCTCTACGTGACCAAGGAAAAGGGCGACCTGGTCGCCGTCGACGTGAATACCGGCAAGGTCATCTGGTCGTTCCAGCTCGGGATCGAACAGCGGAATTCCTGCCCGCTCTTCGCCGATGGCCGGATCTACGCCCCCATCCTGGATCACAAGGCCGAGGCCGGAGCCGCCGCCGGCGGCGGTGACGCGGGAGCCAAAGGCGGATTCTTCATCCTCGCCGACAAGGGCGATGCCGCCGAACTGCTCAGCCAGGTCGAACTCGAAGGCCGCTGCTTCGGTTCTCCCGCCGCCTACAACGGCAAAATCTACCTCCAGACCGCCAGCAAGCTCTACGCCTTCGGCAAGGCCGGCAACAACCCCGGCCTGCCCAAACCCACCCCGGAACCCGAATGGCCCAAGGCCGGCCCCGCCGCCCAACTCCAGATCATCCCCTCCGAAGTCCTGCTTCATCCCGGGGACAAAGCCAGCTTCCGCGCCCGCACCCTCGACGCCAATGGCCTCCCGGTCGCCGACGTCCAGGATGTGAAATCCCTCCGCTGGGCCCCCTACATCCCGCCCACCGCCCTCGTCAAAGCCACCATGGAAGGCGCCTTCAACGCCGACGGACAACTGGCCGTGCCCGCCAACGCCCGCAAATCCGCCGGCGCCTTCGAAGCCCAGTCCGGCGGACTCAAAGGTTACATCCGCGGCCGCGTCCTGCCCCGCCTCCCGCTGACCGAGGACTTCGAATACGCCGAACTCAGCAACACCACCACCAACACGGTCGAGCCCCCCACCTCGTTCGCCTACCCGCCGCTCCCCTGGATCGGCGCCCGCTTCCGCTTCGAGGTCCGCGATATCGAAGGAACCAAGGCGCTGACCAAGACCATCGACAACAAACTGTTCCAGCGCGGCACCGCCTTCATCGGCGACGCCGGCATGCGCAACTACACGATCCAGGCCGACGTCCGCAGCGAAGGGTCCAACCGCAAGATGTCCGAGGTCGGCGTCGTGAATCAGCGCTACATCGTCTTCCTCAAAGGCAACGCCCAGCAACTCGAGGTGAACTCCAACCAGGAACGTCTCAAGGTCGCCGTGCCGTTCCGCTGGAAACCAAACACCTGGTACACCCTCAAGGCCCGCGTCGATATCGCCGCCGACGGCTCCGGCATCGTCCGCGCCAAAGCCTGGGCCAAGGGCCAGCCCGAACCCGAAACCTGGACCATCGAAGTCCCCCACAAGACCGCCCATCACCAGGGCTCCCCGGGGCTCTTCGCCTTCAGCCCCCAGGAAATGCGCGTGTTCATCGACAACATCAACGTCACCCCCAACTCGAACTGAACGAATTCCCGTCGCACCCCGTCCCATCCCTGCGCACCTCGCACCACCCTCCGACCGCGACCGATTCCAACTCATGAAGATGCCAGCCTCCAGCACCCGAATCGCCACGCTCTCCCTCGCCGCCCTCGGCCTCGCCGCCGTCGCTGACGACTGGCCGCAATGGGGACGGACGAACGAACGGAACATGTACTCGCCGGTCAAGGGCCTCCCCGACCGCTTCGAACCCGGCAAGTTCAAACAGGGCACCGAGGACGTCGACCTCGCCACCACCAAGAACGTCAAATGGGTCGCCCGCCTCGGCACCCAGAGCTACGGCAACACCACCGTCGCCGCCGGCAAGGTCTTCATCGGCACCAACAACGACCACCCCCGCGACCCCCAGCACCAGGGCGACCGCAGCGTGCTGATGTGCTTCGACGAAAAAACCGGCGAACTGGTCTGGCAACTCGTCGTGCCCAAACTCAAGTCCGGCAAGGTCAACGACTGGGAAAACCTCGGCATCCTCAGCTCCCCCAAGATCGAGGGCGACCGCGTCTACGTCGTCACCAGCCGCTGCGAGGTCATGTGCCTCGACCTCAGCGGACAGGCCAACGGCAACCAGGGCATGCAGGACGAGGCCGCCTACTTCTCCAAGGACACCGGCAAACCGCCCGCCAAGGTGGGCGCCAAGGACGCCGACATCCTCTGGGTCTATGACATGATGGATCAGCTCGGCGTCTTCCCCCACAACGCCTCCAACAGCTCCCCCCTCATCGTCGGCGACCTGGTCTACGTCTGCACCTCCAACGGCCAGGACTGGACCCACGTCAACATCCCCTCCCCACTCTCCCCCAGCTACATCGCCCTCAACAAAAACACCGGCGAATTCGCCGGCGAGGACAACGCCGGCATCGGCCCCAAGATCTATCACGGACAGTGGAGCTCCCCCTCCTCCGGCAAGGTCGCCGGCAAACACCAGGTCTACGCCGGCGGCGGCGACGGCGTGCTCTACGCCTTCGATCCCGAACCCAAGAAAGCCGAGGACTCCGCCTTCCTGCGCAAGGTCTGGTGGTTCGACTGCAACCCGCCCGAGTACAAGGCCAAGGACGGCAAACCCATCAAGTACCCCGCCGCCGAAGGCCCCAGCGAAGTCAACTCGACCCCCGTCTTCTATAAGAACCGCGTCTATGTCCCCATCGGCCAGGACCCGGAACACGGCGAAGGCATCGGCCGACTGGTCTGCGTCGACGCCACCAAGTCCGGTGACATCACCTCGAATGGCCTGATCTGGGACTTCAAGGGCATCCACCGCAGCATCTCCACCGTCTCCATCGATCCCGATACCGGCCTCCTGTTCGTCGGTGACTTCTCGGGCTTCGTCCACTGTCTGGATGCCGAGACCGGCAAGCACCACTGGACCCACGACATGAAGGCCCACATGTGGGGCAGCACGCTGGTCGCCGATGGCAAGGTCTATGTCGGTGACGAGGACGGCGACCTCTGCGTTCTCGCCGCCACCAAGGAGAAGAAGGTCCTCAGCGAGACCAACCTCAACGCCCCGGTCTATTCGACCCCCATCATCGCCAACGGCGTGATCTACATCGCGAGCAACACCCACCTGTTCGCCTTCCACGACTCGACCCGCGCGGCCGGTCTGCCGGATCAACCGGCCAAAACCGAAATCAAGATCGAGCCCCAGAAGTAAGTGAGTTGAGCGTATCCCGGCCCACCCGCCGGCCCCCCCCAATCTGCTGACGACACGGCCGTCCCCCCCCGGGACGGCCGTTTTCGTCCCCGAATGCCAGCCTTCACTCCACCCGCGCCCCATCCAACCGGTACCCCACACCGTGCACCGTCTGGATCCACCGGGGCTGCGCGGCATCCGCCTCAAGCTTTTGCCGCAACGCCACGACGTGCTTGTCCACCGTCCGCGTGGTCGGAAACGCCGTCACCCCCCACACGCGATCGAGAAATTCCTCCCGCGTCACCACCTCGCCAGCCCTCTCCGCCAGCAGCGCCAGCATCGCGAATTCTCGCGCCGATAGCGGAATCTCAACCTCCCCGCGCACAGCGCGGCGCGCCGCAAAGTCCACCTCCAGATCCCCCAGCTTCAATCGACGTCCCTCCTGGACCGAACCCTCGGAGCGCCGAAGGAGCGCCCGCACCCGCGCCAGGAGTTCCTAGCGGCTGAACGGCTTGGCGAGATAATCGTCCGCCCCAAGATCCAGGCCCTGAACCCGGTCCTCCACCCGTCCCCTCGCCGTCAGGATGAGAATGCGACCCGGAAACCCCAGGCGCCGCAGCTCGCGGCAGATCGTGAACCCATCAAGCTTCGGCAGCATCAGATCCAGCAGCACCAGGTCCGGCTTCTCCTCCAGCGCCCGACGCAATCCCTCCGCCCCATCCGCACTCGTCAGCACCCGATACCCGCGGCGCTCCAGGCAATCGCCCAGGACGATTCGCATGCTGAGTTCGTCCTCCACGACCAGGATGCGCTCGAGTGGGTTGGATGGAGGCATGAGTGAGTGGGGAGTCGGGAGGCTGGAGAGGGGAGTGGGGGAGCCAGGGGTAGGGAGAAGGGAGTTCAGAGATCGGTTGTCAGGGGCGTGGGCGCGGGCGCGGGATGATCTCCAGCACCCGGTCCTGAAGCGCTGGGGTTGGAGAATTTCCAGGGAATCTCGACCACGAACAAGGCTCCCTGGCCCGGTTCGCTCTCGACCCGGACCCTACCGCCGTGGGCCGTCACCAGTCGGCGGACAATCGCCAGGCCCAGCCCCACGCCCGGAGTCTCGCGCCGCAACTCACTGCCGCGCCGGACAAACGCTTCGAAAATCCGGTCCTGTTCCGACCGCGGAATACCGGGCCCCCGATCCCGCACGCTGAGAATCAAGTGACTCTGGATCGTCCCCGCCGAACCAACCCTGAGCTCGATGTCCACCGTGGACCCGGCCGGCGCATGCTTCAGGGCGTTATCCAAGAGGTTCACCACCACCTGGGTCAGCGCCTGGGGATCCGCCAGTCCTTCGACAGGCTGGTCCGGAGTTTTCACAGCGACTGTGATCTGCCGCTCCTGGGCCGTGGGCCGGAGAGTCTCCGCCGCGAGAGTCACGATTTCCCCGGCGTCGATCCGCACGCGATCCAACGCGGGCCGACGACGTTCGCCCCGGGCATGCTGCAGGACGTTGTCCACCAAGAGCCCCAACCGACGGGCCTCGCGGAGAATCAACCGGTGATACTCCGCCCGCCTCCCTGACTCCTCTCCCGGCAGATCCACCAGCTCCTCCGCCAGCAATCGCACCGCCGCGAGTGGCGCACGCAGTTCATGGGAAACCGCCGCCACGAATTCCGCCTGTTGCAGCGCCAATTGCCGCTGGCGTTCAAACGCACGAATCGCCCCCACAAGAGCCGCCATCGCCGCCGCGGTCCCAAGAAGAATCAGGGCACCGAAAACCCACGCCCGCCGCCGGAGACGCCCCTCAAGGATTTCGGGATGAACCAGCGTGAGCACCACTCCGAAACCGGGAAGCCCCACGGACTCCGCTGCGGCCAACGGTTCGCCGCCGGCCGGCTCCGCCCCCAACTCGCGCCCGGCGATCCGAACGCACAGACCGACATACTCCGGAACACTGAGTGCCGGCAGCTCGCGTTTCATCGCCTGCTCGAGGACCGCTTCGGGCCACAACAGATGCCAGCGTCCGTCCGCCACACGCCTGGATTGAATCAGGCACCGTCCCCCGGGGTGATTGGTTCTCCAAAACAGTCCCGTCTCCTCCCCCGCCCCAGCCAGGTCCACGAAAGCCAGGCGCGCCTGCCCGTGGAGATGAGCCACGCGCTGCCACTGCTCCCGGCGCTCCTGCATCGCCGCCGAACCGCTCGCGTCCTCCAACAGCACCGCCGGCAACCGCCAGTGCACCAGCACCCGCTCACAAAATCCGTCGAACCAACCCAGCCGCTTTCCCGTCAGCGCAGGATCAAGATCCGCCATCTGCAACAGGGCACGGTAGGCGAGCACGTCGACGGGCAGGCCGGTGACTCCTGCCGCCGGAGTCCGGCTCGCGGCCAGCGGCTCGAGATGTTTCAACGCTTCGCCCGTTTCCCCAAGCCGCAGACGCGCCGCTCCAGCCCGGAATTGTGCCAGGGCCTCCGCCGGGGAACCGGCGGCCAAGGCCAGCACGGATTCCCAGGCCGCCGCGGCCTCCCGACTCGCCCCACCCGCCGTCTCCAGGCGCTCCGCGTAATCCCGGGCCCGCGCCAGATCCGACCCCGGTCCAGGCTCCGAAAACGGGATCGGCTGCACCGCCTGCTCCGGATAACTGCCTTCGCGATGCCTCAGAAAGGCCAGCACTCCCTCGTCCCCCCCCGCAATCGCCGCCAGGGGCTCGGTCGAAGGTGCCCCCGGAACCGAACGCCAGGCCTCGATGTCCGCCACCGTGGGCAGCCGGCGCGCCAACAACCGCTCCGATAACAAATCCGCCACGGTCTGCGCCCGTTTCACGGCGTCCGTGCGCGCTTCAAATCGGGCCAGATCCGACTCCCGCCTAAGCGCCTGCACCCCGAAGGCGGCCACCAGCAGGATCGGAACAATCCCGAGTGCAATCCACCGCAGCGAGGCCCGGGCGGGCGCCGCTGCGGTGAAAGGATCAGGGAGCGACATGGGAACAAGGATGAGTCAACCACCCACCCTCTCAGATGAGGCGTTTGCGGAAGATCTTCCGCAGTTCGTTATCGACCTTCTCCAGTTCCACGCGGGTTCGGTGCAGTTCCTCCGAAAGAAGACCGATGGTGAGCTCAAGCCTGGGAAGATAGACGCCCTCAAAGTATCGCTCGGCCTGGTTGAGCCGCTCCAACTGGAGCTTTTCCAGATCTTGCGCGTTGCCCGCAAACGCCTCCGGGAGGGAAACCGTCTCGATCAACCGGCGCAACTGGGCGTCACTGACCAACGTCGGGGGAATGCGCCGCACTCCGGCAGACTTCGCCCGACGCAACTCCGTCTGCGCCCGGCGCAACTCCGGGCTGGTTTTAGCCGCCTCCGCCAGCAACTCGGTGCGGGACTGCATCAGGATGGCACGTTCCGTGACGTGCTCGTCGGGCTTCGAAAGCCCGGCAAAAGGATCGGCCGCCGAAGCCGCAGCCGAAGCCTCCCCGCCCGACAACCCGTACCGTCGACCAAGCTCGGCGCTCATCCCAAATGGCTGCCCCGAACCACCCGCCGCCACGGCGGGATCAACTCCGGAGGATCCCCCGCCCGGCGCCGTCCCCAACGCGCGCCTGGCCTCCTCGGCCTTGTCCTCCATATCCGGGAACCACGTCGCCAACCGTTCCCAGGCCAGCTTGGACGGATTGTCGTGCCCCAGCTTCTTTTCCACCAGCGCCTGCCGTCGCAACGCCTCGGCTGCGACGGTGCGAAGCTGTTCGAAGATCCCCACGATCGTCGCGTAATCCCGGGCCGCCGAGGCGAGGTCCGCATCCCCTTCCTCCGTGGCCTTGGCGGCAATCACCAGATCAGCCCAGGCTCGCCCCGGATGGAGTTCGACATTCGCCCCCGGACGGGCAGCAACGCGAACTTCACCCGTAGGCGCTGCCGAGGCCGGATTCGCCAAGGTCAATGACGCCGCCGAAGATTCCGCTCCCAAGCAGGGAAAGGAACAAGCCACCGCCAGCAGGCAGATCACCGGCCTCGAAACCATTCCCAACCGCTTCTTCCAAGAGTTTTGATTCATAGCGCCCCCATCCTGCCGCCGTCCGCCAAGGAAGTTGTTCCACTCTTGTAACTTCCCCCTCCCTTCTCCCTTCTCCAAACTCCCCACTCCGACCTCCGACCTCCGACCTTCGACCTTCGACCTCCGACCTTCGACCTTCGA
>CAYZAE010000100.1:8521-15169 GCA_964476125.1 uncultured Verrucomicrobiota bacterium | reverse complement strand
CGACCTCCGACCTTCGACCTTCGACCTCCGACCTTCGACCTTCGAATCACCCCTACTCCCTCGGCAGCGTGATGCCCAACTGCCCCTGGTACTTCCCCGCCCGGTCCGAATAGGACGTCTCACAGATCGATCCGGCCCGGAGAAAGAGCACCTGGGCGAGGCCCTCGCCGGCATGGATCCGCGCGGGCAGCGGCGTGGTGTTGGAGATCTCCAGCGTCACGTGCCCTTTCCACTCCGGCTCGAACGGAGTCACGTTCACGATGATCCCGCACCGGGCGTAAGTGCTCTTCCCGAGACAGATCGCGAGCACGTCCCGCGGGATGCGGAAGTACTCGACACTCCGAGCCAGGGCGAACGAGTTCGGAGGCACGGTGCAAACCTTCCCCGTCACGTCCACGAAGGATTTGGGATCGAAATCCTTCGGATCCACCACCGTATTGAACACGTTGGTGAACACCTTGAACTCGTCCGCCACCCGCAGGTCGTAGCCATAGCTCGACAACCCGTAACTGATCACCCGTTGGCCGCTCTCCGCCTGGCGCACCTGGCGGTCGACGAACGGTTCGATCATCCCCGACTCCGTCGCCAGGCGGCGGATCTCACGGTCACACAGGATGCTCATCGGCTCGGCACAGCCTGCCCGATTCCCCCGCGGCACGTCGATGTTCCCCACTTCACGCTGGCGAAAACCGCCCCGGCAATGCTCTCGTAAGCCGAACCAAAACGTCCCAACTCCAGCACCGACGACCCACCCCCCAGCTCCCGCCGGATTCCCCGGCCCGGCCCGTGCCATGAACCACGCCCCCGCCGCAGATTCCCCGGAGGAATCCCCTCCGCAGATCCGGGACTACACCCTGCTCCGGAAAATCGGCTCCGGCTCGTATGGCGATGTCTGGCTCGCCCGCACCACCACCGGAAGTTTCCGGGCCATCAAGATCGTCTATCAATCCCGGTTCCAGGATTCGAAACCGTACGAACGCGAGTACTCCGGCCTCCGCCACTTCGAGCGCATCACCCTTCAGGACCGCAACCAACTCGCCCTGCTCCACCTCAGCCGCGACGATGAACGAGGTCTGTTCTACTACGTCATGGAGCTCGCCGACGACCTCCACCACGGCGTCGAGATCAACCCCGAAACCTACGAACCCGCCACCCTCGCCAACGTCCGGAAACTTCGCCCCCACCTCCCCGCCGCCGAGGTGCTCCATCTCGGCTGCGAACTGGCCCGCGGCCTCGACGCCCTCCACTCCCGCGGCCTCGTCCATCGCGACGTCAAACCCGCCAACGTCATCTTCGTCGCCCAAAGCGCCAAGCTCGCCGACATCGGCCTGCTCGCCGACGAATCCGCCCCTGACTCGTTCGTCGGCACCGAAGGGTTCGTGCCCCCGGAGGGACCGGGACGGCC
This sequence comes from uncultured Verrucomicrobiota bacterium, assembly GCA_964476125.1. Taxonomy (GTDB): domain Bacteria; phylum Verrucomicrobiota; class Verrucomicrobiia; order Limisphaerales; family CAIMTB01; genus CAIMTB01. Next base: position 13,764 of record CAYZAE010000100.1, on the reverse strand, counting down.
TCCGGCCGACGTCTACGCGCTCGGTCGCGTGCTTTACGAATGCGCCACCGGGCTGAGCCGGCACGACTACCCGAGACTCCCCCCCGGCTTCGATCAGCGCACCGACCGCGACGCGTTCCTGGAACTGAACCTGGCGTTGAGTCGCGCCTGCAATCGGGACCCCGAATCCCGTTATCCCAATGCGGGCGCCTTCCTTCAGGACCTGCTCCGAGCCTCCTCCCTCTCGCTGCGCGCCATGCAACGACGCGCCCAGATCCGCCGGGGTCTGGCCATTCTCGCCGCCGTCACGGTGATCGGTTTCACCCTGGGCTCGCTCGCCCTCTGGCACTTCCGAAACCGCGAGCTCAACGAGCGCCGCAATCTCGCCTCCAGCCTCGCCGGCAACGGCTTTCGCGCCGCCGACGCCGGCGACCCCATCGGCGCCCTGCCCTGGCTCACCAGCGCCGCCCGCCAACTCGACCCGGATGAATCCCGGCGCAGCCACTACTTGGACCGCATCGCACTGCTGCTCGAGAACTGCCCTTCCCCCGCCCTCACCCACCAATACCCCGCCGCCATCAACGGCCTGGACTTTCACCCCCGGAAACCCGTCCTCGCCGTGGCCACGGAATCGGGTCAGTTCGACTTCTGGGACATTCCCAACCGACGGACCCAAACCCAGGCCAACCCGTTTCCCGACGATCCCCACGACGGCTTGAGCGGGAAGATCCGCGCCGCCCAATCCGTGCGGTTCTCCCTCGACGGCGCCTGGGTGGCCTTCGGCAGTGACAAGGGACACTTCGCACTCGCACCCGCGGATCATCCCGAGGCCCCGGTGATTCACCACCGATTCCCGGGATCGATCACGGGAATCGCCTTCTCCCCCCGCGAACCTGAACTCGCCATCGTCTCCGAAGGGGAGCTTTCGATCGCCCGCATCCGCTCCCACTCCCTCGAGATCCTGCTCACCCGTTCCCTCCCCAGCTTGCAAACGGTCTCCTGGTCCGCCGATGGCCATCGGCTGGCCTGCAGCTGCTTCTACAACGGCGTCACGATCCTCTCCGACCACGACGGGTTCCAGAAACCCCTCCAGATCCCCCACGACGGAGCCATCTTTGCCTCCGTGTTCGCCCCGGGCACCGGCAACCTGTTCGGCGCCAGTTCCAACGGCGACGTGCTGGAATTCGATTCCGCGGGAAATCTGATCCGAACCTACGAACACGACGGCGCCGTCAGCGGAATCGACATCTCCCGGGATGGCGAAACCCTGATCACCGCCTCCCGCGACGGTTACCTCCGACGGTGGAACGTCCGCACCATGGCCTCCCGCCCTCTCAAACTTCCCCAACTCCCCGTCGCCATGATCGCCACACTCAGCCCCGAACAGCGGTTCTCGGCCGGCGGCAGTCTCGACGGTTTACTCGCCGTCTGGGACCACGGCACCCCCGTCCGCCCCCACCCGGAACCCGGCAGACCGGCCTACTTCGTCCAAGGCATCCCCTGGAAATCCGAGGATCTCGCCCGGCTCCCCGGCCCCTCGGCAACCTCCGCCCCACCCGCTTTCCCCTCCCCCGACTTCCCCCGTCTCGTCTCGGCCGACATCGCACCGAACGGCTCGGCCGCAGCCTGCTACTCAAAAGGCAACGGATTCCTCTACTCCGGAACCACCTCCGGCTCAGGACCCCTCCCGACGAACACCGCCGCAGTCCTGCAGATCGAGGCCCAACGGGGCACCGTCCTCGCCTCCTCCCTCTCCAGCAACCTCTTCCTCTGGTCGGCCGCCTCACGTTCCATCCTCTGGTCCTCACCCAACCCCGCGATTTTCCTGGGGTCCTCAATCTCCCGGGATCGCCATCACCTGGTTTGGACTCAGCGCGGCCAGGTTCACCATGTCCACCTGGACGAAACCGCCCCCGCCCCGGCCCCGATCGATGTCCGCAATCCAGGCTCCCACGACACGCGCAACACCGCCGCCGCTTTCAGCCCTGACAACCAGTGGCTCGCCGTCGGCGCCAGCACCCCCGTCGAGGAACCCTGCCCGGTCGTCGTCTATTCCCTGGCCGGATCCCGAACCCCTGCCTTCGTGACCTGCCTCCAGGGACATCGCGATGGCATCCGGTCCCTGACGTTTTCGCCGGATTCGCGAACCCTGGCCAGCGGCGGCGAAGATGGTCTGGCCATTCTCTGGCAGGTGGGGTCCTGGAAGCCGATCGGCACCCCGCTCCGATTGCGTGGACAGGTTCAACGCCTGGCCTTCTCGCCCGACGGCACCGAACTGCTGGCCGGAACCCGCTCCCGTCTCCTCGACACCGACACGCTCCGGCTCTGGAACGTTCCTGAAGGCACACCCGCCTCCCCCTCCATTCTTCTGGAGGGCGATGTCACCCGGATCGCCTACGCCCCCTGGCTGAACTCCTGGGTCTGGGGCAACGGCTATGCCAGCCATGTCGCTGATCTGCCCGTCCACCTGTTCTCACCCATCACCGGCTCGGACGAGGCGGACCGCCTGATCGAACAGGCAACGGTACTGTCCGGACGCGAGATCGGCCCCAACCAGCAGGAAATCATCCTCCCCACCGCGGACCGCGTCCGACGCCTGCACGCCTTGTCCGCCCCCCGCCCGGATCCTTCCCACCCTTTCCCACCCAAGCCCTGAATTCCTCCAGGGCCTCGTGGCAGAAACGCTCCTGCGGAAACCAGGAGAGAAAACGGTCCACGCCCCGAAACCGAAAACCGCACTCGCCCCGCTCACAAAAGGAGGGAAATCCACTGCCGGTGACCCGCTCCACCGCCCGCTCGCGGATCCACACCGGTCCCCCGACCAGATGAAAAGGCGTCCGGGTCTTCAAGCACACCAACCGACAAAAGTCCCCCTTCTCCTCCGTCACCTTCCGAAAAACAGCCCCCTGGCGATCACACCAGGCAAGCAGATCCAAAACCCGGGCCCAACGACGGCGATCCACCAGCATCAAACCCGGCTGGGACTCATGCCCAGGCTCCGGATCCAATCCAAACACCCGCCATACCGACGCCGGAGTCGTGGGCTGCCCCTTGGGTCCCGGCCAGAGCACACCTCCCGACTGAACAAATTCGGAGGACTCAAACAAAGAAGTCGGGTCACCCGTGGGAAACCGGCCCTCGCCAAGCCACAGAACCTCCCGGAACCGACTGGCCCCGATCCATGACGCCTCCCGGCACACTCCGCCCGCCTCCAACCCGCCCTCCCGCGCTGCGCCCGCCACACTCTGCCGCCGAAGCCGGCACCCCATCGCTGCCAGGCGACCGGCCACGGAACGACCCGCCTCCCAGGCCACGTCATCAAGCCACACCTCCACCGGCAAACGACAACCCTGGAACCGCAGCAAACGAACCAGCACCCAGGCCGAAGCCAGACCATCCTCCCCAACCGCCTCGGTCACCACCCCGCGTTCCCCCGCCCGCCCCGTTCCGCGGACCTCCCCGCCTGCCAGGCGATCCCGCGATTCCTCCAGATGTCGGTCCATCGCCAACCCCAGCGTCGGCGGAGTCACACTCGATCGATCCAGCGCCGCACCGCGCAGGATCCGGGCCGCGTCCCGCGCCTTCCGCCACAAAGGGCGTCCCAGGCGCGTGCACTGACCGGAGGCAAGATACGTCTCGACCGACGCCACCACCTCCTCCGGCCCGATCATCCGCATGCACTTCGGAAACCCCTCCTCCACCGCCACACACCGCGCCCAGGGTTCATCCTGCCCCGCCCCATCTCCCAAGGTTCGCGTGCGTGACTTCCAGCAACCCGATCCCGCGCACTCCAACGCCCCCACGGTGCTGTGGAATCGCTGACCGGGATAGACCGACCAATGCCTCGGCTCGATGCCTCCCCCAAGCACAACACAAGGCCGCATCCCCGCCCCCGGTTCCAACCGCGGCACCGCCGCTGCCAGGTGCATCAACCCTGTAATCGGGCAAACCAACCCCTCCGCCCGATGCACCAGCCGGATCAACGACCGCACATCCGTCCAACCCCGCAAATCCAACGTCCCTTCCAATCGCGGATGGTAATGACGCCGTCCCCCAACCTGGACGAACTGAACCCGTCCACGGAGCGCATGCACGACCGCCTGATAGTGTTCGTCCGGCCACCATTTCACCGTTCGATCAAACTTCCCCCCGTTGCAGATGATCCAATAGGGAATTTCCTCCCCCACCGCCTCGGCCACCGGAGAGGGCCGACGACGTTCCGCGGAGGAAAGAAAAATTTCCCCACACACATCCGTCACCGGGAACCGCGTCCCCAGCACCCGGGCCAGAACCTCCGCAAACCCGTGGGCCATGTGCCGGCCCCGCTCGTTCGCACCGGCACTGTAATCTCCGTCGAACTCGATCGTCGTCGCCCCCTCCGGCGGCCGCCGTCGGAGTATGACCCGGGGATTGTGACGCCAGACCTCCGGCACCGGCACCCCCAGACTGACCGGCAAGCCAAGCCCGGAGTGGGCGCGAAACCATTCGCGGACCACCCCGGTGAAAACCACCTGATCCCCGAGAGGAAACGGCAACTGGATGTGCAGCGACCTCATCGCCCCGCCTCAGCCCCCGCCACCCGGCCGATCCGGCGTCGTCGTCACCGTCTCCGGTTCGAAGATCAGATCCTCGGATCCCACCGTCTTGAACGTCACACTCGTCCGCTTCGACGGCACCAGACACACGGTCACCGCCTTCGCAACCACGATCTCATGGGTGCATCCCGAGGACTTTCGCGTCGCCGCATCCAGTTTCTTCAAAAGCGGCACATCCCGCTTGCCGGAGCTCCGCAGCACCCGCAGGGCACTGGTCGCCGGAAGACATACCTCCAGATAGACAAACGGCTTCGGGCTCTTGCCCCGTTTGCTTCCCTTCGACGGGCTTTTACTCTTGGTCTTGCTCATCTTGTTTTTCAGCGTTTCTCGTTGGTTGACTGAAATCCATGTTCCCTCCGAGCGCCCGGCACCCCCGGCTTCCCACACACCCGGAGGCCAAGTCCCGTCCGCCCCGGAATCCCGGAAGGCACCCCCCTCATCCCCAGCACACCTCCAGGCTGGCCAGTTCCCGGCGCAACTGCCGTCCCAACCGTTGCTTGATCATCCATACCACCGCGAGATTCAGCCCAAACGCCCGGGCGATCCGCACCATCGTCCAACCCTGCTTCACCGCGAGTTCGAAGACCTGAAAATCACGGCTCGGCGCCTTGCGCGCCATGCGGTACAACGCCAGATCCATCGTCCGCCGGGCTTCCTCCCCCGCCGCAT
>CAYZAE010000100.1:3156-8421 GCA_964476125.1 uncultured Verrucomicrobiota bacterium | reverse complement strand
CCCGACGACCGCCATCTCCCCGACGATCCAGGCGATCCGCAATGCGCCAACGCATCATCTCGAACAGCCACTCTCGCCTCCCCTCCTCCTCCCCCCCCGGTCCGGGGAACGCCCCCACCCGCCCCGCCGCGAGGCGTACCACTTCGCGCGCAATCTCCTCGGCCTCAAGGACCGGCAGGCCGCAACGCACCCCCATAACGGCAAGAATTCCGCGAAACGGACGCAGGGTCTCCGGAACGGACTCCCTCCGGGAAACCCCGACGGCTCCCCCGAGGGCCGGGACGTCCGTGGATCCCCCCGCATGTTCGCCTAACGATCCGAGCTGTGTGAAACCGAGACTCACAACCCATCCACGCTCCGCAGACACCGAATCTTTCAAGCCAACGCAAAATTTTTAAAAAATTTTGGATGACTGCCTGCCTCGCCCCCGCCCCCCCCCTCCCGGCAGGGCCCCCGCCAAAGAAAGCGCGCCGGCGCTTCAGGGTTGGGGCCGTTTACCCAACCTGCCGCACCGGCGCGACCAACCCACTACACCAACCGAAGTCTTTCAGGGACCGGACCGGAGAGGAGGGGATTGGCAGTGCTCCCGCCCCGTAACCCGGGCACCTCGCCAGGGCCTACTTGATCACCTGCTGCCACTGATTCTCACGGGCCTGTCGCGCCGCCTTCAGCGCACCGATCGCGACGAACTCCTTGTACCGGTCACCCGCCAGCCGAACACAGGAACCCTCGTACCCTTCCTCCGTCAGCAGTCGCTGGAGTTCCACATCGAATCCGCGGATCCGACTCCCGCCGCCCGTGACCACGATGTTCTTCAGAAGCTCACCCACTCCATCCGAGGACGCGCGGGCAATGAGCTGCTTGGCCGTCTCGAAGGTGATGCGCAGGAGTTCCTGACACGCCGATCCCAGCTGTTCCGTGATGTCGATCTTGCGCGGCTTGCCCGCCACCATCACCGACGCAATCACCGGCGTCGCCACCTTGCCCACGAAGGAATACTGCTCCTTCAATTCACGCACCCGGATCGACGACAATTCACAATCGGGATAGGTCTTGCGCACCGCCGCGTAGAAGAGCGCATCCACCTTGTCGCCCGCAAAAGGCAGCGAAATCTGATCCTCCGCTGTGGGATAGTATCCCTGCACCAGACAAACATCCGTCGTGCCCCCGCCGATGTCGATGAAGAGGGAGTTCCGCACCGGATCCACATAGCCCGGTTCCGACAGTCGCGTTTCATCCCGGAAACCCAGCGCCGCCAGGAACGGCTCCGGCACCAGCAACACGCGGTCGATGATCCCCGCCACACACTCCCGCACGCTGTCGCGCGCCGTCTGATCCGCATTCGCCGGAACACCAATCACCGTGCGGATCTCGGTCCCCGTCGGGACATCCATGCGGGTGCGCAGGTGCTTGACGAAATCACGCGCCACAGCGCGATCCTTCACCACGCCGTCCACCATCGGCTGAACAAGATTCAGATGCAGCCGGTGACGAAGCGCGTCCTCTCCAAACAGAACCGTCGCGTTCTCCGGCAGAAGTCCGTCCACAATCCCTTCCTTCGCATAACCCACAACCGTCGGGATGGTCGTATCCAGCGCCGTCGACGCGGCCCCGGGATACCCGCCCTTCAGACAGGTCTTGTTGGTGCCCCAGTCGAATCCAAGAAAGAGGACCGACCGGTCGGTGAGCTTCCCGTTCACCGGCAACTCCGGAACCTGGAAACGCGGGGCGCTCTCAGTGGAGGTCGAATCTTCAGCTTTCACGGGGCGATGATTGCGGACAGTAACGGCTGTACTCATGGATGGTTGATGTTTTTGGGTTTTTGACTGCGGGTTGGGTTAGGAAACAGAAGCCCGAAGTTCGGGCGAACGGCTGGAATGTTCCTGTTGCAGCAGGAGATCGATGACTCCCGCCACGTCGTCGAAGGCCACCCGTCGGGGTTTCGCCAGCCGAACCGCGTGCCGGACTCCCCGGCCCGCCGTGGCTGCCCCCGACGAAATCGCCTCGCGCACCGACTCAGTCACCCGGGCCACAATCGACGGCACGATCTCGTCCGTGAGCCGCAGGGTGAGAAGATTGTGAAGCACCCACGCATCGTCGACCCGCCGCTGTTCCGCCTGGAACATCTGGTCGAGCTGCGTCCGCTTCTTGGCTTCGTCCATCCGGGTCTCCCGCGACCACTCGGTGATGCTCCGCGGAAGATCCTCCCGCAGCAGCCGGTCGGCCTCCTCCCCGCGCTGCTCCCGGCGGGCCAGGCAAACCCGGCGGAAATCACTCACCACGCGGCTCCAACTGGTTTCGGTGGTGTTCATCGCGATCATCTTGGGCGTCGGTTCGGGAGGTTGGATTCAGTAGCCACCGCTCTATAAGCAGGGACCGGGCCAGAACAAAAAGTGCCTCCCACCCCCCTCTTCCCCGCCCCCAAACCCCACTTCCGGCACTTTTTGCCGCCCCACCCCCCGTCCGTTCTTGCCCCACCACCCCCCACCCCCCCGCAAATCCTGCCGACCCAGCAGAGTTTTCCCTCCCTTCTCCCCTCCCCGATCTCCCCTCTCCCCACTCCCTTCTCCCCACTCCCCTCTCCGAACTCCCTTCTCCGAACTCCCTTCTCTGAACTCCGAACCAATGAGCCAATCGATTCCTTGCTCCCGACCGACCCCTTGTGGGGAGGATTGCGGAACATGAATTTACCGACGGAATCCCGGATCGTGATTGTCGGCGGCGGCATCGTCGGCTGCAGCATCGCCTATCATCTCGCCCGGCTCGGCTGTCGCGAGGTCGTGCTCCTTGAGCAAAACACGCTGGCGGGCGGCACCACCTGGCACGCCGCCGGTCTCGTGGGCCGGTTGCGCACCTCCACCAGTCTCACCGCCATCAACAAATACAGCGCGGAACTGTACGCCGGCCTCGAAAAAGAAACCGGCCATTCCATCGGCTGGAAACAGGTCGGCAGCCTCATCGTCGGCCGTTCGAAGGATCGCATGATCCAACTCCATCGCACCGCCGCCATGGCCGAGTGTTTCGGAGTCGAAACCCACATCCTCGACCCCGAAGGAGTACGCCAGCGCTGGCCGCTGCTGCGCATCGACGACATCCAGGGGGGCGCCTGGCTGCCCCACGACGGCAAGGTGATTCCCAAGGAAGTGGCCTACGCCCTCGCCCTCGGCGCGAAAGCCCGCGGCGTCACCATCGTGGAACACGCCCGCGTCTCCGAAATCCTCACCCGCAACGGCCGGGCCTGCGGCGCCCGCTACACCGTCCGGAACCCCGACGGCTCCAGCACCCCCGAACCGCGCGAAATCGCCGCCGACCTCGTGGTGCTCTCCGGCGGAATGTGGGCCAGGGAACTCGGACTCCGCATCGGCGTCTCCCTGCCGCTCCACCCGGTCGAACATCATTACGTCGTCACCCACCCGATCCCCGGCGCGTTCGACGAACTCCCGGTCGGTCGCGACCCGGACCTCTGCCTCTACTTCCGGGGCGAAGGAAACGCCGTGATGCTCGGGGCGTTCCAGGCGGAATCGAAACCCTGGATGGTCGACCGCGTCCCCCAGGATTTCTCCTTCCAGCTGCTCGAACCCGACTGGGAAAAGTTCGCCGACCCCCTGAAAAACGGGAAACACCGCATCCCGGCCCTCGAAACCAGCGGGTTCGAAAAGTTCGTCAACGGCCCCGAAAGCTTCACGCCGGACAACCAGTTCCTGATGGGGGAAACCCCCGAGATCCAACGACTCTTCGTCGCCTGCGGTTTCAATTCCGTCGGAATCGCCAGCGCCGGCGGAGCCGGGAAATACCTCGCCGAATGGATCCTGGAAGGGCAGCCCAGCATCGACCTCTGGAGCGTCGATGTCCGGCGCTTTGGTCCCTGGGCCAACAACCGCGCCTACCTCCGCTCCCGCGTGGTTGAGGTGCTCGGCCTCCACTACCAGATGGCCTGGCCCAACCGGGAATTCGAAACCGCCCGCGGCGTCCGCCGTTCCCCCCTCCACACCGCCCTGGCCGCCGCCGGCGCCAGCTTCGGCGCCAAAGGCGGTTGGGAACGTCCCAACTGGTTCGCCCGCCCCGACCTCGCCGCCCAGGGCGCCGCCCCGACCCCGGCCATCGAATACGCCTGGGGCCGTCAGAACTGGTTCGCCAATCACGCCCTCGAACATCGCGCCGCCCGCGAATCCGTCGCCCTGTTCGACCAATCCTCCTTCGCCAAACTCACCCTCGAAGGCCCCTCCGCCGCCTCCCTGCTCCAGCGGCTCTGCGCCAACAACGTCGACGTTCCCACCGGCCGGATCGTCTACACCGCCATGCTCAACGACCGTGGCGGGTTCGAAAGCGACCTCACCGTGGTCCGGCTCGCCCAGGACAAATTCCTGCTCATCACGGGCACCACCCAGGGCATCCGCGATGCCGACTGGATCCGGCGCCACGTGCATCCTGACGAAGTCGTGTTCCTGCAGGATGTCACCGCCGCCACCGGCGTGCTCGGCGTGATGGGCCCGCGGTCCCGGGAACTGTTGTCGCGAGTCACCGACGCCGACCTTTCCCCCGACGCCTGGCCTTTCGCCACCGCCCGCACCCTGGCCCTCGGCCACGCCACCGCACGCGCGCTCCGCATCACGTACGTGGGGGAATTGGGCTGGGAACTGCACCTGCCCGCCGACCAGATGCAGACCGCCTATGAAACGCTCATGGAAGCCGGTCGCGACCTCGGCGTTACCAACGCCGGCCACTACGCGATCAACTCCCTCCGCCTCGAAAAGGGCTACCGCGCTTTCGGATCGGAATTGTCCCCGGATGAAACCCCGCTCGAAGCCGGGCTGGGCTTCGCCCTCGACTGGCGCAAACCCTTCCTCGGCCGCGACGCGCTGCTGAAACAGAAGGAAAGCGGACTACGGAAACGGCTGGGCATCCTGGTGCTGGAAAACCCCGAACCCGTGCTCTGGGGCTCCGAACCCGTGTTCCGCGACGGCACCCGCGTGGGCTACACCACCAGCGGCTCCTACGCTCACACCCTCGGCGCCGGCATCGGCATGGCCTACGTCCGCCACACCGAAACCCTCACCGACGATTGGCTGGCCTCCGGCCGCTACGAAATCCTCATCAACGGCTCCCGCCAACCCGCCCGCCTCCACCTCCGCGCCCCCTACGATCCCGACCGCCGAAGGATTCTGGGTTGATCTTGAGCGAGTATTCCGAGCGACCCGTCGGATCAGACCGATCAGACCGATCAGACCGATCAGACCGATCAGACCGATCAGACCGATCAGACCG
>CAYZAE010000100.1:0-3056 GCA_964476125.1 uncultured Verrucomicrobiota bacterium | reverse complement strand
CCGATCAGACCGATCAGACCGATCAGACCGATCAGACCGATCAGACCGATCAGACTGATCCGTCCGATCGGTCCGATCGGCCCCCCTCATCCCCACCCCGCCCGGGTGAAGATCCCGCCGCGAGCCCGAGGGGGATCGTGCCCCCACGATCCCCCTCGGGGCTGCACCGACGCTCGGCTGCGGAGGTCTCGGTCACCTGAATGCCGCGCCCTCGGGACGGATGGGTGCCAGCCGGTCGTGGACCGGCCCTCCTCCTGGTCGACGCTGCGGCAGCGCCTTGCAGGACCGACACAAGGTCCGGGACCACCTCCTGGCGTCCCGCGGACAGATGAAGGGATCTGGACGTGCCTTCATCGGTCCCCTCGTGTCACACACCATCCTCCCCACCTCCTTGGGCTTCCGCTCCCCTCCTCAGCCGAAAAGGGTTTCGAAGCTCTCGGCTTCACCCGCTTCTTTGCGAAGGCTTGCCCAGTCTGACGAAATTGTTTGGACCCTCTTGATCCCAGCGGAAGCCCAGCCTCCCACCCCTCCCCCGGCCGCCCTCCCCCTCCCCGCCCAGGGGCGACCTTAGTCCCATGGTCACCGCCACGCCCGACGTGCTAGGGCTTGCAGTCGCATGAACCGCCCGATCCCGAATCGCGCCTCGCGACTCGCGGCTCGTGGTTCAAAGCCCGCCCGCCCGCCGCGTCAGGCACGGCATCGAAAGGCCCAGGGCAGGTCCCCCTTTCCCTGGCATCGGCCCTGGTTCGCACTTCTTGCCGGTCTGCTGCTCGCCGCCGCCCTCTCTCCCCCCACCAACTCCCTCGCCAAAGAGCCAGCCGCCACGGCGCCAAACAACCCTCCACGCCACCAGGCGCTCTGCACCGTCATCATGCAGACCCGGGCGGATCGGCTGTACTGCTACGCCACCAACCAGCCATTCCGCGTCATCCTCCGGGACCCCCAGCGGTTCGCCCACGGCGAAGTCTTCCTCGCCGAAGGCCAGCTCATCGCCTCCGGCATGGCCGAAGCCATCCCCACCCTGCTCGACTCGACCGTCCAGCGACTCAGCCAAACCAACCTCCCCCCCGCCCGCCGCGTCACCGCCCTCGAACTGGAGGACGATCGGCTCAATTTTCATCGCGTGATCCTCCGGGGCCGCGTGCTCGCCCACGAAGCCCTGTCGTTCCTGGACAAACCCATGGAAGGCATTCTCGCCGAGAACGAGGACCACTCTTTCCGCGTCAACGTCCTCAACCCCTCCGACGCCCGCAACCGCCTCCCGGTGGGGTCCGTGGTCGACTTCGTCGGACTGAGCTTCATGGAACGCTACGACGACGCCCGCGGGATGCAGGTCCAGATCGATGTCGAAAACCTGGATGAATGCATCCTCCGACCGGCCACCCCCTGGATGACCTTCGAACTGACCCGTCGCAACCTCTCCTTCGCCGTGACCGCCGTCGTGCTCGGCTCCCTCTGGTTCATCCGCGAACGACGCCAGATCACCCGCCTCCTGGCCGCCGAACGCGACATCCGCCAGCTCAACGGGGAACTGGAACATCGCATCGCCGCCCGCACCACCGAACTCAGCGACGCCAATGTCCGGCTCCGCGACGAAGTCGACGCCCGCAAACGCGCCGAAGCCGGCCTCCGACTCGCCCTCGCCACCGAAAAGGAACTCAACGAACTGAAAAGCCGGTTCGTCTCCACCGTCTCCCACGAGTTCCGCACCCCGCTCGCCATCATCATGAGCTCCGCGGAGATCCTCGAGGCCTACCACGACCGGCTCTCCACCAACCAGCGCACCGCCAACCTGCACGACATCGTCGAAGCCACCCGTCATATGGGATCCATGGTCGACGACGTCCTCCTGCTCGCCCGTCTCGAATCCGGCAAGTCCGCCTGCAACCCCATCCCTCTCGACCTCTCGGACTTCTGTCAGCGGCTGGTCGACGAAGTCGCCTCCGCCACCCACCGGCGCTGCCCGACCCGACTGCGCGTCAACCCTTCGCTGCCACAGGCCTGGGCCGACGAAGGACTGCTCCGTCATGTGCTGACCAATCTGCTCGCCAATGCCGTGAAATACTCGGCCCCCGGCCAAAGCGTGGACCTGCTCGTCGAAACCAGCGGCCCGGATGCCCTGTTCACCGTCCGCGACCAAGGCATCGGCATCCCCGAGGCCGATGCCCGCCAGCTGTTCACCGCGTTCCACCGCGGAAGCAACGTCGGCGACACGCCAGGCAGCGGGCTCGGACTGCTCATCGCCCGGTCCTGCGCCGAACTGCACGGGGGCACGATTTCCTTCGAGAGCCGCGTGGGTCAGGGCACCTCGTTCTTCGTCAGCCTGCCCCTGCTCCGACCTCCCGCCCCGCCCCATCCCGTACCCGCCCTTCCGCGGCAGCCCGCCGAATCCGCACCGCCTGCATGAACACCATCCTCGTGATCGAAGACCAGGCCCTGATGCGCCGGAACATCGCCACCATTCTCAGCATGGAAGGCTACCGTGTTCTCACCGCCGCCGAAGGATCCGAAGGCCTCCGCATCGCCGGCGAGGAACTCCCCGACCTCGTGCTCTGCGACATCATGATGCCGGGCTGCGACGGCTACGAAGTGCTCCGAACCCTGCGCGCCCGCCGCGCCACCGCCATGATCCCCTTCGTCTTCCTCACCGCCCGCGGCGAAAAAGCCGACCAACGAACCGGCATGAACCTCGGAGCCGATGACTACATCGTGAAACCCGTGCCCCGACTCGAGCTGCTCGACACCGTCCGCACCCGCCTCGAACGGCAGGCAGCCCATGACCGGCGGTTGCAGGAGGAACTCAGCCGCATCGGGCCCGACGCGGACTTCACCTCCGCCACCCCCCTCGCCGAACGCTGGGGACTCACCCCGCTCCAGGCGGAAATCCTCCTCGGCCTCGCCCGAAACCTCCCCGACCACGAAATCGCAGGGGCTCTCGGAATCGAACCACAAACGCTCCGGCCCCAACTGGGCCCGATCTTCGACCGGCTCGACGTCGATCACCGCGCCACCGCCGCCGCCCGCGCCCGCGAAGTCCTCGGACGCGCACCCGTGGC
>CAYZAE010000099.1:13567-24284 GCA_964476125.1 uncultured Verrucomicrobiota bacterium | reverse complement strand
GGGTTCAAGGGGGCGTGGCTGTGCGAATGGCTGCTGGCGCTCGGGGCGGAGGTTTCCGGGCTTTCGCTCCCACCCGACACCGATCCATCGCTGTTCCAGCAACTCGGACTGGCCGATCGCATGGACAGCACCTTCGGGGACATCCGGGATGCGGACCTCGTCCGGCGTTGGGTGCGGGAGAGGCAGCCGGATTTCGTCTTCCACCTCGCCGCCCAGCCCCTGGTGCGGAAGTCCTACCGGGAACCGGTCGAGACGTGGCAGACGAATGTCCTGGGGACGGTAAACGTGCTGGAAGCCCTGCGGGACCTTGGCAAGCCGTGCGCGGCGGTGTTCGTCACCACCGACAAATGCTACGAGAACCGGGAATGGGTTTACGGCTATCGGGAGGAGGATTCGCTCGGCGGCCACGATCCCTACAGCTCAAGCAAGGCGGCGTCGGAGATCGCCATCGCCGCCTGGCGCCGCTCCTTTCTCAGCAGCACTCCCGTGCGCATCGCCAGTGCGCGGGCGGGCAATGTCATCGGGGGCGGGGACTGGGCAGAGGACCGGATCGTTCCGGACTGTGCGCGATCGTTGCTCCGGGGCCAGCCGATCAAGGTCCGCAACCCGCGGGCCACGCGTCCCTGGCAGCACGTGCTCGAGCCGCTGAGCGGCTACCTGTGGCTGGCCGCCGAGCTGGCGTCGGCGGACTCCAGGGTTCCGCGGCTGGCTTCCGCCTTTAATTTCGGGCCCGGCCAGGAGGGGAACCGGTCGGTGCGGGAACTGGTGGAGGAAATCCTGAGGCATTGCCCGGGCGAATGGGTGGATGCCAGCGATCCCGCGGCGGTGCATGAGGCGAACCTGCTTCAGTTGAGCATCGACAAGGCGGGGGCGCTGCTCGGGTGGTCGCCGGTGTGGGGGTTCGCGGAGGCGATTCGGGCGACCATTCGCTGGTATTTCGATGTTGCCGCCGGGGCGGGGACGGGGGCGGATTCCGGGGCGGCAGTGCGGCTCACGCGGGATCAGATCACGGCGTACACGGCGCGTGCCCGCGAGCTTGGACTTCGCTGGGCCGGCGCGGTGCCGGGGGAAGGAAATCACGATTCATGAAGTGTCACATCCATCGACGCGGGGCCTGTCGCCTCTGCGGTTCGACGCGGTTGCGGGAGTATCTTCGATTCGAGCGGATGCCGTTCACGGACGAGTTTGTCCGGGCGGACCGGTTCGGGGCGGAGTTTCTGGGGGACATTGCGATTTACTGGTGCGAGGACTGCCAGTCGTCGCAGACCCAGCACGACGTGGAGGTGAGCGAGTATTACCGGGACTACCGGTACACCGTCTCGAACTCCCCGTTTGCGCGCCGCTTCATGCAGCGCCTGGCGGAGGAGAGTTTCCGACGGTTCGGACTGAAGCCCGGCGATCGGGTGTTGGAGATCGGGTCGGGGGACGGCCATCAGCTGGCGTGTTTCCGGGATGTCGGGGCGCGTGTGCTGGGGTTCGAGCCGTCGGAGGATCTCACGCGGGCGGCGCGGGAGGCGGGGGTGGACACGGTCCAGACCCTGTTCAACTGCGAGGGTGTGGAGCAGATCCCGGCGGACAGGCGTCCGGCGCAGGTCGTGTTGCTGACGTACACCTTTGATCATCTTCCGGAGCCGAAGCCGTTTCTGGAACTCGTGCGGCAGGTGCTTGATCCCGAGCGCGGAGTGTTGCTGATCGAGGTGCACGACCTGGCGAAGATCGTGGAGCGCCGGGAGATCTGCCTGTTTGAACACGAGCACTCCATCTACCTGACTGCGCTGACCATGAAGCGCCTGCTGGAAAGCGCCGGGTTTCGGCTGCTGGGTGATGACGTTCTGCCGGAGCGGGAGCGTCGGGGCAATTCCCTGCTCATTGCGGCCTGTCCGGCGACGGCAACCGCACACGCGAGCACCTACCAGCCACGGCCGGCGGATCTGGCGCTGGAATCCTGGCCGGCGTACGAGGCGTTCGGCGGGGATGTGCGGCGGGGGGTGGAACGGTTCCGGAACCATCTCCGGGCGCAGCGGGCTGCGGGTCGGAAGGTGGCGGGGTACGGAGCGGGTGGGCGCGGGGTGATGACTTTGGCGATGGCGGGCCTGGGGCCGGAGGACATCGCGTATTTGTGCGACCAGAACACCAGCTTCCACGGATTGTACACGCCGGCGACGCACATCCCGGTGGTGGCTCCGGAGCATGTCCACCAGGAGCCGGTGGACGAGTTGGTGGTGTTTTCGTACGCGTACCTGGAGGAGATCCGGAGCCGGTTGAGCCCGTTCGCGGGGAAGTTCACGTCGATTCTCGATCTGATGTGACGCCATGAAGCGTGCCTTCGTCACGGGAGCCTCCGGGTTCATCGGGTCGTTCGTGGTCGAACAACTGGTGGCGTCGGGCGTGGAGGTGGCGATCTTGCGCCGTCCGGAAACCGATCTCTGGCGGCTCGGGCCGGTGGCGGGGCAGGTGCAGGGGATCACGGGAGACCTGGACCAGGCGGCGTCGTACCGGGAGGCGCTCGTCGAGTTCGCTCCCGAGGTGGTGCTTCATCTGGCCTGGCACGGCGTGGCGAACTCGCTGCGCAACGATCGCACGCAGGTGGAGCGCAACCTGCACGCGACGCTGTCCCTGGTCGAAACCGCCGCGGACGCGGGAGCCCGGGCCTGGGTGGGGGCCGGGTCGCAGGCGGAGTACGGCCGCCATGAAGGGGCCCTGGACGAGAATGCGTTGACCCGGCCGACGACGCTGTATGGGGCGGCGAAGTTGTCGGCCTGCCATCTGGCCGGACGGATGGCGGATTTGCGGGGGCTTCGGTTTGCCTGGCTGCGGGTGTTTTCGACCTTTGGACCGCGGGATAATCCGGGGTGGATGATTCCGTCGTTGATCCGGGCGTTGGGACGGCGGGAGCGCCCGGCGCTGACGGAGGGGGAGCAGCGATGGGATTATCTGGCGGTGCAGGACGCGGCGGCTGCGTTTCAGGCTGTCGCCGCATCGACTTCCGCGGAGGGTGTCTTCAATCTCGGGTCCGGTTCGGCGCCGCGCCTGCGCGACACCATCGAGTTCATCCGGGACTGCGTGGATCCGACGCTGCCGTTGGGATTCGGTGAGGTGGCGTACCGGCCGGACCAGGTGATGCATCTCCAGGCGGAGACGGGGCGCCTGCGGGCGGCGACGGGCTGGGTGCCTGGTCGTTCGCTGGAGCAGGCCCTGCGGGAGACGGTGCGCTGGTATCTTGAACATCCTTTATGAGTGATTCCACGACCTCGACGGCGAGCCACGGCCGGTGCCGGCTGTGTTCCGAACCCGTGCGCGAGAAGTTTCTGCATCTGCCGAACTCTCCCTCGAACATTTCGAGCCTGCTGAAGCCGGAGCGCTTTGCGGCGGACCGGCCGATTGACCTGCAGGTGTGGCGGTGTTCTGCGTGTGGTTTCGTGCAGATCGATCCGGTGTTCACGGAGACGTACTACGACGAGTACATCATGACCGTGACCCATTCGGCGCAGATGCGGACCTACCAGGAGACGCAGGCCCGGGATTTCGTGGAGCGTTTTGGGTTGAGCGGGCGGCGGGTGGTGGAGGTGGGGTGCGGGGACGGGAATTACCTTGAGTACCTGCGCGAGGCGGGGGCGGTGGTGACGGGCAACGAACCTTCGAAGCCCTTTCGCGAACTGGCGCTGGCGCTGGGACTGACGGTCCATGGCGGGTACGTGCACCGGGACGCGCCGGTTCCCGGGGCGCCTTATGAGGCCTTCGCGACGCGGCAGGTTCTGGAGCATGTGCCGGATCCGCACGATTTCCTGCTCGGCATCCGCCGTTCGTTGGCGCCGGGCGCGGTCGGGTTGGTCGAGGTGCCCAGCCTCGAGCAGGCGCTGGAAGGGTATCGCTTCTACGACTTCTTCGCGGACCACCTGAATTACTTCACCGCGCGCACCCTGCGGTTCGCGCTGGAGCGGGCGGGGTTCGAGGTGATCGAGACCAGCCGCGGCATGAACGGGGAGTTCAACGTGGCGCTGGTGCGGGTGGCGGCGGAGTTCGAGTTCGGGGATTTCGACACCAAGGTCGAATCGCTGCTCCACGAGTTGAACACGTGGGTGGGATCGTTCCAGGCCCGAGGCCAGCGGGTGGCGGTCTGGGGATCCGGCGGCAAGGGACTGGCGGCGATGGCGGTGTCGGGGCTCAAGAACATCGTGTACGTCGTTGATTCCGATCCCCACAAGCAGGGTTTGTACACGCCCGTCGGCCATTTCCGCGTGGTCCCGCCCGAGCAGCTTCAGCGGGAGCCCGTGGATGCGCTGGTCCTCACGGCGCTGGCCTACAAGCAGGAGATCCTGAAGGACCTTCGGGGGCGCCTGGGTTTCCGGGGCCCGGTGGCGGCCCTGGGCACGCGGCTTGAGGTCATTGACGGCTGAGGCTTCATCCGGCGGATTTCATCGTATGAACCTCCCGGAACTTCCGTCGCCGAACTCCAGCGAGGAACTGGCGCGCAACATCCGGGCCCGGGCGGCGTGGATGGTGCACCGTTCCAACTCCTCGCACATCGGCGGGGGCTATTCGATGGCCGACCTGCTGGCGGTGTTGTACCGGGACATTCTCCGGGTCCGGCCCGAGGATCCGGCGTGGGCGGGGCGGGACCGGTTCATTCTGAGCAAGGGCCACGCCACCGCGATCCTGTACGCGACCCTGGCGGAGCGCGGGTTTCTGCCGCTCGACGAGTTGGCGAACTACGGCGCGGACGGATCCCGCCTGATGGCGCACGTCAGCCACAAGGTGCCCGGGGTGGAGTTCAGCACGGGATCCCTGGGCCATGGACTCGGGTTTGCCTGTGGACGCGCCCTCTCGGCGAAGCGGCGGTCGGATCCGTGGCGGGTGTTCGCCATGCTGAGCGATGGCGAACTCGATGAAGGGTCGAACTGGGAAGCCATCCTGTTCGCGCCCCAGCACCGCCTGGACAACCTGGTGGCCATCATCGACTACAACCAGATCCAGAGCCTGGGCAATGTCGGGGAGGTTCTGGAACTGGCGCCGTTGGCGGACAAGTTCCGGGCGTTCCGGTGGGCGGTTCGTGAGGTGGACGGCCACGATCACGCCACTCTGAAGCAGGCGTTGGGAACTCTGCCGTGGGAGCCGGGCCGGCCGTCGTGCCTGATCGCCCGGAC
This sequence comes from uncultured Verrucomicrobiota bacterium, assembly GCA_964476125.1. Classification (GTDB taxonomy): domain Bacteria; phylum Verrucomicrobiota; class Verrucomicrobiia; order Limisphaerales; family CAIMTB01; genus CAIMTB01. Next base: position 19,140 of record CAYZAE010000099.1, on the reverse strand, counting down.
CGTGAAGGGGAAGGGCGTCGATTTTCTGGAGAACCAGCTGCTCTGGCACTACCGGGCGCCGAACGCCGAACAGCTTCGGACCATCTGGAACCAGCTCGGCGTGGGTGTCAGCGCGGCCGCTGGCTCAGGTGTTGGAGCGCAGCCGCGGGTGTGAAGCGGCGGATGTGAAGCCCGGGCCCGCGCCCGGCCCGGTCAGTGGTTGAAGAGGAATTCCTTCGTGTTGAGCAGGGCCCAGACCGTGTCCTCCCAGGCTTCGCGGCGGGCCTTGGTGCGGTTGGCTTCGGTCTCCTTCGCGTCCTTGCCCTCCTTCACGGAGGCGATCCGCTTGGTCAGATAATCCGTGGCCAGGGCGATCTCCTCGGGGCGCGGATCGCGGGAGAAGGCCAGGCGGTAAAGCTCGCGGAGCCGGTCGGGATCGGCGCGTTTTTCGTCGCCGGCCAGGCGGGCGGCGCGGCTGGAGTCGGCGGACAGCTTGGCCTGGATGTCCTTGGAATTGAGCAGGTGCAGACTCTGGCTGAGGGAGGCGTCCATGCTCCGTTCGCATTCGCAGGCGCTGCTGCTTTCGGGACGTCCGAAGACGGTGAGGAAGTAGTTTGCGGCGTTGAAGCTGTTGTCGGGCAGGCAGACCGCGCGGGTGCCTTTGGGCAGGCCGTCGAAGGTGGATTCGGCAAGCGTGAGTGTGTTGACGGCGTCGAGCAGCACCTCGGCTCCGAGCCGGCGGGGTTGGAAGCGGGCGAAGTGATGCCGGTCGCGGGCGTTGTGTTCGTTGGGTTCGGCGCTGAGCTGGTAGGTGGTGCTGGTGGTGAGGGTCCGGACCAGGTTCTTCAGGTCGAAATCATTCTTCACGAAGTGCGAGGCCAGGGCTTCGAGCAGTTCGGGATTGGTGGCCGGGTTGGTTTCGCGCATGTCGTCCTCGGGATCGACAAGGCCGCGGCCGAAGAAGTGTTTCCAGTAGCGATTGACGAGAGCGCGGGCGAACCAGGGGTTGGAGGAGGAAGTCATCCAGTCGGCGAGGAACAGCCGTGGATCTTCGTCCGAGCCGATGGCCGGCGTTTTGGCGGCGAGCCCGGCGGGTTTGAGCGGCTGGCCGGTTTTCTTGTTGGTGGCCTGGGCCTGGCCGCGGCGGTGGACGACCGATTCCTCGCCCAGCTGGCTGCCGGGCTTGTAGCTCACCTGCGAGAAGAAGGCGCCGAAGCTCCAGTAATCGTTCTGGCTCCACTTCTCGTACGGGTGATGGTGGCACTGGGCGCACTGCATGCGCTGGCCGAGGAAGAGTTGGGAGAGATCCTCGAGCTGGCCCTGCATGGTCCGCACCTGGCGGTACCAGGCGACGGGCGGGTTTTCGGCCAGATCGCCGGAGGCGGTGAGCAGGTCGCGAACCCATTCGTTGTAGGGCCGGTTGGCATTGAGACTGTCCCGGATCCAGCCGTGGAAGGCGTAGGTCCCGCGCTGCTGCTTGGCGTCACTGCGCTTGTTGCGCAGCAGGGAGCTCCATTTGTTGGCGAAGAAATCCGCGTAATCGCCCGAGGCCAGCAGCCGTTCGATCGCCGCATCCCGCGCCGGCTGCCGGGCGTTGGCGGCGTCGGCCAGGAAGGCGGTGAGTTCCGCGGGCGTCGGCAGGCGTCCGGCGATGTCGAGGGTCACGCGCCGCAGAAAGGTCGGGTCGTCGCACGGTTCGCTGGGCGGCATGCCCACGCGCTTCAGGTCGCGGAAGATGTGTTCATCGACGAAATTCCGCGCCGGGGGCAGGTGATCGACGGGGGCGCCGAGCGGGATAGTGCCGCGGAACGTGGCGACCTTGCCCTGGTACCGGACCATGACGGCAACTTCGCCGGTCAGGTTGAAAATCTTGACCCGGCCCTCGCCTTCGATGGCGGCGATGTCCTTGTCGTTGGCCTCGAAGAGCGCGCTCCGGGTGACGTCCTCGGTGGAGCCATCGGAGTAGTGGGCGGTGACGACGAGTTGCTGCTCGCGGTTCATGGCGAGCGTGCGTTGGGTGGGGAAGACCTCGATGTGGGAGACGGTCGGGGCATCGCTGCGGCCAAGGGGCATGCCCTGGGCGATCCAGCGGAGCAGCAGACGGTAGTCGTCGGAATCGGGATCGATCCGTTTGCCGCCGCCGTGCGGGACCTGGGCGGCACCCTTGGTCAGGAGCAGGCTGCGTTCGGGTGCGGCGGGAAAGAGGCGGCGTCCCCGGGCTTCCTTGACCAGGTGCTCGTAGTCTTCGCTGGGTTCGAACCCGAGCAGGGAGAGTTTGAACCCGTTCTGGCCGGCGGCCTTGCCATGGCATCCGCCGCCGTTGCAACCGGTCTTGGTGAAGACGGGCACAATCTGGTTGGAGAAATGGATGGGGGCGGATTCCTCGGCGCGGGTGACGGTGACCGGGAGACTGGCCGTGGCGTCGGCGGAATCCTGATCCTTGAGGCGCGCCTTGATCACGGCCTTGCCGTCGGCCACCGGGGAGACCCGGCCGGTGGCGTCGATGGCCACGATGCCGGCGGGTTCGGAGGACCAGAGGACTTCGCGGGTCAGGTCGCGGTCATGGTCGCCGGTGGCGAGCAGTTGCTGGCGTGCGTCCCGGGTCTCGAGCACGAGCGGTTTGTCCGAGGACCGGAACTGGATGCGGAGGTCGGCCAGGCACGGCGTTCCGAGCAGGAGCGTGGTGGCGGCGGTCAGGAGCGCGGCCCGGAGGCGCGGGGCGTGGGGAGGAGGGGTGGCAGGCATGGGACGTGACGTTCAGGCTTCAGCCCACCAGTTCCCGGATTGGCTGGCAGCCATCGGGAACAAGGTATTGGGGGCGTCCGGTGAGGTCGGGGAGGGTGACTTTCGCGACGTCGAGGCCGAGGGCGTGGTAGAGGGAGGCGAAGACTTCGCCGAAAAGGATCGGGCGCTCGGACGGTTCGCCGCCGAGGCGGTCGGTGGCGCCGATGACCTGTCCGACCTTCATGCCGCCGCCGGCAAGCAGGGCGCAGTTCGCGCGGGGCCAGTGGTCGCGGCCGCCGTCCTTGTTGATGGTCGGAGAACGTCCGAATTCGCCCCACACCACGACGCTGACATCCCGGTCGAGACCGCGGTCGTGCAGGTCCTCGAGCAGGGCGCTCAGGGCCTGATCGAGCAGGGGGAGGTCATTGCGGGCGTTGCCGAAGTTGTTCCCGTGATAATCCCAGAATCCGTAGGCCACGGTGACGAAGCGGGCCCCGGCTTCAACGAGACGTCGGGCGACCAGGAACTGCTCGTTGAGCATGGGTGCAGCGTCGCCATGGACCTTCGGGTCGCCCTTGCCGTAACGATCGAGCAACCGGGGATCTTCCTTCCGCAGGTCGAGCGCGGAAAGCAGCCGGCTGGAGGTGAGCATGCCGAAAGCCTGCTGGTTGAAGCTGTCGAGACCCTCCATCAGCCCGGAGTTGTCGACGTCCCGGCGGAAATTGTCGAAGGCCGAGAGCAGGGCCCGGCGGTCGGCGAGGCGGTCGACCGTGACCCCGTTGAGCACCATGTCGGATTTGGCGTCGGCGGCCGGGCGGAAGGCGTCGTGAGAGACGCCGACGAACCCGGCATTGGCGGCGTTGTAGGGCCGGTGCTGCATCCGAGGTTCCAGGCCGACAAAGGCCGGGACCGCGGGGTCGGCGGCGCCAAGCGCCCGGGAGACACAGGCGCCCATGGTGGGCCATCCTCCGGGGGGCTGGTTGTTCTTTCGCCGGCCCGTCTGGCACATGTAGTCGGAGTGATCGTCGATGGCGTCGGCGATGGACCGGATGATCGTGTAGCGGTGGGCCTGGCGGGCGAGCCGGGGCAGCAGTTCGCAGATGCGGGTGCCCGGGACGGAAGTGGGGATCGACTGGAATTCCCCGCGGATTTCAGTGGGGGCGTCGGGTTTGAGATCGAAGGTGTCCTGGTGGGGCGGTCCACCGGGGAGGTAGATCATGATCACCGCCTTGTGGGACGAGCGGAGGCCGGAGGCGGATTCTGCGCGGAGCAACTGGGGCAGGGCGAGGCCACCGAGCCCAAGGGATCCGATGCGCAGGAAATCACGTCGCGACGTGCCGTTGCAAAAGCGCTGGGGGCGTCCGGTGAGCGTGAGCATTCGTGGGGGGTGCTGGACGGTTCGGTGGGTGGAGGAAGGGAGCGTAAGACCTCAGCCGATCAACTCGCGCATGGGTTGGATGCCGTTGTCGATGAGGAACTGAGGTCTCCCGGTGAGATCGGTGACGGTGGTCTTCGAGACGTCGATGCCCAGGGCGTGATAGACGGTGGCGTGAATCTCGCCGAACAGAACCGGGCGGGAGTCGGCCTCGCCGCCAAGCCGGTCGGTGGATCCAATGACCTGGCCGTGCCGGAGACCGCCCCCGGCGACCAGGGCGAAGTTGACCCGCGGCCAGTGGTCGCGGCCGGCGTCCCGGTTGATGGTCGGGGTGCGGCCGAATTCGCCAGCGACCAGAACCGTGACGTCCTTGTCCAGGCCCCGGTCATGCAGATCGGAGATCAGGGCGGACAGCCCCTGGTCGAGCAGGGGGAGGTCCTGACGCAGGGCGCCGAAGTTGTCGCCGTGATGATCCCAGCGGCTGAAGGCGAGGGTGACGCAGCGGGCGCCGGCTTCGACGAGGCGTCGGGCGATGAGGAAATGTTCCATCAGCTTGGGCCCGCCGTCGTCGCGGTTGCGGGGATCGCCCTTGCCGTAGCGCTCGACCAGTTTCGGGTCCTCGTTCTTGAGATCGAGGGCCTGGACCAGCTTGCTGGACGTGAGAATGCCGAAGGCCTGCTGGTTGTAGGCGTCGAGACCGGCGACCTGTCCGCTGGCATCGACCTCCCGGCGGAACCGGTCCAGGGAACCGAGGAGCGAACGGCGGTCGGCGAGCCGGTCCAGGGTGATCCCGTTGAGGATCATGTCGTCCTTGCCGCCGCCCTTGTTGATCTCGAACGGGGCGCAGGCGGATCCGAGGAAGCCGGCGACGCCGTTGTCGGACCAGGGGACGTGTCCCATTTTCGGGGCGAGCCCGACGAAGGGGGGGATGGAAGGATCGGCGGAGCCCAGGAGGCGGCTCACGAACGAGCCCAGGGAAGGCCAGCCGCCGGGGGGTTGGTTGCGGTTGAGCCGGCCGGTGTAGGTCTGGAACGACTCGTGCCGATCCTCCATGCCGACCACGGAGCGGATCACGGAATATTTGTCGGCGAGCCGGGCGAGGCGGGGGAGGTGTTCGGAGATCTGGATGCCGGGGACGTTGGTGGCGATGGGCTTGAATTCGCCACGGATCTCGGCGGGAGCGTCGCTCTTGAGGTCGAACATGTCCTGATGGGAGGGGCCTCCCGGCAGGAAGATCATGATCACCGATTTGTGGGAATTGCCGGCGCTCCGAACCCCTGCAGCCGACTCGGCGCGAAGCAGTTGGGGGAGGGAGAAGCCTCCAAGACCGAGGGTTCCGATTTTCAGGAACTGACGTCGCGACACCCCGTCGCAGAATCCCGAGGACTGCGGTTTCGGGCCAAGGATCGTGAGCATGGTCTCCGGTTTTTGGTGTTCCCTGAACTTATGGGGCAAAGCAGGAGCCTTTGCAAAGGACGGAAATGCGTCGCCTTCG
>CAYZAE010000099.1:3118-13467 GCA_964476125.1 uncultured Verrucomicrobiota bacterium | reverse complement strand
TCGGGGTGGGGAGAGCGGACCTTGGGTGGGGGACGCCGACTCGGAGGGTGGAAGGGGGGAGGATTCGATGAATCCTGAAAGGATTCCGCCCTCCAGCCCTGGGTTGGGCCGCGTCTGTGCGGACCTACCCTGAGTCTACTATTCCTCGTCGAACTTGCGGACGGCGATCAGTTCTTCGATCGCCTGGAGGGCGGCGGTGGCGTCGTCGCCGGAGACTTCAAGGCGGAGGCGGCTGCCGGGGCCGGCGGCGAGCATCATGAGGCCCATGATGCTTTTGCCGTTGATCCGTTCGCCGTCCTTTTCCACGAAGATCTCGGCGCGGAACTTGGCGGCGGTGCGGACAAACAAGGCTGCTGGCCGGGCGTGGATTCCCAGCCGGTTGAGGACGGTGACTTCTCGAATGATGATCCCGGACGGGTCGCCGGTTTTGAGCGCCATTGACGCGGCGAGATTGGCCCGGGAGCGGGCGGGTGGGCGAGCGAAAATCCGGGATTAGGCGGATTCCTTCTCGGGATCGGGCATGAAGACCGAAACCACGGTGGCGATCAGGAAGAGGAAACCGATGGCAAACAGGGTCTGTCGGAAGTTTCCGCCCCGGGTGATGGCGCCCGAGAAAATGGTGCCGAAGGCAGCGGCGATGCGGCCGACGTTGTAGCAGAATCCGGCGCCGGTGGTCCGGAGGAGTGTGGGGAAGAGGGGGGGCAGGAACATGGTGAACAGCCCGAAGACCCCGGACCAGAAACCGATGGCGGGCAGCCAGAAATTGGACAGGGCCGGGGCCCCGCGTTCGACGGCGAAGGCGCCCCACATGGTGAGGGCGAATCCGGCGAACATCACCACCAGGGCCCGCCGGAATCCCAGCCGCTGCGCCAGCCAGCCGGAGAAGAAATTACCCGCGATCGAGGCCGCGATCACCGCGGCGAAGGTCGTGGAGACCAGGCGGTTGATGTCGGCGGGCGCCAGCACCGCGACATCCGGGAGATGGCGGAGATGCTGCGGATGCCAGAACATGAAGGCCCACCAGGCGGACAGCGACGAGGCGCAGACAATGATGGTGAGCAGGGTGGTGCGGGCGACGCGGCCGCGGAAGAGATCCGTGAGCGGCGGGTCCTGCGCTTCCCGGGCCGCCTTGGCCGCGTGCCACTCGGCGGGTTCGGGCACGTGACGGCGGATCCAGAACACGAGCAGGGCCGGGACGATGCCCACGAGGAACACGTAACGGGGAGGGGCGCCACTCAGGAGGTAGCCGGTCAGGCAGGCGAGCAGAACCCCGAGATTCACCCCGCACTGGAGCACGGCGGAGATCCAGGGGCGCCATTTCTTGGGCCAGGTCTCGGCCAGGAGCGTGGAACCAACGGCCCATTCGCCGCCCACCCCGAGGGCGGCCACAAACCGGAAGATGAGCAGGTGCCACCAGGTCTGGGCGAAAAACGAGAGCCCGGTGAACAGGGCGTAGGTGAGAACCGTGAAACACAGGGCGCGGCTGCGTCCGAGCCGGTCCCCGATCCGGCCGAAGATCGCGCCGCCAAGGGCCCAGCCAATGAGGAATGCGGCCTGGATCCAGGAACTCTTCTGTTTGACCTCGTCGTCGGCCGTGGTGGCTGCATGAACCAACTGCGCGACGAACGGGGCCGCCACCAGCGTGTAGAGGTGCATGTCCATGCCGTCGAACAACCACCCGAGCCAGGCGGCGATGCCCGTCTTCCATTGGGAGGACGAGAGTTCCCCGAGATTGCGCGCTTCGGTGGGCGAAGCGGCGGCTTGAGAGGGGGCAGACGGGGTCATGGAGCCGGGACGGTAGGCGAACCTGCCGGGGGCGGTAAACCGGAAAGGCTGTGGACGGGGGCTTGCGGTGGCGGAGGCGGGGCCCGTAGCGTCGGGAACTGATGCGATTGCTGGATCGATACCAGCTGCGCGAGTTTCTGGGTGCCTTTGGCTATTGTCTGGCTGGCATTCTGGTTTTCTGGCTCTCGTTCGAGTTGCTGGGGGGCATGGATGAGCTTCGACGCCGGGATTTGGCGTTTGAGGAGGTTCTTCTCTACCTCTGGCACCGATTGCCGCTGAACCTGCTGCTCCAGATCCCGGTCGCGCTGCTCCTGTCCCTGCTCTACGTGCTGGCCCAGCACTCGAGGCACAATGAACTGATCGCGATGCGCGCCGCGGGGCGCAGCATGTGGCGGATCTCCGTGCCCTACCTGGGGGTCGGCGTGCTGGCCAGTCTCGCCTTGATGGCGGTGAACGAATACGCCGTGCCCGACGCGGCGGCCCGGGCCGAGGCGGTGCTTGAGCGGCGTGTCGCCGGCGCCGGCGGCGAGGAGGCCCGCTGGCGGGCCAACCTGAATTTCCGGGACGAGGAAACCGGCCGGATCTGGTGGCTTCAACGGTTCCAGGTCGACACCGCGGAGATCCAGGGGTTGCACGTCCAATGGCCGGGAGCGGGTGGGGGCAGGGAGGAATTGATCGCGGAACACGGTCATTACGAGGACGGCTCGTGGGTGTTCGAAGGGGTCACCCGGCTGACGTTCCCGCCCGGGAACCAGGGCGACATCAGTCAGATCAAGACCAACCGCCTGACCGTCTCCGATTTCCCTGAAACACCCGCTCATCTGCGCAGCGAAGTGAAGATCAGCCGCATGCTGGGCAGCCTCAAACGCTCCCGGCAGGTGCAGTTGTCCCTGCGCGAGATCCGGACCTACCGGGAATTGCACCGCGTTCTGTCCCCCGAGTTCGACGCCCGATTGCGCACCTGGTTCCATGACCGGCTGGCATCGCCCTGGACCTGTCTGGTGGTGATCCTCATCGGAATTCCCGCAGGTGCGGGTTCAGGTCGACGGAATGTGTTCGTCGGCGTGGCTGCCGCCATTCTCATGGCCTTCGCCTACTTCGTGCTCAAGGAGTTCAGCCTGGCGCTGGGCACCGGGTCGGTGGTTCCCCCGTGGCTGGCGGCCTGGATGCCCAACCTGGTCTTCGCAGGGCTCGGCGCTCTGGGCATCCTCCGGATGCGCTAGGTGAGGTGGGAGTGGGGAGATCGGAGATCGGAGATCGGAGTTCGGGGGCTGGCGTCGATTGGGGGTAGCGTGATGGAGTGGGGGCATGGCGACGGAGACGGCGGTGAAGGAGTTGCTTGAGCGATGTCGGCGCCTGGAGGTGCTGCATTCGGCGGCGCTGGCGATCCATGATTCCCTGGAGCCGCGGGAGGCGCTGCATCAGTTGGTGGGGGAGGCCGTTCGGCTGACGGGGGCCACCAGCGGTTCGCTGGTGTTGCGCAATCCCAATTCCAACATGCTGGAAATCGAGGCCGCCATGGGGCTGCCCAAGAGCGCAGCCGTGCTCCGGTTGCCCATCGGAAAAGGAATCACCGGCTGGGTCGCGGTGCACGGGCAGTCGGCCCGGGTGGGCGACGTGAGGTCCGATCCACGCTACGTCATGGTCCGGCCGGAGGTGCGATCCGAACTCGCGGTGCCGCTTTGGATGGACAACGAACTGCGGGGGGCGCTGAACGTCGATTCCGAGCAGGCCGACGCGTTCTCCGCTTCGGACGAGGAGTTTCTCACGGATCTGGCGGCCCACGCGGCGATCGTGATCCGAAACACGTGGCGGTTCGAACAGGCGCGCCGGAAGACGGCCCTGGCCACGGCCATCGCCCGCATTTCGCGCCGGATCAACACCGCCATCGGTCTGGATGAAGTCCTGGAAATGGTGGCCCGGGAGGCGTCGGAACTGATGGGGGCCAAGCTGGGATCGGTGCTGATGATCGGCTCGGATCCTGAGGAACTCGAGGTGCGGGCGAGCCATGGCGCGGGGCCGGATTACCTGGGTCGGCGCGGATTGAGTGTTGCGGACAGCCTGGTGGGCGTGGTGCTTCGGCGCCGCAAGCCGCAGCAGTGGGAGGACGTGCGGTCCTCGCGGCTGTACCAATCCACGGAGGTCGCCCGACGCGAGGGATTGGTGTCGTTATTGAGCGTTCCGCTGGTGGTGGGTGGGCGGGCGGAGGGCGTTCTCAATGTGTACTCCGGTCAGCGTCACACCTTTTCCAACGAGGAGATCGAGACCCTGTCCGCCCTGGCGGAACTGGCGGCGGTGGCGCTGGAGCGGGCGAAGTTGGTGGAGCGGATGGGGCTGGCGGAGGAGCAACTGCGGCAGAGCGACAAGCTGGGATCGCTGGGATTGCTGGCGGCGGAGGTGGCCCACGAAATCCGGAATCCGCTGACCGTGATGAAGATGCTTTACCATTCCCTGGACCTGCAGTTTCCCCCGGGGGATCCGCGGCAGGAGGATGCGCGGTTGATGGGCCAGAAGATGGACCTGCTGAACCGGATCGTGGAGCAGGTGCTGGATTTCGCCCGGCACGCGGAGCCGCAGTTCGAGAAGCACTCGCTCGCTGCGGTGCTGGGGGAGCTTCAATTAATGACCCGGCACAAGCTCCGGGCTCACGGAGTGGAGTTGCGGCTGGAACTGGGCGCGGGCCCTTTCGAACTGCGGGCGGATCGGGGGCAATTGGAACAGGCGTTTCTCAACCTGACCCTGAATGCGCTCGAGGCCATGCCGGAGGGCGGTGCCCTGACGGTGGCCTGCGACGCCTGTCCGATGGCGGAAGGCACCCCCGGGATCCGGGTCGTGTTCGTCGACACCGGATCCGGATTACCCCCCAACTTCAATCCCCGGCGCGGCGGGCTGCTGGGGTCGACGAAGGTCCAGGGCACCGGTCTGGGTCTGGCGGTGGTGTTGCGGGTGGTGGAGGGCCACCGGGGCAGGATCGATTTCCGGTCGGCACCGGGCCAGGGGACGACCGTGGAGATCCGGCTTCCTCTGGATCCCGCAGGTTGAAGGTGGGACTTCGGGGCCGTTCAAGATTTCGGGCGGGTGCTTGACGCTCTTGGACCCGTTTTCTAGGTTGTCCGGCCCGTCTCGACCCGGGCGTGTCCGGGTCGCGCGGATTTGCCATAGAAAGGAAAAGATCGTGAACGTGTCCCAGGAGCAGTTGGCGCCGTGCAAGGTGCTGTTGAAGGTGGAAGTCGAGGCGGCAGTGGTCGACGAGGCCTTCGAGCAGGCCACGCGCGATTATCAAAAGCAGGCCAAGCTCACGGGCTTCCGTCCTGGCAAAGCGCCGGCGTATCTGGTCACGCGCACGTTTGGCGCGGAGATCGAACAGGAGGTCCGCCGTCGCGTGTTCACCGAGAACTACCGTGCGGCCCTGAAGGAAAAGGGGCTCCGGCCCCTCGGCAACCCCGAGGTGGAGGAAATTCTCTTCGGGCGCGGCAAAGGCTTCCAGTTCGCGGCCACGGTTGAGACCGAACCCGTTTTCGATCTGCCGGATTACAAAGGCATCGCGGTCGAGGTCGAAGTCCGCCAGGTCACTCCCGAGGACATCGAACGCGCGCTCCAGGCCGTTCGGGAACAGCGCGGCAGTTTTGCCGATGTCGCCCGCCCTGTTTCCACCGGTGATTTCATCGTGGTGAACTACACGGGCACCTGCGAGGGCAAGCCGATCACGGACCACGCCCCGACGGCCAAGGGCCTGACGGAGCAGAAGAATTTCTGGCTCAAGGCCGAATCGAGCCACTTCATTCCCGGATTCACCGACCAGTTGCTGGGCGCCTCCGCGGGCGATCGCCGGACCGTGACGGTCAAGTTCCCGGAGGATTTTGTGGTGCCGGTTGTGGCCGGGAAGGACGGCGTCTACGAAGTCGAGATTGTCGAGGTGAAGGAGCGGGTGTTGCCGGAGTTGAACGACGACTTTGCGAAGCAGTTCAACATCCCGACGGTGGACGCCCTCAAGGAAGGCGTGCGCAACGATCTCGACAACGAGCTGAAGCACAAGCGGGTCACGGCGATTCGCAATCAGCTCATCCAGACCATTCTCAACCGGGTCGCCTGCGAGCTGCCGGAGTCGATCGTCCAGAACGAGACGCGCAACGTGGTTCGCGACATCGTCTATCAGAACCAGCAGCGCGGTGTGACCAAGGAATCGATCCAGGAGCACAAGGACGAGATCTTCGCCGCGGCCAACACCAGCGCGAAGGATCGGGTCAAGGCGGCGCTCATCCTGAACCGCATCGCCGAGAAGGAGAACATCCGGGTCAAGGACGAGGAAGTCCTCCAGCGCGTCGCCGGCATTGCCCAGCAACGCCAGGAACGTCCGGAAAAGGTCCTCAAGGAACTGCAGCAGTCCGGCCAGATCAATGCCGTGGCCGAGCAGATCCTCACCGGCAAGGTGCTCGATTTCATGCAGCTCCAGGCGATCGTCACCGAGGTTCCGGCCAAGGTGCAGGCGCCCGCCTGATCCGTTGCGAAGGCTCTTCTCACGGCGGCCGCGATCCCCGATCGCGGCCGCCTTTTTCTTGCGCCCGCTCCTCCTCCAACCTCCCAGTCCCGACTCCCCACTCCCCACCCCGAACTCCGAACTCCGAACTCCGAACTCCGTTCATCGAACCATGGTTCCTGTTCCACTCGTCGAGGTCCTTCACGAGGATGACGCACTGCTGGTGGTCAACAAACCGGCCGGGCTGGTCTGTCACCCGACCAAGGGGGATGTTTATTCGAGCTTGATCTCGCGGCTTCGCCTCTATCGCCAGGGGCAGCCGGTCTTTTTGGTCAACCGCCTCGACCGGGAAACGAGCGGCGTGACGCTGGCGGCGAAGAGCCCGGAGGTGGCGGGCGAACTCGGACGGTTGTTCGAGTCGCGGGCGGTGACGAAGGTTTACCAGGCGATTGTGCACGGGCATCCCGAGGCGGACGAGTTCGCGATCGATGCGCCGCTCGGAAAGGACGAGTCGAGCCCCGTGGCGATCAAGGATTGTGTGCGCGCGGACGGGGCGTCGGCGTCGACGCGTTGCCGGGTCGAACGTCGATTTGAGCATGCCGGGCGCCCGCTGTCCCGGGTGCGGGTCGACCCGTTGACCGGTCGCAAGCACCAGATCCGGATCCACCTGGCGCACGCCGGCCATCCCATCGTGGGGGACAAGATCTATGGCGGGGATCCGGAGTGTTATCTGCGGTTTGTGAAGGGGGAATCGACCGAGTCGGACCGGGCGACGTTGTTGACGGAGTTCCAGGCTCTTCACGCGGGTGCCCTGACCCTTCCCTGGCGTGGGGCTGAGCTGAGGTTTGAGGCAAGGCCGGAGCCTTGGTTTCAGGCGTTGGCAGGCATTTAGCTCGGGCCTCGACGCGGGGACAGCGGCGACGGGGACCGACAGCAACGGCGGGGACAGGCTCCTTGGCGGTGCGCTCGCGCCCGTGACGAAAGACCTGTCCCTCAGTAGCGCGTGCGAGCCCAGACCCGACCTCGGCAAGCCCCCAAACCGCCGCCCTCGCCCCAAGCCAACGCCGGAACTCGTCCCGTGGCTTTTTCGTCTCGCGCAGAGGCGCAGAGGCGCGGGGGGGGAAGAGAGGAAGAGATCCCTCTGCAGCGAGTACGAGGGGAGATGCCTCAGCGAATCCCGACGGAAATTCCGTCCTCCAGCCCGGGGTTGGACCGCCGGTCGGCAGGCCAACCCTGGGCTCCACGCCGCAACGCCATTGGCGTTGACCCAGGGGGACAGACTCCCTGGCCACCCTGGCCACGAGGCCGAACGACGGTGGGAACGACGGTGGGGACAGGCTACTTGGCGAAGCGATCGTGTCTGCGATGAAAGACCTGTCCCTCTGTGGGGATGAAAGACCTGTCCCTCTGTGAGGAGGCGGGCTCGTCAACGGAGCGGTGCGGGGGCAGATTGCGGGGGTGAAGGTGACAGGGACATTGCCACGGTCCATGCGGGCGGTGGTCTACCGGGGACCGAACGATCTGCGGGTGGAGGAGCTGCCTCTGCCCAAAATCAGCAGCGACGAGTTGCTGGTGAAGGTCGCGGCGTGCGGGGTTTGCCCGACCGACATTAAAAAGATCCACTACGGGACGGTGGAACCACCGCGGGTGTTCGGTCATGAAACGGCCGGAACGATCGTGTCCGTGGGCGCCCGGGTGCGCGGATTCCGGGTGGGGGAGCGGGTGGGGTTGCATCATCATGTGCCCTGTCTGACCTGTCATTACTGCCGGCACGGGGCCTTTGCCCAATGCGCGACCTACAAGCGGACGGGAATCACCGCCGGCTTCGAACCGGCCGGGGGCGGGTATTCGGAGTACGTGCGGGTGATGTCGTTCTGCCTGCCCGGGGTGGTGAAGATTCCCCGGGGGAACAGTTTCGATGAAGGAGCCCTGCTGGAACCGGTGAACACGGTCCTGAAAGCGATCCGTCGATTGGCGCTGTTGCCCGGAGATGCGGTGCTGGTGGCGGGCCAGGGACCGATCGGGCTGTTGTTCACCCGGTTGTTGAAGGTGGCGGGCATGCGGGTGTTGGCCACGGATCTTCTCGACTCACGCCTTGTGCTGGCCCGTCGGTGGGGCGCGCGTCAGGCGGTTCGAGCGGATGCCGCGGATGCGGTGGAGGCGATCCGGCGGGCCGCAGGAAAGACGGGTTTGGATGCGGCGGTGATTGCGGTGCCGAGTGCGGCGGCGTTGCAGCAGGCGATGTCCCTGGTGCGCGGCGGCGGCAAGGTGCTGCTCTTTGCACATACGCGGCGGGGCGATGTGGAACCGGTCGATCTTTCGACGGTGTGCGTGGATGAGAAGGATCTGATCGGGAGTTATTCCTCGGACTTCACCCTCCAGCGCGAGGTGGCGCGTCTGGTGTTCCGAAGGCAATTGGATGTGCGGCCGTTGATCACGCACCGGTTTCCTCTGGAGCAGACGTCGGCGGCGGTGGCGCTGGCGGCGAAGCCGACGCCGGAATCGCTGAAGATCGTGGTCGAAGTTTAACGTGCGGTCGTTGCGGGTCATTGCCCGCAGCGGAGCGCTCTGGTACATCGCACGGGTGCCTGCCGATTCCCCCAGTCCCCATCCAGCGGATTCATCGTCGCGCGCGCCGAGGTCGCGCGAGGATTTCCTCCACAGCGAGGGATTCCTGCGGGAGCTGATGTCGCGCCAATTGCGGTTGTCGGTGCTCTGTGCGCTGGCCTTTCTCTCGATGCTGGTGGGCTTGCCGCTGGCGAATTATTTCCTGCCGGAACTGATGGCGCGACGCGTCGGGGGTGGTTTCACGCTGACCTGGTTCATCCTGGGCATCGGGTTCTTCCCGGCAGTCTGGCTGATCGCCTGGTACTTCATCCGAAACTCCATGCGCCTGGAACGGGAAGAAGTGCAGACGGTGGCGGCCAAGTCGGGCGCGGGCACCGCTGAGAACGGTCGGAGGGCATCGCGATGATCGATCCATGGATCCTCGGGTTCAGCCTGCTGACGGTGGGCGCGACGATCTGGATGGGCTTCCGCGCGGCCCGGCAATCGAAGACGGCCTCGGATTTCTTCGTGGCGGGACGTGGCGTTTCGGTGGGTTGGAATGCGTCCGCGATCTCGGGAGAATACCTGAGTGCGGCGAGTTTCATGGGGATCGCCGGCATGGTGATGTCGAGCGGGTACGATGCCCTTTGGTACCCAGTCTGTTACGCCTGCGGTTATCTGTTCCTGCTGCTGTTCATTGCGGGGCCGTTGCGGAGGTTCGGAGCCTACACCATTCCGGATTTTGCCGAAGGCCGTTACGACTCGCCGGTGTTCCGGAAGATCGCCGTGGTGTTCGTCCTGTTCATCGGCTTTTTCTACACCATGCCCCAGATGAAGGGGGCGGGAACGACCCTGGCCTATGTGTTTCCGGGGCTTCCCTACTGGGCGGGCGTGGTGGTGGTCGGGTCGGTTATCACGCTGAACGTCGCCTTGGGCGGCATGAAAGGCATCACGCTGGTCCAGGCCTTCCAGTACTGGGCCAAGATGTTTGCCATCTCGATTCCGGTGTTCGTGCTGATGTCGGTGTACGGCCATTACGGCCGTCAGCTGGAAGCCAATGGTGTCGGAGGCGCGGCCCCGTCGGGCGAGGCCGGAACCGGGTTGGTCCGGCGCGAGGCCCTGCCTCCGAAGGCTCCGGCGGATGCGCCTTGGCTGAATCCGTTCGGTCCGTTGACCACCAAGGCCGCGAAGGCGGTTCCTCCCACCTACACCTACACCGGGGCCACAGTCTCCGAGCGCATCCAGCTGAATCCTCCCGCCACCTCCGGCGCCGCCGCGAAGGACAAGGATCCCGTGGTGGTCGTCGTGCCGGTGGGAGGGGACCAGACCGGAATGACCTTTCCCGTGGCACAGATTGTCCGGTCCTACGTCCAGGCGGTCGGGACGGAGGCTGCTTCGTCGGGTCCCGTGGAATTGATCCTGGCGAAGATGTGGGCGGACGGTTCGGTGCGCCTGGATGTTCGGACGCTATCCACGACGCCGCGGGCTTCGGAGGTGTTGGGATTTCTTCGGACGAACGGAGTGCTGGTGATCCGGGAAG
>CAYZAE010000099.1:0-3018 GCA_964476125.1 uncultured Verrucomicrobiota bacterium | reverse complement strand
GTGTTCGGGTTGATGGGACGCAACCTGATGCCGGAGCTGTATTCCGGGATCGGCGCCAAGGGCACGGACAAGATCGTGCTCGAATTGCCGAAGGCCCTCGATCGCATCGCCTCGACGCCTTCCGCAGGGTCGGGACCCGGAGTAGCCGGCGCGACCGCGGCGTCCGCGCCCGCGGGTGGAGCCGCGGGCAATGCGGCACCGCAGGGACTGCCTTGGGGTTCCATCCTGAGTGGAATCACCTGTGCCGGAGCGTTCGCGGCGTTTATGTCGACGTTCTCCGGTCTGCTGGTGTCGATGACGGGGGCGTTGGCCCATGATGTGTATGGGCGGATATTGCGTCCGCAGAGCACGGCGCGGGAGCGGATGGCGATGTTCAAGCTGTTCGCCTGGTTGATTGGTGGCGTGGCCACGTTGCTGGGCTGTTTCGTGGAGCCGCTGCAGATCAACTTCATGGTTGGCCAGGCGTTCGCCATCGCGGCGGCGAGCTATTTCCCGCTGCTGTTCATGAGTGTGTGGTGGCGGAAGATGACCATGCGTGGAGCCGCCACGGGCATGCTTGCGGGGGGTATTGCGGCGGTGGCTGCGGTTTCGGTGACCAATTTCAGTGACCTCGGCTGGGTGAATCTCCAGTCCTTCTGGCTCGCCCATCCGCTGCTTCGGATCCTGTGTGAACAGCCGGCGATCTGGGCCGTGCCCGGGGCGATCTTCCTGATGGTGATCGTGTCCCTGCGGACCCAGCACGAACTGCCGGCGGATATCCGCATGAAGATGCTCGTGCTTCACGCTCCCGAGGAACTTGGATTGAAAGCCGAGTACATCCGGGAACACGAAGGCCACTGAGGCTGGACGTTGGCGATCCTCCGGGTTGCGACCATGAAACCGCCCGATCCGGGATCGTTCCCGAATCGGGCGGTTTTGGGTTCTGTTGGGTTAGGTTGGCTGTTCTTGGTTTCGTTTGGGTGACGCGTTATTCGCGCCGACGAGCCAGGCCGGTCAGAGCCAGGGTGGTGAGGCCGAGGAGGGCCAGGGAGTGTCCGGAATCGGGAACGCGGCCCTTGTTGGTGATGCGGCCTTCCACGCGGAACGCGAGTTGGTCGTCGTTCGGGCGCGTGCTCCAGGCACCATAGTTCACCGTGCCGCTGTTTGCCGAACGCCCGGCAGTCAGCCCCTTGATTCCCTGGTCATTGAATCCCCAGCTGCCATCGAAAAGCCCCTTGGCATCCGCGATGATCCAGTAGGTGGTGTTGGCATTCAGGATTGTGGCCCCGGAAGCGCTCCGGGTGATGACTTGCGTCGAGCCGCTCGCCACATTGCCCGAGAGTGTTTCCAGCACGCCTCCGGGTACGCCGCTGTTATCCGTGGTGAGAACGAAATCGATCGGACCGGCACCCCCATTGATGCCGCCGACGGTCAGACCCAGGGTGATCGAGGTCACCGCGTAATTGTTGGGTCCAACGACGAACGACGCGGCCTGGTCGACGTTGCCGATGTTGAAGACATTCTCGCCCTGGAGGAGACGGCCGCCGCTAGAGAACGAGTTCCCGGGACCGAAGCTGTTAAAGATGATGTCGCCAAAGGTCGAAGCCGAGGCGCCCGCGAGTAGGATTGAGACAAGGATAGTTTGCTTCATGCGAGATGCTCTCAGCGGCCGATGTGCCAGAATTGGGTCGAAGTGAACGTGGGTTTTCTGGCGCTTTTTTGTAAATTATTGATGCATTTGATTTTGCGCGTTGGTTGGTGGGGTTGAAGAAGGCCTGGGCGACTTTGGTCGTACCCATTTTGGTGTTAAAAATGCCGACACTTTTCCGCTCTGTTGGGACGCGTCGGCGAGCCGCCTTTGGACGCGGTTATCCCGCTCGGCGGATTCATCAACCGCAGGAAATGGCTTCATGAATCCAGTGTCTCCGAGGGTTTCTTGCGCGCTCGGACGCAGGGCGTCGCAAGGCGCTTCACGACTGTCGGAGATTTTTACACTCCCGGTCGGCCGACCGATCAGGTTGTCAGGCAATCCGACACCGAGCTCCGGCAGGCCGGCCAAGCCGTGTTGGGAGCAGGCCCCACACGCTCGCCATCCTGTTCCTGGATCGCCTACGGAAGTTCGGCCCGATTTTCCGCGAGCAGCGCTGTGGCGGTCCGGCCAACCTCCGTGGCGGACGAAGGATCGAGTGGGTGCAGCAGTGGGAGCATCGGACCGGTTTCCGCGAGTCCCGCCAGACGGACAGCCTCGTGCAGCACGCGCACTGGGTGGATGGCATTCCGGAGGTCCTCGAGCGGTTTGAATATCCCGCGGATCCGCTCGGCTTCGGTCCAATCGGCCGCCCGGCAGGCCTGCAGGAACCGCGTTGAAAGCCGGGGCGCGACGCAGACGCAGCCACTGGTGAAACCGCCAAGCCGGAAGTTGCGCAGGTGCACGATGGCCGGTTGTTCGCCGATGCCGCTGATGACCCTGTCCGAGGGCACGGAGTTCAGCAGTTCACTCAGGAAGGGATCCTGGGACGGGTCGGGTCGAACGATGGCGTATTTGATCCACGACACGCAGCCATCGGCGAAGAGGCGGGCGGCGTCTGCGGGGGTGAGATAACCCTCTTGCTTGATGTACACCACGATCGGGCGTCCCAGACGATCTGCGAACCGCCGAAGTCCAGTGGCGACACCGGGGCAGGTGTTCAGGCCCTGATGCGGGAGAACCATGAGGGTCGGGAAGGGAAAATCGCGGGCGACCTCGGCCTGGTCCATCGACACTCCGTAGGCTGGGCCAGCCGACGGAACCACCAGCGTTCCCGGGGCGGCGCTCGACGCCAGCATCCCGAGGAGCCCGGCGTATTCGGAGGGCCGGATGTGGTAGAGGTTCGCGTTGCCGCCGTAGAGCAGGATGTCGACGCCTCCCGCTTCCAGGTGACGGATGAGCCGCAGGTTTTCT
This sequence comes from uncultured Verrucomicrobiota bacterium, assembly GCA_964476125.1. GTDB lineage: Bacteria > Verrucomicrobiota > Verrucomicrobiia > Limisphaerales > CAIMTB01 > CAIMTB01. The sequence goes on along the minus strand of CAYZAE010000099.1, from coordinate 98 downwards.
CCCGGGTGAATCTTCTCCTGCGCATCCCGCGCCAGGGGCGGAACCGCGATGACAGACGAGGCCAGACGGGCGGGGGTGATGGAGGGGAGGGGCATGGG
>CAYZAE010000098.1:20907-25035 GCA_964476125.1 uncultured Verrucomicrobiota bacterium | reverse complement strand
TGTGATCCCGATGCCGCCAAAGCCCTCGAAGGCGCCATGGTCCGGGCAGGGAGCCGGCTCTTCACCGGCACCCGGATGATCGACGTGCGACGTCGCGGAGCGATGCGGGAACTGCGGTTCGAACATGAAGGAAAAAAACGACGTGTGTCCGCCGAACAGATGCTCATGGCACTCGGCCGTGCCCCGAACACCGAGAGCCTGGGACTGGACCAAGCCGGGGTCACCACCGAGAAGGGCCGCATTCTCACCGACGCCGCCATGCGCACCAACGTCCCGCACCTCTTCGCGGGCGGGGATTGCGCGAGCCCGCACGAAATCGTCCACCTCGCCGTGATGCAGGGCGAAATCGCCGGTCACAACATCGCGTTCCCGGATCGTCCGCGAACGATGGACTACCGGCTTCTCATCCACGTGGTGTTCACCGAACCGCAGGTCGCGGTGGTGGGCCTGACTGAACGCAAGGCGCGGGAACAGGGCATCCCGTTCCGCACCGCCAGCTACCCGTTCGCCGATCACGGGAAATCCCTGATCCTCGGCGCAACCGACGGGTTCGTGAAACTGCTCGCCGCGCCGGACTCCGGCGAAATCCTGGGGGGCTGCTGCGTCGGTCCGCAGGCGGGGGAACTCATCCACGAAATCGTGGCCGCCATGGCCAAACGCATGACCGCCGCCGAACTCGCGGCCATGCCGCACTACCACCCCACGCTCGCCGAGATCTGGACGTATCCCGCCGAGGAACTGGCCACTCCGGTCGACGCCGGCTGAGCGACGGGGAAGGCTGGAAACCGGAGCGTCAGGCCTTGAGCTTCCGCTCCAGAATCTCGCCCACCACGGCCGGGTTGGCCTTGCCCTTGCTCAACTTCATCACCTGGCCCTTGAGGAAATTCAGGGCCGCCACCTTGCCGTTCCGGAAATCCTGGGCGGACCCGGGATTCGCCGCGATTGCCTGATCGCAGAAGCCCTCCAGCGCCCCCGTGTCGCTGACCTGGGAAAGCCCTTTCTCTTCGACGATCGCGCCCGGGGCCTTGCCGCTCGCGAACATCTCCCCGAAAACTTCCTGGGCGATCTTGGAGTTGATCTTCCCGGATTCCACGAGGTCCACCAGGTCGCGCAATGCGGTCGGCGCGAACTTCAACTCGGCCAGCGAGGTCCCCGCCTCGTTCAGTTTGGCGACGAGATTGTTGATCACCCAGTTCCCGACCGACTTTGGGTTCTTCGCTCCAGCCGCCGCCTTCTCGAAGAAGTCGCCCAACGGCAGGTTGCTCTTGAACACCTCGGCATCCCCGGCGGGCAGGCCGTAATCGCGGGCAAACCGCTGCTTCCGCACCAGGGGCAACTCGACGACCCTCGACCGCACCCCGGCCAGCCAGGATTCGGACGGCTCGAAGGGCAGCAAATCGGGATCAGGAAGATACCGGTAATCATGGGCGTGCTCCTTCGACCGCATCGGCTCCGTGATGCCCGCCACGTCATCCCAGCGGCGCGTCTCCTGCCGCAGCGACTCGCCGCGGGTCACCGCCTCGATCTGTCGCGGAATCTCGTACTCCAACGCACGCCGGACGCCGGAGAAGGTGTTCATGTTCTTGATCTCGATCTTCGCCCCGAGCTTCTCCGCCCCCTTCGGCCGGACACTCACGTTCACATCGCAACGGAGCATGCCTTTCTCCATGTCGCAGTCGCTGATCCCCCCCTGCACCAGCACCTCGGTCAGGGCATTCAGATACGCCTGCGTCATTTCGGCATTACGCAGATCGGGCTCCGACACGATCTCCAGCAAAGGAACCCCCGCCCGGTTGAAATCGACGCCGCTCTCGCGACCGAAATGGAAGTTCTTGGCCACGTCCTCCTCGAGGTGGGCCCGCGTGATCCGGACCTTCTCCAGCCGCCCCTCGAACTCGAACTCCAGAACCCCGTTCCGCGTCGAGGGCTGGTCGTACTGGGTGATCTGGTAGTTCTTCGCCACGTCCGGATAGAAGTAGTTCTTCCGGTCGAACTTGGCATGGCCCGGGATCTCGCACCCCAGCAGAAGTCCCGTGAGAACCGTCAGCCGCAAGGCCTCCTCGTTCGCCACCGGCAAAACCCCCGGAAGGCCAAGGCACACCGGACACACATTCGTGTTGGGCGGCGCCCCGAATTCATTCGCGCAACCGCACCACATCTTCGACTGCGTCCGGAGCTGGACGTGGGTTTCAAGCCCGATGACCGCTTCGTATTCCATGCGACGCCCCAAGGTTGAACGATGTCGGGCGCCGGGGAAACTCGATTTCCATTCCCACCTGCCAGCCAACCCGCTTGCTCCATCCCGCGGATTCGCCTATCCCGAAGGGCGTAATCCCCCACCCCGCCCGACCACCGGCCCCAGGAACCCGTCCCACCCTCACCCCGCCCCGCCACTCCCCGCCACGTCCCAAACACCTCCGACACCATGAAACAATCCCTCAACCGCCGTCGTTTCCTGGGCACCACCGCCGCAGCCACGGCCGCCACCGCGGTCCTCCCACCCTTGGCGCGTGCCGACGATGCCAAACCCGCCAAACTCGGCGGCACCCCGGTCCGGTCCACCCCCTTCCCGTCCTGGCCCATGCAGGATCGCACCGAAGACAAGGCCCTGCTGGAGGCCCTGCATTCCGGGCACTGGTTCCGAAGCACCGGCACGAAGGTCGTCGAATTCGAGGCCGCCTATGCCAAACTCACCGGCTCGAAACACTGCCTCGCCACCTCCTCCGGAACCGCCTCGCTCGCCACCGTCCTGGGTGCCCTCGACATCGGACCCGGCGATGAAGTCATCGTCCCGCCCTACACCTTCATCGCCACCTTCAACGCGGTCACCCTCAACCACGCCCTTCCGGTACTCGTGGACACCGATCTCGACTCGTTCCAAATCGACCCCGCCAAGGTCCCGGCCGCGATCAACGCGGACACCCGCGCCCTTTTACCGGTCCACATCGGCGGTTCCCCGGCCGACCTTGACGCCCTCCTGGCCGCGGCCAAACCCCGGGGAATTCCGGTCATCGAAGACGCCTGCCAGGCGCACCTCGCCGAGTGGCGTGGACGGAGCGTCGGCACGTGGGGGTTTGCGGGCTGTTTCAGCTTTCAGGCCAGCAAGAACCTCAATTCAGGCGAAGGCGGCGCCGTGTTGACCCAGGATTCCGATTTCGCCGACGCCTGCTACGCCTTCCACTACCAGGGCCGTGGGCGAATGCCGGGAAGCACCGGCAAGGGTGCCCAATGCGCCCGCGGCACCAACCTCCGACTTTCGGAATTCCAGGCCGCCCTGCTCCAGGCCCAGATGACCCGGGTCGTCGAACAAAGCCGCCACCGGACTGAGAACGCGGACTACCTCACCCGCCTGCTCCGCGAAATCCCCGGCATTACCCCGGCCCGCCTTCCGGAAGGCGCCACCCGCAGCGCCTACCACCTCTACATGTTCCGCTACGACCCGGCCGCCTTTCAGGGACTTGAACGAGGCAGGTTCCTCTCCGCCCTGGGCGCCGAGGGCATCTCGGCTTCCAGCGGCTACGGCCCCATGACCCACGATGCCTACGTCCGTGACCTCGCCAAGAACCGCCACTACCTCAAGATCTACGGCGAAGCGCGCATGAAGCGCTGGCTGGAACAGCTCGAATGCCCTCAGAACGACCGACTGTGCAAGGAAGCCGTCTGGTTCAGCCAAACCCAGCTCCTCGGCCCCCGCTCGGACATGGACCAGATCGCTGAAGCCATCCGCAAAATCCGTGCCCACGGCGCGGAACTGGCCAAAGCCTGACCCGCCCCCCCTCCACCGGCCTAGGACCCGCCGTTCGCCCCGACCAAAGACCTGTCCCTCTGTCGTCGGATATCGCGGGATCTCAGGCTGGCCCAAGGCTCGTCAGGCTGGTCACCCATACCGGAGAAAAGACCTGTCCCTCTATTGCCCAATGAACGGTGTCCAAAATTCCCGCTCAGGATTTGCGGCAAAGCGCACGCAGGCGCCCGAGGCTGGCTTCGCAGGAAGTCGAGAACGCCTCCACGCATAGCCTGTCCCTCTGCCGTTTCGTCTCCCCGCAATACGTTCCGGTTCGCGCGCACCCATTTCTGTCGACTCATCATCCGTCGATTCATAACCAATAAAAACCAAAAGCCTGTCCC
>CAYZAE010000098.1:8090-20807 GCA_964476125.1 uncultured Verrucomicrobiota bacterium | reverse complement strand
TGTCCCCCTATCGCGATTTCGGAATGGCTCCCCGGGCTGGAAGTCGGGCCGCGACTCGTTAGAATCGGTCCCCGTGAAGGAAGCGTACATCGCCGCCAAGGAACGCTGGGCCCGAAAGATGGCAGGCCGCGACAAGCCAACGGTCCGATCCACCGACCGCCTCCCTCCCGGCCAACGGTTGGTGACGGATTTCCCGGTCCTGGACCTGGGCGTTCAACCAGAAGTCCCGACCGAGCGCTGGAGCCTACGCATCCATGGGCACGTGGAGAATCCGGTGACGTTGTCGTGGGAGCAGTTCCGCGCGCTGCCGCAATTCCGGGATGTCAGCGACTTCCACTGCGTGACGACCTGGAGCCAATACGACATGGCCTGGGAAGGCGTTTCCTTCTTCACCCTCGCCGAACTCGTTCGCCCCAAGCCCACCGCGTCCCACGTCTATTTCAAGGCGCACGACGGCTACACCACCAACGCATCGCTCGACGCCCTGATGGATGACGATGTCCTGGTCGCGCATTCCTGGAACGGCGAACCGCTGTCGAAGTTCCATGGCGGCCCGGCCCGGGTGATCGTACCGAAGCTTTACGCCTGGAAAGGGGCCAAGTGGGTGAAGGAACTGATCTTCCTGGACCGGGATCTCCGGGGATTCTGGGAGCTCCGGGGTTATTCCAACACGGCCGACCCGTGGAAGGACGACCGGTTTGCGTAACGGGAAAGGCACCGGCGATGTTTTGATGCTCCGCCTTCACCCTCCTGGGGGGGCCACCGATTGTCTCCCCTACTCAGTTTCAGTTGAGTCGATTGGCCACCTCGTACAGTAGCGGCTCGTAATCCCGTACCCGGCGCCTGGCGAGTGGTTGTTCATCCTCCCCCATCGTGCCGGCATCGCGGGCGACAAAGCTGCGACAGATCACCAAGTATCGACCGCTGTTCTGCGGGATGATCTCAACCTTCATGCGGATGCGCACCTCGGTCCCCATCCAATTGCCGTAGGCGCGCGATTCACGGCGGTCCGCGGAGCGGTCGAAGACGATTTCCTCGGGCCTGCGGGCGTTGATTCGGAAGCCGGCTTGCGTGAAAACCGATTCGACGGTCTCGGTCACCGCCGCCTCAGAGGCTCCGTTGATCTCGACCGCAGCGAGGCTGCCCCGGGCGATCTTGGCGTTCTGCTCGGAGAGGGCGGGCCGAGGCTCGGCTGCACCCTCGTCGGCATCCTTGGAGGAAGCGCATCCGGAGACCAGCAACAGGAAACCGAGGGTGGCTTGGACGAGCCATACGTGGACCCCAACCGCAGATCGCGTGTCTTGGGCTCCAGAAGGGATTGGATTCAACATGCCGGGGTGCGGGGAGGATTCCCGGCTGTCCGGGAGTGGAGGCCGGCTAGTTCTTCGGCCGAAGTTGGATGACCTTCAGATCCGAGGCATCGATCTCGATGCTGTGGGTCTCGATATCCGGATCATCCTTCAGCGAACGGTGAACGATGCGGCGGTCAAAGGCGTTCATGGGTTCGAGCTCGATGACGTCGCCCCAGCGGCGAACCTTTTCCGCGGCGGCCTGCGCCTTGCGCACGAGCTCGTCCCGCGCCGCAGCCCGGTAACCGGCAACGTCCAGGGTCACCTTCTGCGCATGATCATCCTCCTTGTACAGGATGCGGTTGAGGACGAACTGCAGCGCGGCCAGCGTCTGGCCCTTGCGCCCGATGAGCCGCCCGGAGTCTTCGGTCACGATGTTGAGCATCGGATTGCCCTCGAACTCGCGCTCCTCAATCGTGGCTTCGAAGCCCATCTGATGGAGCAACTCCGCCAGTTTCGCCTTGGGATCGTGCATCATAGGAATCGTGCCTTCGCCGGGATTCGGTCGGTGTCCTCTCGTCCACCCGTCACTTGCGGGCAGTGCCCGGGCGCGGACGTCTTCCACCCGCACCCCCCGCAGTCGCCACGGCACCCGCCGCCGGGCCGTCCTTCGCGGCGTCCTTGGCCTTGGTCAGCTTCATTTGGAGGATGGAGAGCAGATTCGACACCGACCAGTAAAGCGTCAACCCCGCGGAGAAATTGTAGAGCATGAACATGAACATGAGCGGCATGTACTTCATGAGCTTCTGCTGGGCCGGGTCCATGCTCGGGGACACCGGTTGCAGCCGCGCCTGCCAGAGCATGGTGAAGCCCATGAACAGAGGGAGCGGGTTGATCGGGAAGTTCAGGCCCGGAATCATCGCGATCGTGTCGGTCTGCGACAGGTCGAACGCCCAGAGGAAACTCTCGCCCCGCAATTCAATGGCCGTCTGGAGCATGGAATAGAAGCCCAGCAGGATCGGGAACTGGATCAGGATCGGCAGGCAGCCCGAGGCCGGATTGACCTTATGCTCGCGCCACAACTCGAGCATCTTCTGGTTCATCTTCTGCGGGTTCTCCTTGTACTTCTCCTGGAGTTCCTTGATCTGCGGCTGCAACGCAGCCATGCGCTTGGAGGTCCTCGCCGACGCCTGCATCAACGGCCAGAAGAGAAGACGCACCGACACCGTGATCGCGATGATCGCCAGCGCGTAGGAAAGCCCCAGCTTGTTGTGAAGCCCGTTCATCGCCAGGAGCAGCAGCCGCGCGAAGAACCCGCTGAACCGTCCCCCAAAGTAATTGTCGAACCCCATCACCACGTCGGCGTTGTTCCCCAGGACCGCGATCGCCCCGTATTCCTTCGGCCCGACGTACAGATCAAACTCCCTGACCCGCTCCTGTTGCGGGGCGAGTTCCTCCGCCGGATAAACCACGGCCGCCTGGTATCCCGACAACGGCGTGCCGCCGCTGCTGCCCACCGCCGCCGGCAAATCCACGTGCCGGGCGAACAGTCGGCCCGTGCGATCGCCGGGCATCACCAGCGTCGCGAAAAACTGGTTGTGCACCGCCCCCCAGACCGTGTTTGTGCGGTCGCTCAGGTAAGTCGCCCGGGGCGTGCCCGGAAAACATCCCAGCGTTCGGTTCGCAAACCACGATTCATCGAAATGCTGGCTGCTGTTGCCGTCGTACTCGAAGAAGCCGAGGTACATGGCATTCTCCGCCGCATTCAAGGGCGCCGCCGTCCCGAAAACCCATTCCTGAGCCGGAACCTTCTGGGCCGCCGCACTCCAATTCTGGAGACGTGCGGTGACATGCATGACGTGGTTGCTCCCGATCCGGAACTCCTTCACCAGCCGGACCGAGTTGCCCAATTCCCGACTCGCCACCACGGCGTCATTGCTTCGCGCCAGACGATACTGGCCGGCCGCGCCCGCCCCCTCCAGGCCGAGCACCGCCATGATCGGCGTCTCCAGGGAACGATTGATGACGGCCGGCCCCACCGGCTTGCCAGCCCTCCGGTCCGTCCAGGTCATGGCATCGCGGTGCCCCTTCAACTCCACCTGCTTCACGCCGCCCCCGGCCGAGGTGAACACGTACCTGGCATGATCGTTCTCCAGCGCGATCTCCTCCGCGGTACCCGCTGGAACCGCGAAGCCCGTCTCCACGCTCCCGGGTCTCACCGGAACCGCCGCCACGGTCACCGGGGCAGCCGGCGCCACGACATTCGGCGTGCCGGCGGCCGTCACGGCATTGGCAGGCGCTCCCGCCACGGCCACCGCCCCCGTTCCTCCGGCCGCAGCCCCCGCGCCCTGAGCCACCCCGTTGGTGGCACCCGGCACCACGGGCTTCGGCGGGTAGACCCGCTCCATCAGCGGATACCAGAACACCAGCACGAGACACGTGCCAATCAGCAGAAGCAGCGAACGGCGGTCCATGAAAACTCCGGATCGAAATCGAATTCAGTTGGGTTGAATCAGGCCGCGGTCCGATCCGGGCACTGCCCCGGCATCCGACCCTCGGCCTCCGAAACCCCGGGGTGTCGGCCGGCTGGCCGGCTCGGAACAGGGTCGTACCCACATCCCCCCCAAGGATGACAACGGCAGATCCGGCGCACGGCAAGAAGGCTGCCCGACCAGGCCCCGTGACAGGTGATCGCCTGAACCGCATACTCGGAACAGCTTGGCTCGAAACGGCAGCGCGCCCCCGGTCCAAGCAGCCCCACCTTGAGCGGCGACAGGATCCAGCGGTACCCGTGAACCAGCATGACGAGGACTCGCCTCATGATCAGGGAGCAGCCCCGGGAGCCGGCATTCGCCAGAGCCCGGACTCCTGGAAACAGCGCCTCAGATCGCGACAAACAGTCTCGAAACTCTTCGTCGCAAGGGATGGACGGGCGACCAGCACCAGCGCCACCGGAACCGACAGGTTCCCGCGCTGGAGACGATAGGCCTCCCGCATCATCCGCCGGGCCCGGCTTCTCACCACCGAACCCCCGACCTTTCGACTCGTTACGATGCCCAGCAGGGATTCCTCCCCGTCCGGCAGCCGTCGCCAGTTCGCGATCAGACACCCGCAGACCCGCCGCTCCCCCTCCGCCCTGACCCGAGCAAATTCCCGGGGCCCGCGGAGCCGCTGTCGGCGGCCAAGCCGGAGCCGGAGGCGGGTTGGGGACGCGGACACGGGTCAGACGGCGGTCAGACGCTTACGGCCCTTGCTGCGACGGGCGTTGATCACTTTGCGACCGCCCCGGGTCGACATGCGTGCCCGAAAACCGAGCTGACGCTTGCGGCGGATCTTCGAAGGTTGGTACTGGCGTTTCATGGTTGAAAATGGCTCCGCTCAGGCCTGCCCGCGGAAACACATCCGCACAATGCAGACCATCGCCCCGGACAAACCGCCCGGACGCGCGGAGCCGGGGACGCTATCAGCGAAGGGGGGGGTGTCAAGAAACCCCTCCGGGAATCCCCCTGACTCCACCCTGTTTTTCCTCCTCCGTTCTCGTGCCCACGCGCGTCGGGGCATCCAAAACAACCTCAGCGCGTGGCATCATCCGCGCCCGAACCTCCCGCTCCGCGACGCCGCGCCGCGGCCGCCACGCGCGCCAGCTTCCGAACCCCGAGGCGCAACGGTCCTTCGCGAAGCCGGTGAAGCTGGCGCAAGGCAAACCGGGCATCCATTTGCACCAAAAAGAATCCGGCGAGCCGTTCCCCCAAGCGGTTCCACCAGGGCCGCAGGCGCCAGGTCTCGCGCCGAATCTGTCGACTGTGCGCAAGGTCCGACTCGAACTGCCGGTGTCCCTCGGCCGCCAGCGCCGGATCCTCGACTCGCAACAGCAGCTCGTAATTGATGTTGAGGCTGCGCAGGTCGAGATTCGCCGATCCCACGTAGACGATGTCGTCCAGAAGGTACCGCTTCGCATGCAATACCGCCGGCTGGTATTCATGGATCTCGACCCCGGCCCGGAGGAGGCGCCCGTACTGACCCCGCGCCGCCCACTGCGCCAGCCGGACATCCGAACGCCCCGGCAGCAGCAACTGCACCCGGGCCCCCTCCCGCGCCGCCCGCGCCAGCGCCGTCCGCAGCCGCCGCGGCGGCAGGAAATAGGCCGTCGTCAGCCGGACACACCGCGCCCGGAGAATGTCCGCGGAGAGCGCTTCGCGCGCCGGATTCCGTTCGCGACCGGGCGACAGCAGAAACACCGAACCGCCCTTCACCCGCACCTCCTGGGGCACGAGATGACGACGGAACCGCGCCAGCAGGGCGTGACGAAAACCGGCGGCCCCGAACATGCCGGCGAAAGCCTCCGCCAGCACAGGCACGAAGCCGCCCGTGACCTCCACCCCCAGATCGCGCCACCCCTCCACCACGCCATCGCCGTCGTAGTGCGTTCCGATGTTGAACCCGCAAACGAACGCCACCTGGTCATCCACCACCAGGAGCTTCCGATGATCCCGGTAAATGAACCGTCCCAGCTCCCGCGGATTGAACCACCGAAATTCCGCACCGGCCTCGATCAGCGGCTGGAAAAAATCGGAGCGCAGTTCGAACGAACCGAACGTATCCACCAGCACCCGCACCCGAACCCCGCGCCTCGCGGCCGCGCACAAGGCCGCCAGAAACTCCCGGCCCACGGGTGACTCCTCGAAAATGTAGATCTCCAGGGCAATCGAACGCCGGGCTCCCTGGATCGCTCCAAGCATCGCCGCCAGACCCTCCCGGCCCGTGCTCAACCAACGCAGTCTGGTCCCGGCATCCTGCAACATTCCGGACCCATGCTCGACCTCACCCCGCATTTGGCAATTGTTATCCCGTGGGCCATGCTTGGCCATGCGCTGGTGCCGTCGTCTTCTCCTCCTGCTTCCCCTCCTCCTCGCCAGCCTGGAGGCCGCCGCCGCCGGCGGCACCTCCGCCCGACTCCTCCTGCCCGTCGATGCCATCCGGCCCGGCGACTCCTTCCTGGCCGGCGTCGAACTGACCATGAAGGCCGGCTGGCACACCTACTGGCGGCATGGCGGCGATTCCGGGGCTCCCACCACCCTCGATTGGACCCTGCCCCCAGGCTTCACCGCCGGCCCCATCCGCTGGCCCGCCCCTGAACGCTTCGCCGAGGAGGACACGGTCACCTTCATCTACCACGAGTCCGCCACCCTCTTCGTCCCCATCACCGTCGCCTCCAATGCCCCGGCCGGCCCGGTCGAACTCTCCGCCAAGGTGCAGTGGCTCGAATGCGAGAAAAGCTGCATCCCCGGCGGCACCTCCCTGCGCGCACGCCTGGAGGTGGGTTCAGCCCGTCGCGATTCGGTCCACGCCCCGATCCTGCAAAAGCGGGAAGCGCAACTACCCAAACCGCTGCCCGCAGGTGCGGCGGAGGTTTCCTGGGACGGTCCCGCGACCGCCGACACCCGCCCGCTGCTCCTCCGCTGGCGCACCACGGGCACGGGTGGCACCCCCGAATTCTTCGCTGATGCGCCCCCGACCGTGGACAAGACCAGCTTCGAGGTGGCGACTGCCACCGAGCGCCTGCCGGGCGCGGACGGGACGATAGTTCTTCGCAAGAAGGTGAAGCGCTACCTGGACGGCACCACCAACGCCGCTCCCTGGCCCGGCCGGATCACCGGTGTTCTGGCCGGCCTCGATCCTCGCCAACGCGCCACGCAATCGTTTGAGATCGATCTCCCCATCACGGAATCCAACGTCGCAGCGGTGACAGCCGGGGCGGGGGCCGCGGCATCATCTGCCGACGCCTCCCCCTCCACGCCGCGTCTCTCCCTCGGCCACGCCCTCCTGCTCGCGGTGCTCGGGGGATTGATCCTCAACATCATGCCCTGTGTGCTCCCGGTGATCGCGCTCAAGATCCTCGGCTTCGTGCGCCAGAGCGGGAGCCGACCCGCCGAGATCCGTCGGCTCGGGTTCATCTACGGGCTCGGCGTCTGGTTCTCCTTTCTGGTTCTGGCGGGCGTGGTGATCGGTGTCCAAAAGGCCACCGGCGCCGCCAGCTGGGGCATGCAATTCGGGAACCCGGTGTTCCTGGTCACCATGACCTCCCTCGTCCTCCTGGTGTCGCTCAGCCTCTTCGGGATTTTCGAGATCAACGTCACCGGCCGCGCCATGGATGCCGCGGGCGACCTGGCCAGCAAGGAGGGGCCCGCCGGAGCGTTCTTCAACGGCATGCTGGCCGTGGCCCTCGCGACGCCCTGCACCGCCCCGTTCCTCGCCCCCGCCCTCGGCTATGCCTTCACCGCGCCCAACTCCGCCACCATCATCGCCATCTTCAGCGCCGTCGCCTTCGGGCTCGCCCTGCCCTACGTGGTTCTCTCCTGCCAGCCCGCCTGGCTGCGCTACCTCCCCAAGCCGGGTGCCTGGATGGAGTACTTCAAGGTCGCCATGGGCTTCCCTATGCTCGCCACCGCCCTCTGGCTCTACACCCTGGCCGCCGAGCGCTTCGGCCCCGGCGGCACGCTCTGGCTCGGCCTGTTCCTGCTCGGACTCTCCCTCGCCACCTGGGTCTGGGGCGAGTTCGCCCAACGGGGCCGACGTCACCCGACCGCCGCCACCGTGATCGCCCTCCTGATCGCCGGCTCGTTCTACGCCTACGCCCTTGAGAAGGAACTCGACTGGCGCCATCCCGCCGCGGAACCGACCACCGCCTCTCCAAACAACCCCTCGCGCCCCGATGAAATCCCCTGGCAACCCTGGTCCCGCGACGCCGTCGCCGCCGCCCGCAAGTCGGGCCGCCCGGTGTTCGTCGATTTCACCGCCAACTGGTGCCTGACCTGCAAACTGAACGAACGATCCTCCATCGCCATCGAACCGGTTCGGCGGAAGCTGGCGGAAATGAACGCGGCCGTGCTCAAGGGCGATCACACCCGCGTTCCACCCGCCATCACCGAGGAACTGAAACGGTTCGGCCGCGCGGGCGTCCCCCTCGTTCTCGTCTATCCGCGCAATCCCGACCTCGAACCGATCGTCCTCCCCGAAGTCCTCACCCCCACCCTCGTGCTTGACGCCCTCGACAAGGCCGCCCGCTGACCGGAGCGGCAGTCTTCCCGGAAGTCTATTTCCCGCCGCCCAGGGCCTTCGCCGTCGCCTCCTGGAACAACTGCGTCATCGAGTCAAAGGACTTGTAGTCCGAGGGAACCTTGAAGGCATCCTCGTCCGGTGCCGTCAGCTGCACGTTGCTGAAACTCATCGCCACCTGGCTGCCCTCCGGCGTGAGCATGATCCGGACCGGAAAATTCCCCAGAGCGGGTGATTCCCACGTGGTGGCCTCGGTCTTTTCCCCGCCATCCGCCGAAATCACGATCTTCTGACGAACACACGACTGGCCGTTCAACGTCTCCTTGCCCTGCGACTTCTTGCTCACCTTGAAACCCGCGTTCGGCAGGTCGTCGTCCGTCAGCGCCACGCGCGACGCAAATTTCAGCTCCGGAAACAAAACGTACATCGTCCGATCCCCGGGCGACACCACACTGGTCATCCGGGCCATGCCGACGCTTTTCATCGACGCCAGCGCCGACATCGCCACGCCCTCGCCCTTCATCTTCTCGAAATCGACTTCGATCCGGATCTTGTCCTGCCGCTTCGCCATCTTCATCGGGATGATCAGGCGCGACTTGTCCGCCGTGTTCGTCAGCGCCGTCTCGACCGTCGCCGTGAAGGCCGGGATGTCATTGAACAAACGGGCCACCACCGCGTTGTAGCCCATCCCCCCGCCTGGAACCCCGGCCCCCTGGGCGAACACTTGCGTGCCGACGCCCCATACCCACAGGCCGGCCAGCAACGCCAGGAATCCCGTTCTCATCCCCCGCTTCGTCTCATGTGCTTTCATCACCAGATCTCCTTCATCCATCCGTTGTCCAACTCTCAAAACTCTTCTCTCCCCGCTCCTGCCCCCCACTCCCGACTCCCTACACTCCCCACCTACCGGCTGTCCCCCGCGAACCGGAACGCGCGGCCGCCGGTCAGGTCGGAACTCTCAAAGGTGGGACACCAGTGGCGTTCGACATGCCCAATCATCAGCCGGGTGCCCTCGAAGTGGCTCACGCCCGGCGGACGCTCGGGATTATACATGGTGTCGGTCATGTCGCGCATCAACGCCACGTTCCGGCCCAGCTTCACCTGCTGCCGGATCGCAAATGGGCGTCCAAGCACGCACATGTTCAAATGAACACCGCACAGGATCACATTCCGGATGCCGCGTTCCTCCAGCAGATTCCAGGTTTCCTGGCCGTTGTCGGTGATGGCATCGGGTTCCGCGATCTCCAGGGTCGCGATCTGACGCTTCCATGGCGCCCGGATCTCGCATTTGGCCGGGGTGCAATCGCAGCCCATATCCGAGTCGTCGATCGGCAGCACCGCCTCCCGGGAGGGATCGGTCCAGCACCAAGCCGTGCCCCAGCGTTCGCTGGTGACCAGGGGAACCGGCGTGGCCGCAAACGGCGCCCGCTTCGCCCGCTCACGCTGCGGTGTCCCCTCGTAGAACCCGGTGCAGGTGCTGGGAGCGTGAATGATGAAAAGGCCGCGTGCCCGCGCCGCCTTCACCACCTCGTTCAACGGCCCCGCCATCTCCCCCACCCGCCGCGCCGCCGACCGGCACCAGTGGTCGTCCCACATGTCGCACACAATCAACGCCGTCTTCCCCGCCTCCCAACGGACCCGGCGCTCGGTCTCCCGGCTCCCCGTCTTCGCGCGCGACCGGAAATGGAGCTCCAGCGTGTCCGGCGTCGCGGCCCCCGTGTCTGGGGCCGTCACCATTCCCCAAGCCAGCACGCCGCAGAGGATTCCACCGAGGGACAGGAACGATTTCATCGGGAGTTCATGGGTTCGAAAATCGTCGAAAGAAGACCACCGCCTCCGGCCCGAAGCAACCCCCGCGCGGCCCCCGCGCCGATCCCCGCGCAACGGACCGCTGGAAACCCGGATGGCACCCCGAAGCATCCGATCAACGGGTCAGCGATTCCGCCGCCCGCACCGTGTTGCGCATCAGCATCGCGATGGTCATCGGCCCCACACCCCCCGGGTTCGGCGTGATGCGACCCGCGATCGGCTGAACCGCCGCGAAATCCACATCCCCCACCAGCCGCGACCCGCCCTTCGCCGTGGGATCCGGCACCCGGTTCACCCCGACATCAATCACCACCGCCCCAGGCTTCACCATGTCCGCGGTCAGAAACCGCGCCACACCCATCGCCGCCACCACGATGTCGGCCCGACGGCAATGCGCCGCCACATCCGCCGTCCGCGAATGGCACACCGTGACCGTGGCATCCGCATGGCGCCCCTTCTGCATGAGAATCGCCGCCATCGGCTTGCCCACGATGTTCCCCCGCCCGAGCACCACCACCTCCGCCCCGGAAATCCGCGTCCCCGTGCGGATGAGAAGCTCGTGAACCCCCCCGGGAGTGCACGGAACGAACCCCGTGTCATCCCCCAGCATCAGTTTCCCCACGTTGACCGGATGAAACCCATCCACGTCCTTGCGCGGATCCACGGCCATGAAAACCGTCGGGGCATCGATGTGCCTGGGCAACGGGGCCTGGACCAGGATGCCATGGACCGAGGCATCGGCATTCCAGCCTGAAACAAGGCCGAGCAACTCCTCCTGCGGGGTCGTGTCGGACAGGACCAGAGTCGTCGATTTCAGCCCCAGCTCCCCGCTGGTTCGCTCCTTCATGCCCACGTACACCTTCGACGCCGGATCCTCGCCCACCCGCACGAAGACAATGTGTGGCTGAATGCCGCGGGTCCGCAGGGTCTCCACCCGGGATCGGGTTTCAGCGTGAATCTCCGCCGCCAGGGCCCGGCCATCGATGAGGTTCTGCATGGCAAAAGCAAAAGGTGATTCCGCAACACCGACGAAAAGGACGGGAACGCCCCCCGTCAGCGCGCCCGGGAGCCGGTCACGAACGGTCAACGCACCGCTTCAATCGTGTCCACGTTCAACAGCGGGATGTCGTTCCACGCCTTGCGGCGATCGAGGTACTCGCGTCCCGTCACCACCACCACCTTGCCGCGGTACTGACGCCAGTTCAGCGGCTCCGCCCGGGTGGTCATGAGAAAATTGATGATCTTGCCCGAGTCCCGGGCTTCCAATGCGTAAAACGACGGGGACTGAATGTTGAAGGGACGCACCACCCGACCCTCCCGCCGAACCCGCCGAGCCTCGGCGTCGTTCAATCCCTTCACCGTCGACGACGAGGACGACGGTTTGCCCGCCCCCTTCGTCGGCGCCGAAGCGCCCGACAACAGCATCACCGCCAGGACCGAGATCGTCGCCGCCGCGATACGGCGCCACGCACGTTGCATCATAACGGGGCCAGTAGAGTTTTCAGTTCCGCGGGTGTCAACGCCCGCCAACGTCCCGATTTGAGTTCGCCCAGCTTGATCGGCCCGATCTGAACCCGCACCAACCGCAGGACTTCCAGGCCCTCCGATTCGAACAAACGCCGGATCTCCCGGTATCGGCCTTCCCCCAACTCAAGCTCCACGATCGCCGCCCCCTGGCCGGTCGAGGCAATCCGCCCGGATTCAATCCGCAGCGTCTCGTCCCCCAACTTCACCCCGGCCTTGAAACGCTCAAGCATCCCCGGCTTCAGACGCCCCTCCACCGTGGCCACGTACTTCTTCCGGATCCCGAACCTCGGATGAGTCAGGCGAAGGCAGAACTCCCCGTCGTTGGTCAGGAAAATCAGGCCCTCACTCTCGCGGTCCAGCCGCCCCACCGTGTACAGGTTCGTCCACTCGGCCGGCAGCAATTCGCCGACCACCCGCGTCGCATGGGGATCCTTCCGGGTGCACGTGTAGCCCGCAGGTTTGTTCACCGCCACGTACAGCTTCTTCTTCACCGTCACCGGGCGACCCTCAAACAAAACCTGGTCCTTCCCAGCCTCCACCCGCGTCCCCAACTCCCGCACCGCCTTCCCGTTCACCACCACCTTGCCCGCCAGAATCATCTCCTCGGCGGCACGACGCGACGCAATGCCGGCGTCAGCCAGATATTTTTGTAGTCGGACAGGCATGGTGCAAAAACGAAAACGCGCCGGACGGCTCGCCGCCGGCGCGTCGACCAGAATGGTTCGACGGACCGGAGCCCGCCGCGACCAGGTCGGACGTGGCCCGATCCTTATTCCGCGGCCTTGGTCTTACGAAGGCCGGTAACCCGGTCCCCGTCTTTCCACTGACCTCGTTTCTTCAGGACCTCGACCCGCTCGAAGCGCTTGAGAACATTGCGCTTGGTGCCGGTCGTCGACGACGCGCGGAGGCTCGGATGCTGTGACATAAACGTGCGAAAATGTGGTTCAACCGCCCGGGCCCGTCCCAAAGCGGACGGGGCTTCTATCATACCCACCGGCTGCGGCAACAGCTTATTCAAAAGCAAAATGGGCGTCGT
>CAYZAE010000098.1:0-7990 GCA_964476125.1 uncultured Verrucomicrobiota bacterium | reverse complement strand
TCACCCCAGCGCCGTCACCACCGCGTAGGTCCGCTTGCCTTTGCGCAGCAAGACATGCTTCCCGAACAGGAGATCCCCACTGACCACCTGGCGCTGCACCGAGTTCTCCCGGACGTTGTTCACGTAAATCCCGCCGCCCTCCACGTCCTTTCGCGCCTGGCCCTTGGACGGACACAGACCGGCGTGGACCAGCAACTCGGTCAGGGGCAGACCGGCACCCTCCAACCGCTGTTTCTCAAGGTCCTTGCTCGGCACCTCGCCGACAATCTCGGCGAACGTCGACTCCGACACGCCAGCCAGTTCGCCGCCGAACAGGATCTGGGACGCCCGCTGGGCGTCCTCGCAGGCCTGCTCGCCATGCACCAGGCGGGTGATCTCCCGTGCCAGCACCGTCTGCGCCGGCCTCGCTCCCGGATTCGCCACCTGCTCGCGCTCGAGTTCCTCGATCCGTTCCTGGGGCAGGAAAGTCAGCACGCGGAGGAGCTTGGAAACATCGGCGTCCTCGCTCTGGATGAAAAACTGGTAGAAGCGGTAGGGACTGGTGCGCCTGGGATCCAGCCAGACGGCGCCCGAGGCCGATTTCCCATACTTCGTGCCATCCGATTTTGTGAGCAGCGGATGGGTCAACCCCCAGACCGTCGCGCCGAGCTTCTTCCGGCAGAGCTCGATCCCCGCGACGATGTTCCCCCACTGATCCGTCGCCCCGGTCTGCAATTCGCAGCCGAACTCGCGCCGCAAATGACAGAAGTCGAAAGCCTGAAGCAGCATGTAACTGAACTCGGTGTAGCTGATCCCCGTGTCGCTCTCCATCCGCGCCCGCACCGATTCCTTGGCCACCATCATGTTCACGGAGAAGTGCTTCCCAACGTCCCGCAGGAAATCGAGAAACGAAACGGGAGCCGTCCAGGTCGCGTTGTCCACCAACCGCGCCCCGCAGGTGGAATGCTCGAAATCCAGGAACCGACCCAACTGTGACTTGATCGCCTGAATGTTGGCTTCCACCTGATCACGGGTCTGGAGATTGCGCTCCGAGGACCGGCCGCTGGGATCCCCGATCATGCCCGTCGCACCGCCGGCCAACGCAATGGGCCGGTGGCCCTCCATTTGAAACCGACGAAGCCCAAACAGAGGCACCAGGTTTCCCACATGCAGACTGTCCGCCGTCGGATCGAACCCCGCATACAACGTCAACGGACCCGTCCCCAGGCGCTGGCCCAGCGCCCCCAGATCCGTGCAGTCCGCCAACAATCCCCGCCACTTCAGTTCCGCGATCAAGTCCATGGGCCACCCAGTCAACCAAGGATCAGGCCTCGACGCAAATGCGCCTCCATCAACACCCGCAGTGGCCTCCTCCCCCACTCCCGGCTATCCTGCCCGGACAATGCTCCCCAACGGCATGACCATCCGCCGGGCCACTCTCGATGATCTCGAGACCCTCCGCGGACTTTGGCGCGAATGCCGATTGCCGGAACACGAACTCGAGAAACGCTTCACCGAATTCCAGCTGGCCCTGGATTCCCAGGGCTGGATTCTCGCCGCCCTCGCCGTCCGCTTCGCAGGCCACGAAGGCCAGATCCACAGCCTCGCCATCCGCCGCGCCGAACTGGAAGACGAACTCCGCGCCGCCCTCTGGGATCGCATCCTCACCCTCGCCAACCAACAGGGGGCCTACCGTCTCTGGACCCGCGAATCCGGCTCCTTCTGGACAGGAGCCGGATTCACCCCCTCCCCCTCCCCACAGTCCTCCGGCATGCCCGCCGCCTTCGGCGACGGCGATCACTGGCGAATGCTCAAGCTGCGCGACGAACCCCTGAAGATGATCGCTGCCGAAGAACAACTCGAGGCGTACCTCGAAATGGAACGGCATCGGATCGATCAATTGGTGCGGCGCGGCCGCGCCCTGAAAATCATCGCCACCGGATTCGCCGGCGCCCTGTTCCTGGGTGCCCTCTCCGTGCTGTTCGTGATGCTGCGACGAAACCGCAGCCCCAAGCCCCGCCGCTGAGGCAAGGCCTCCTACTCCCTACTCCAAACTCCCGGCTCCCGGCTCCCGCCCTCACACCGCCGCCGAACCGGCACCCGCCCCGGAACTCCTCAATGGCAGCCGGAATTCCTCCGCGTGATAGGAACTGCGCACCATCGGACCGCTCGCGACATGCACGAATCCCATCGCCTCCGCCTGCTCCCCGTACCAGGCAAACCGCGCCGGCGGCACGAACTCGGTCACCGGAAGATGCTGTCGCGTCGGCTGCAAATACTGGCCCATGGTCACGATGTCGCACCCGGACTCCCTCAAATCCCGCAGCGCCCCCAGAATCTCCTCCTGCGACTCACCCAACCCCAGCATCAGGCCTGACTTGGTGAACATCCGGTCCCCCCGACGCTGCTTCACCTTCCGCAGCACGCTCAACGACCGGTCATAAGTCGCCCGATGCCGAACGGTCGGCGTCAACCGGCGCACCGTCTCCAGGTTGTGGTTGAAGATTTCCGGCTCCGCCGAGAGAACCTGGTCGATGTCCGCATCCCGATCCTGGAAATCCGGCGTCAGCACCTCGATGACCGTGCCAGGATTGGCTTCGCGAACAGCCAGAATGGTCTTCCGAAAATGGTCCGCCCCGCCGTCCGCCAGATCATCCCGCGCCACCGCGGTGATCACCACATGCTTCAATCCCATGCGTCGGGTTGCCTCGGCAACCCGCTGGGGCTCATCCACCTCCAACGCCAGCGGCTTGGCCGTGCTCACCGCGCAAAAACCGCACGCCCGCGTGCAACGATCGCCAGCGATCATGAACGTCGCCGTCCCCTGACTCCAACACTCCCAATGGTTCGGGCACTTCGCACTCTCACACACCGTGTGCAAACTCAGGTCCCGAAGCAGGGTCCTCGTCTTGGTGAAGGATTCCGAGGTGGGCAGCTTCAATCGCAACCACTCCGGCAACCTCGGCCGCACCGATACACCTCCCGGAACTTCAACTCCTGTCATCGACATCGTCCCGGCATCCTAGTCCCACCCGCGCCGACGTCCAAATCCGATTTCCCCGCCCCAGGAACGCCCCCCCAAACCGCCCGTTTCCCAAGCATCCGGCTTTACCTCGGCTCCCCTTCAGCATACGACCTTCGCGTGCAAGCCGCGCTCGTCCTCACCGTGATCGGTCGTGACCGCCCTGGTCTCGTCGAACGCATCGCCACCCTCGTCGCCGATCACCACGGCAACTGGCTCGAAAGCCGCATGAACCGGCTCGGCGGCGAGTTCGCCGGCATTCTCCGCTTCACCCTGCCCGACGATCGCGAGGAACCTCTCCGCCAGGCCCTCGCCGCACTCGGCCCCTCCGGGCTCACCGTCTTCGTCAAACGCGACGAAGCCCCCCAGGGCGCCACACCGCCCCGACTGGCACGCATCGAACTCGTCGGCCAGGACCGCCCCGGAATCGTCCGCCATATCGCCGCCGCCCTCGCCGCCCGCCGCGCCAACGTCGAGGAACTGGTCACCGAATGCCTCAGCGCCCCCATGTCCGGTGAACCTCTGTTCAAGGCCAGCGCCCGACTCGCCCTGCCCGCCGACTGCGATCTCGCCCTGCTTCGCGCCGAACTCGAACGGATCGCCTCCGACCTGCTCGTCGATATCGACGTGCAACCCGTCCCCGGGTCGGCCTGAGACTCGAACGCCCCTGACCTCCCAAGGGTCCATCACCCGCCGCCCCCGACTTCGGCTCCGCGCTCTTTCCTCAAAGCCTCCCCATGTCCTCGCCGCCGCCTTCCCTGACCCTGTTCAACTGGCGGGACATTTTCGATGGCCGCTCCTTCAGGGCGGGACGCGACTACGCCCGCCACGGCGCGGTATCAGACGTCGAATGGGACCCAAAACTCCGCCTGGTGACCGCCAAGGTTCAGGGCTCGAGCGCTGCTCCCTATGACGTCGAAATCGAACTCACCACCCCGGGCGGCAACTCATGGTCCATTGTCGGGTTCGAGTGCTCCTGCCCGGTACGTTTGAACTGCAAGCACATCGCCGCCGTGCTTTTTCAGATCGACGCCCGTCGGTCCGGCGTCGAGGAGCCCGTTCCGACAGTCAAGCCCCCCCCGAAGAAAAGCGGTTCAGGCTCCAAATCCAAGTCACCCCCCGCTTCCGCCCTGCCCGTCCAGGTCGAATCCTGGATCCACAAACTTCTCGCCGCCGCCGCCCCACCCGACTCCGTCGCCATTGCCCCCCTGCCCGGCGCCCGCGAAACGCTCGTCTACCGCATCGTCTGCGACAGATCCCCCACCCGCCCCACCTTCGCCTTCGAATGCGCAAAATCGACGCGCCGCATCGACGGTTCACTCGGGCGACCCGTCACCCACCGCCTCGAAAACTGTCTGACCGAAGCCCCCGCCCGCTGCGTGCGTCCGGACGACCAGCGCGTCGCCCGCTGCGCCCGTCTCGAAGGTCTCGCAGCCCGATACTCCGACAACTGCTACCCCCTCCACGGTCCCGGCGGCGCCCGCATTCTCACGGAGCTTCTCGCCACCGGACGCTGTTACTGGAAGGACTTCGAGGGTAACCCGCTCCAACTCGCCCCCGGTCGTCCCGGCCAGCTGGCCTGGCAACGCGATGACCTCGGACAACTTCTGCCCAACGGCCTCGTCGACCCTCCGGCCACCGACCTGATCCTGGTGTCTCCACCCTGGTTCATCGACGCCACCGCCGGGGTCTGCGGACCCGTGACCTGGTCGATCCCTGAAATCGTGGCCTCCACCTGGCTCGAAGCCCCACCCGTCGCCCCCGGTCTCGAGTCCGAAGTCGAAAAGGCCCTGCAACTCATCACCACCCCCGTCGCCTTCCCCGCCCCGCCCAGAACCGAATCCCGGTACATCCACGACCTCGTTCCCATCCCCACACTCCGGCTGTGCTCCGAGCGCATCAACTGGTGGGAAACCCGGCTGCGATTCTCCGAGGTGCGCACCGACGGTCTCCTGGTGCTTGTGGCCCACTTCCGCGTCCGGTACGGCGACCTCGAAATCGACATCGACGACCCCAAGCTGGGCGACCCGCTCCATCACTACAACGGAAGCGAGCTGGTCCTGATCAAGCGGCATCAATCAGCGGAGGAACGGGCCCGGGAATCCCTCTATCGACGCGAGCTTCAGCCCGCCTCGCAGCTGATCAGCGGCTCCCCACGCCCCCGCTTCGCAGGGGGCTGGATGCTGGGGGATCTGTCCGACGCCGCCATCGCCCGCTTCCTCGGCGAAGGCGTGCCTCTACTGCGCGAAGAAGGCTGGGTGATCTCCCGTCACCCGGATTTCGCCCTCGAAATCTGCGAACCCTCCGGCTGGTTCGTCGCCTCCAGCCCCGACACCGATGACAACTCCGGTTCCCCGCGAACCGGCGAAGGTTCGTCGGACTGGTTCGACATCGAACTCGGCGTCGAGCTGGGGGATGAAAAAATCAACCTGCTCCCCGTCCTTCTCGAAGGACTGAACTCGGATCCGGGCACCTCCAACGCACCCCGCTTCGACCTCGAAGCGCTGAAGAAACTCCGCGTTCGCGACACGGTGCTCGTCAACCTGCCCGACGGTCGCCGCATCCCTTTCCCCGCCGGCCGGCTCCGCGACATCCTCGCCACACTCGTCGAACTGCACGGCCCCCAGTCCCTCGACCCCTCCGGCCGGCTTCGCGTGCACCGGCTCCGCGCCGCCCAGATCGGCCAGCTCGCCGAAGCCCCCTCCTGGACCTGGGTCCGACCCGAAAAACTCCAGAAGCTCGCCGACCGGCTCCGCAACCCCGTCACCCGGACGCAACCCACCCCACCCCCCGGTCTAAAGGCCACCCTCCGGCCCTACCAACTCGACGGTCTCCAGTGGCTCCAGTTCATCCGCGAATTCGGCATGGGCGGCGTGCTCGCCGATGACATGGGGCTCGGCAAAACAGTCCAGACCATCGCCCACCTCGTGCTGGAAAAGGAACAGGGCCGACTCAAGCTCCCCTGCCTCGTGGTCTCCCCCACCAGCGTGCTCACCAACTGGTGCGACGAACTCGCCCGCTTCGCCCCCGACCTCAAGGTCCTGCCACTCCACGGATCCGATCGACACGGTCGATTCGACAAAATCCCCGAAGCCGACGTCCTGCTCACCACCTACCCGCTGCTCCCACGCGATGCCGAGGTCCTCGCCAAATCCGAGTACCACGCCATCATCCTCGACGAAGCCCAGAACATCAAAAACCCCCGCACCCAGGCCGCCCAGGTGCTCTGCACCCTCAAGGCCGGTCACCGGCTCTGCCTCACCGGCACCCCGCTCGAAAACCACCTCGGCGAACTCTGGTCGCTCTTCAACTTCCTCATCCCGGGCTTTCTCGCCGACGAAACCCGCTTCCGCAGCCTGTTCCGAAACCCGATCGAAAAAGCCAACGACTCCGGCCGACGCAAACAACTCGCCCAGCGCGTCCGCCCCTTCCTGCTCCGGCGACGCAAGGATGAGGTCGCCACCGAACTGCCCCCCAAAACCGAAATCATCCGCCGCGTCGATCTCACCGGCGCCCAACGCGACCTCTACGAAACCATCCGGCTGGCCATGGAACGTCGCGTCCGCGAGGAGGTGGAAAAGAAGGGGCTCGACCGCTCCCACATCGTCATCCTCGACGCCCTGCTGAAACTCCGTCAGGTCTGCTGCGACCCCCGCCTGGTCCCGCTGGAAGCCGCCCGTCGGGTCTCAGACTCCGCCAAACTGGACCTGCTCATGGACCTCGTCCCCACCCTGCTCGAGGAAGGCCGCCGTATCCTGCTCTTCTCCCAGTTCACCAGCATGCTCGCCCTCATCGAGAAACGTCTCGAAGCCGCCGGCATCCCCTGGCTCCTGCTCACCGGCGACACCACCGATCGCGCCACCCCCGTCCGCCGTTTCCAGGCCGGCGAAGTCCCCCTCTTCCTCATCAGCCTCAAAGCCGGCGGCACCGGCCTCAACCTCACCGCCGCCGATACCGTCATCCTCTACGACCCCTGGTGGAACCCCGCCGTCGAATCCCAGGCCACCGACCGCGCCCACCGCATCGGCCAGGACAAACCGGTCTTCGTCTACCGCCTGCTCACCACCGGAACCGTCGAGGAAAAAATCAACGCCCTCCAGGAACGCAAACGCGAACTGGTCGAAGCCCTGCTCGACGAAGGCGCCTCACGCTCCCTCCGCCTCGGCAAGGAAGACCTCGACGCCCTCCTCGCCCCCATCACGTAACTCCCCTCTCCCCTCTCCCCTCTCCAAACTCCGAACTGCCGTGCGCTCCCTCACCGATTGCCGTCTCTACGCCTTCGTCGACTCCGGTTACCTCGATGGACGTGATCCCGGGGATCTCGCCCGCCAGCTTTGCGATGGCGGCGCCGACTTGATCCAACTTCGCGCCAAGGATTGGTCGAGCGACCAGATAATGCGGACGGCGGACCAACTCGCCCCGATCTGCGAAAGCGCCGGGGTCCTGCTCGTGATCAACGATCGACCCGAAATCGCCGCCCAGGTCGGTGCCCCGCTCGCCCACCTCGGACAGGAGGATTTCTTCGACGCTGGACACACCAAGGTTACCGCATTTCCCAGCCGGCTCACCCCGCTCGGCATCGGCCTGAGCACCCACTCCCCCAGTCAGGCCCAGCGCGCTGTCGCCGCCGGAGCCGCCTATGTCGCCGTCGGCCCGGTCTTCGCCACCCCCACCAAACCCGGCCGCCCCCCGGTCACCCTCGACTACGTCCGCTGGGCCGCCGCCAATCTCTCCCACGTCCCCTGGTTCGCCATCGGCGGCATTCACTTCGGCAACCTCGACGAAGTCCTCGCCGCCGGAGCCACCCGCATCTGCGTCGTCTCCGCGATTCTCCGCGCCCCGGACGTGGCCGCCGCCTGCCGCGACTTCCGCCGCCGCCTCCCCGCCTGAGCAGCACACTTCCTCCGAACGCCCCGCCAAACCCAGGTCTGTCTTTCTCCCCCCCCCCCCCCCCCCCCCCCCCCCCCCCCCCCCCCCCCCCCCCCCCCC
>CAYZAE010000097.1:16137-25235 GCA_964476125.1 uncultured Verrucomicrobiota bacterium | reverse complement strand
TCCGCCAAAGTGGGCCAGAGGTCGGCGAGGTAGACCGGAGCGCCTTCCTTGTCGTGGCCCAACGGCTCGCAGCTGAGGTCGATGTCCACCCGTCCGGCCAGCGCAAATGCTACCACAAGCGGCGGCGACATCAGGAAGTTGGACTTCACATTCTGGTGCACGCGCGCCTCGAAGTTGCGATTGCCGGACAGCACGGACGCCGTGATGAGGTCGTTCTTCACCACCGCCTCCTCGATGTTGGCGTCGAGCGGACCGGAGTTGCCGATGCACGTGGTGCAGCCGTAGCCGACCGTATTGAAGCGCAGCTTGTTCAGATACGGCTGCAGGCCGGTCTTCTTGAGGTAATCGGTGACGACCCGCGAACCCGGCGCCAGGGAGGCCTTCACGGCCGGGTTGACCTTGAGCCCCTTCTCCACGGCCTTCTTCGCCAGGAGCCCCGCGGCCAGCATCACACTCGGGTTCGAGGTATTGGTGCAGCTCGTAATCGCGGCGATGACCACGGAACCGTTGCCGATCTTCGCCTTCTTGCCGGAGGTCGTCTCCACCTTGGCGGTCTTGGCATACGCCGCCCGCGTTTTGCCGAAACCGTTCTCGGTGACCGGGCGCTGGAAGGCCCCGAAAAACTCCCGCCGTAGATTCGGCAGCTCGATGCGATCCTGCGGGCGCTTGGGGCCGGCCACGCTCGGCACCACCGTCGCGAGGTCCAGCGCCAAGTCGGTGGAATAATCGATCTCGCCCTGCTGCGGAATGCCCCACAGCCCCTGTGCTTTGTAATACGCCTCGTACAGCGTGACCTGCTTCTCATCGCGACCGGTCGCCCGCAGGTAGTGCGAACATTCCGCGTCAATCGGGAAAAAGCCCATCGTCGCTCCGTACTCGGGCGCCATGTTGGCGATGGTGGCGCGATCCACGACCGGCAGGGCCTGCGCGCCCGGCCCGTAGAATTCAACGAATTTCCCCACCACTTTCGCTTTGCGCAGCATCTGCGTGACCGTCAGCGCCAGATCCGTCGCCGTGACCCCTTCCCGCAGCGCACCGGTGAGATGAACTCCGACCACGTCCGGGGTCAGGAAATACACCGGCTGCCCCAGCATGCCGGCCTCGGCCTCGATGCCGCCGACGCCCCAGCCCACGATGCCGATGCCGTTGATCATCGTCGTGTGCGAGTCGGTGCCGACGAGGGTGTCCGGATACCAGACGGCGCCCTGGCTGAGCACGCCCTTGGCGAGATATTCGAGGTTCACCTGGTGGACGATGCCGATGCCCGGCGGGACGACCTTGAAGGTGTCGAAGGCCTGCATGCCCCACTTGAGGAACTGGTAGCGCTCGCGGTTGCGCTGGAATTCCAGCTCAAGATTTCGCTGCAGGGAATCGCTGCCTCCCGCGAAGTCCACCTGGACCGAGTGGTCCACCACCAGGTCCACGGGAACCAGCGGTTCGATGATCTTCGGGTTCTTGCCCATGCGGGCGACGGCCGAGCGCATGGCGGCCAGGTCGACCAGCAGGGGCACCCCGGTGAAGTCCTGGAGGACGATGCGGGCGACGACGAACGGGATTTCGGCGGTGCGCGGTTCGGTCGGTTTCCAGGCCGCCAGTTCGCGGATGTTGGATTCCAGGACCTTTTTGCCGTCGCAGTTGCGGAGGACGGATTCGAGGACCAGCCGGATGGAGATGGGCAGGCGGGAGATCGGGCCGAGGCCGGCCTGCTCGAGGGCGGGCAGGCTGTAGAAGCGACCTGAGGATCCGTTGCCGAGCTCGAACGATTGAAGGGTGCCGAAAAGGTTGTGCGGATTGCTCATGATGGGTTGCGTGCGGGAGGGGCGGCGGACTGCGGGCCGGCCCGAGGCGGGAAAACTGAGGTTCGACGAAAGGCGCGTCAAGGCGCGGCGAGATTGAGTCGCGTTGAAGTCGGCGGAGGGGGCGGGCTAGGGTGCCCGGATGAAATGCTTCGTCACCGGCGCCTCGGGATTCGTGGGGGCGAACCTCGTCTCCGTGCTGAAGGAGGCGGGTCATGAAGTCCGCGCGCTGCTCCGGCCGAATGCCGACCGGCGGGGGCTGGAAGGGGTTGATTTCGAAGCGGTTCCGGGGGACTTGAACGACCGGGCCTCGCTGGCGCGGGGGTTGCGGGGGTGTGACTGGTGTTTTCACGTGGCGGCGAGTTACCACCTGTGGCTGCCGGACTACGCCCCGATGTATCTCGCCAACGTGGAGGGAACCCGGGCGGTGATCGAGGAGGCCACCCGGGCCGGCTGCCGGCGGATCGTCTACACCTCCACCGTCGGCTGCATCGGGCTGCCCAAACCCGATGCCGAAGGCCGGATCCGGCCCACGGATGAACAGGCGCCGGTGGGCGAGGCCCAGATGTCCAATCACTACAAACTCTCCAAATGGCGGGCCGAAGTCGTCGCCCGCCAGCTGGCGGCGTCCGGATCCCCCGTGGTGATCGTGAATCCCAGCGCCCCCGTGGGGCCGAAGGACGTGAAACCCACACCCA
Organism: uncultured Verrucomicrobiota bacterium; assembly: GCA_964476125.1. GTDB lineage: Bacteria > Verrucomicrobiota > Verrucomicrobiia > Limisphaerales > CAIMTB01 > CAIMTB01. The sequence goes on along the minus strand of CAYZAE010000097.1, from coordinate 22,741 downwards.
CCGGCCAGATGATCGTGGATTTCCTCAGGCGCGCTCTGCCGGCGACCATGGATACCGGGCTGAATTACGTCCATGTGCGGGACGTTGCGGTCGGGCACCTTCGGGCGGCCGAGCGGGGCAGGGTGGGGGAGCGCTACATCCTGGGACACCGGGACGGGAACTGGACGATGCGCGAGGCCATGACGGTGTTGTCGGAATTGACGGGAATTCCCGCCCCTGGCTGGCAGGTGCCGTACGGGATGGCGTGGTTCGCGGCGTTGTTGAACGAGGGGTTGTCGAAGGTCACCGGAAAGCCGCCGAAGGCGCCTTTGGCGGGGGTGCGGATGGCAAAGTACAAGATGTTCTTTGATCCCTCGAAGGCGATCCGCGAGTTGGACCTGCCGCAGACTCCGCCCCGCGAGGCGCTGGCCGATGCGGTCGAGTGGTTCCGGAGACACGGCTTTGGCAAGTCCAGGTGACCTGGGTGCGAAGTTGCGGCCGGGAAAAGCCGAGAGCTGACCGTTGAAATTCGTCGGCGCCTGTGGAGAATGCCGCTCCCTTAATTTGTCATGAACAAGACCATTCTTTCCGCCAGCCTGCTGCTCGCCTTCGGTGCGACCGGCAGCCTGGCCGCAGATATCAAGTCCGCCGACGACCTCAAGGATGCCCGCCAGAAGGCGAGTTACGGCCTGGGAGTCAATGCGGGGAACATGTGGAAGAACCGCGGCGCCGACATCGACTGGGATGCCTACATGCGGGGCGTGCGTGATTCGCAGGCCGGCAGCAGCAACCTGCTCAGCGACGCCCAGATCCGCGAGGCGATGCAGCAGTTCCAGACCGACACCCAGGCGCGCTTCCAGGCCAAGCAGGCCGCCGACGGCGCCAAGAACAAGGAAGCCGGCGAGAAGTTCCTGGCGGAGAACAAGGGCAAGGAAGGCGTCAAAACCACGGAATCCGGCCTCCAGTACAAGGTGGCCAAGATGGGTGACGGCCCGAAGCCCGCCGCCACGGACCGCGTCTCGGTGCATTACACGGGCACGCTCGTGGACGGGAAGAAGTTCGACAGCTCGATCGACCGCGGTCAGCCGGCGAAGTTCGCGCTCAACGGAGTCATCAAGGGCTGGACCGAAGGTCTCCAGCTGATGCCGGTCGGGTCCAAGTTCCAGTTCTTCATCCCGCCCGACCTCGCCTACGGCGCGAACGCCCCGGCCTCGATCGGTCCGAGCCAGGTGCTGATCTTCGACGTCGAACTGCTCGCCGTCGAACCCCCGGCCGCTCCTCCCGCCGGCAGCCCCGCCGGTGCGGCCGCCGGACAGCCGGTGACCAGCGACATCATCAAGGTGCCGTCCGCCGATGAACTCAAGAAGGGTGCCAAGATCGAGGTCATCAAGGCCGATGAAGCCCAGAAACTGATCGAGAAGGAAAAGGCCAAGCAATTGCAGGAGAAGAAGCCTTAAGGCTTCGCCTGCCCGGGGGATAAACTCCGGCGCCGACTTTGGAACGCCGTCCGTGGGAAACCGCGGACGGCGTTCCCGCGTCCGGACAGGAATCTTTTTGCCGACGGGCCCGGCTCTGCGTTTACTCGCCGTCCCATGCAAACGGTACGAATCGGGCGCAGTGATTTATCCGCGAGCCGGCTCTGCTTCGGATGCTGGCGGATCGCGGGCACCTGGAATCCGGCGGAGATCACCCCGGCTTCCGAGGCCGCCGGGCGTCTGGCCGTGCGGACCGCGGTGGAGCAGGGGTACACCTTGTTCGATCTCGCGGACATCTACTGCCAGGGGGAATCGGAACGGATCTTCGGGGAGGCCCTGCGGGAAATGCCGGGGGTCCGGGACCGGCTGGTGGTGGCGACGAAGTGCGGGATCCGACGCCCTGACGATCCTCCCGGGACTCCGTACCGCTATGATTTCTCCAAGGACTACATTGTCCGCTCCTGTGAGGATTCCCTTCGTCGATTGGGCATCGACACCATCGATCTGTATCAGCTGCACCGACCGGATTTCCTCATGGATCCCGCCGAGGTGGCGTCGGCGTTCGAATCGCTGCACAAGTCGGGAAAGGTCCGGGAGTTCGGTGTTAGCAATTTCCGTCCCTCCCAGGTCACGGCCTTGCAGCGGGCGTGTCCTCGACCGCTGTTGGTGAACCAGGTGGAGATCAGTCTCGCCCAACTGGCGCCGTTCTCGGATGGAACGCTGGATCAGTGCCTGGCGGAGGCGATCACGCCCATGGCCTGGAGTCCGCTGGCCGGGGGCAAGCTGGGCGATGGACCGCGTCGGGTGCTGCCGTCGCAGGAAGCCTATCGCACTGAGACATTGAACGCGGCGCTGGATGCACTGGGGCGCGAGTTGGGGGTGAGCCGGACGGTGGTGGCGCTCGCGTGGTTGCTGCGTCATCCCTCGCGCATCGTTCCCATCGTAGGTTCCACGAATCCGGAACGCATCCGCGAGGCCGTCGCGGCGGACCGTATCACGCTGAGCCGGGAGCAGTGGTATCAGCTGTTCACGATCGCCCGCGGTGAACCTCTTCCCTGAGATCCTTCCATGAATCGCTCCCTCTTCACCCCTGGTTCCCCGGCGGCGGACGGCTGGCGCATGCCCGCGGAATGGGCCCGTCACCGGGGTACCTGGCTGACCTGGCCCCGGCCCGAGGGCATCAGTTTTCCGGACAAGTACGAGCCGGTCCCCGGCGTCTATGCGGCCTTCATCCGCGAACTGGCCGCCGTCGAGGAGGTCCACATCAACATCTGGAATCCGGACATGGCGGAATGGGTTCGGGGCTTGTTGTCCAAGCATGGCTGTCCGTTGGCCAACGTGCATTTCCACGAGTTCCCCGCCTATGAACCGTGGTGCCGGGATCACGGCCCGATCTTCCTCGCGAGGAACGGGGCCAGCGGGCCGGAGCGGGCGGTGGTGGACTGGGACTACAATGCCTGGGGCGGCAAATATCCCCCGCACGATCTCGACGATGCGGTGCCCCGCCACGTGGCACGCCTGCGCGGACTCCCGCTGTTCTCCCCCGGCATCGTCATGGAGGGCGGGTCGCTGGACGTGAACGGCACCGGCACTTTGCTCACCACGGAGGCGTGCCTGCTCAACCCGAACCGCAATCCGCACCTCGACCGTGCTGCCATCGAGCAATCGCTGCGGGATCATCTCGGCGTGACCCAGATTCTCTGGCTGGGGGATGGCATCGTCGGGGACGACACCGACGGGCACGTCGATGACCTCACCCGCTTCGTGAATCCGACCACGGTGGTGACGGTGGTGGAGCCGGATCCGGCGGACGAGAATCACGAGCCGCTGGTGGAGAACCTGCGCCGACTGCGCACCATGAAGGACGAGCGCGGGAATCCGTTGCGGGTGGTCGAACTTCCGATGCCGGGCCGGATCGAGCATCAGGGTCAGCGGTTGCCGGCGAGTTACGCCAATTTCTACATCGCGAACGGCATCGTGGTGGTGCCCACCTATCGGGATCCGAAGGACCGGTTGGCGTTGGAGATCCTGCAACGCGAGTTCCCGGACCGCCGCGTGGTGGGACTGGATTCCTCGGAACTCATCTGGGGTCTCGGTTCCTTCCACTGCATCTCCCAGCAGGAACCGGCGTGAGCAAACCGGCCCTGTCGCCCGTTCTCGGCATCATGTCGGGCACGAGTCTCGACGGGGTCGATTGCGTGGTGACCGGGTTTGGAGCGGACGGCAGGGCACGCTTGGTCCGGCACTGGTCGAAGTCCTTTCCGCGTGCCCTGCGAGCCCGACTGCTGGCCTGCGCCTCCGGTGGGGGAACGGCCTGGGAGTGCGGGCAGTTGCACCATGACCTGGGCCGGTTCTATGCCGCCGTGGCGGCGTCCGGTTTGGACGGGCTTCGGATCCGCGCCGTGGGTCTTCACGGCCAGACCCTCTACCACAACCCGTCTCCCGCCGCTCCAGCCACCTTTCAGCTCGGGGAACCCGCCTATCTCGCGGAGGCCCTCCGGGTCCCGGTGGTGGCGAATTTCCGTGCCGCCGACCTTGCCGCCGGAGGGCAGGGGGCTCCGCTGGCCACGCTCTTTCACGTGCGGACCTTCGCCCAGCGCGGCGCCCACGTGTGCGTTCAGAATCTCGGCGGTATTGGAAACGTCACCTCCATCGACTGGCGTCGCGGCACAAAGCCGCGCGTTCTCTCCTTCGATACAGGCCCGGGGAACATGCTCATCGATGCCGCCGTCCGGCGCCTCACCGGCGGCAAGTCCGCCATGGATCGCGGCGGCCGCATCGCCGCCCGGGGCATGGCGAGCGCGGAATTCGTCCGCGCCTGGATGCGGCTTCCCTACTTCCGCCAGGCGCCCCCCAAGAGCACGGGCCGCGAACTGTTCGGGGAGCCTTACCTCGGAGAACGCTGGGCGGAGATGGAAGCAGCGGGGCTGGCCAAGGCCGACCGGATCGCGACGCTGACCGAGTTCACCGCGCAATCGGTGGCTGATGCCTGCCGGCGGCATCTTCCATCGATTCCGGACCGGATCGTGCTCTGCGGCGGCGGCGCGCGGAACCCGCAACTGCTCCGAAGGATCCGGGCCGCGATCGCCGGATCCTCGCCGGTTGCTGTCGTGGAGTCCTGCGCCGAATCCGGCTGGCCTCCGGAGACCCTGGAGGCGGCGGCCTTCGCGCTGCTGGCGCGCGAGCGGTTGTTGGGCCGGCCCGGGAACATTCCCTCCACGACCGGAGCCCGTCGCGCGGTGTCGTGCGGTCAGATCGTCGAAGCCTCCCTGACTCGTCCCAAGTGACACGATACGCCGAAAGGCGTATGGCCGCGGGACGCATGGATGTGGTGAAGTGACTTCAAGGTGCCCCCTGAGTGACTTGGGTGAGTGATCACCCCGGGAACGGGTCGCCGATTGTGTGTGTCGCGGGTCTCGGAACGGGGTAAATCCAAGGGGTTTTCCTACGTAGTCCGCTCGGAAAGGGAGGAATTCATGATGCATCACCATGGAGTGGCGGCGGGGACGGTTCGCGATCCGGATCCCGGATCCGGAGTGAGTGTCTGGAGTCGGTGGGGCAGGGGGTTGGCGGCCCTGGCTTGCCTGGCGGGAGCGGTGGCGATGATGCGCATTCCGGCGCTGGCGCAGGTGGCGGGGGCGATTGCCGTCTATCCCGCGACCTCCTCGATCGAGGTGGGTTCAACGCGCCAGTTCTCGGCGTATGTACCCATCTCACCCAACACAGTGACTTGGTCCGTCAATGGAGTGACTGGAGGTAATTCAACTTACGGTACAATCACTACGTCGGGTCTTTATTCGGCCCCGACCGTGGCGCCTTCGATGAATGGGGTGACGGTCCGCGCCACCAGCACGGCGTATCCGTCCTCGGTCGGCGCGGCCCAGATCACCGTGACCCGGAAATTTCCGTGGCTCTGGAGCGTGTCGCCCTCGGGAATCTCGGTGGGTGCGTACCAGGTGAGTTTCAACGGGGCAAACTTCGCACCCGACTCGCAGGCGCTGGCCAACGGCGTTGCCGTGGCGACGACCTACGTGTCCCCCACGAAGCTGATCGCGAAAGGCACGGCGTCGTCCGCGGGCACGATCCAGTTCGCGGTCCGGCAGCCCGGGGACGGCTCGGTGACGGGCAACGCGGTGGCGGTGAAGGTCGCGGCGGTCGCGGTGACGGTCGCCGTCGCGCCGTCCAGTGCCACGATGAACCTGTCCGCGAGCCGAACCTTCACCGCCACGGTGTCTGGCAGCGCCGATACCTCGGTCACGTGGTCAGTGAACGGGGTGAACGGGGGATCGTCCGTGCTCGGCACGATCAGTTCCGCCGGCCTGTACACGGCTCCGGCGGTCATGCCGGCGTCTTCGACGGTCACCCTCCGGGCTGCGTCGGTGGCCAGTCCGGCAGCCTTTGCTCAGTCCGTGATCACGCTGGTGGCGCCCCCGCCACCGGTGGTGGTGACGGTGTCCCCGACCTCCGCCAACGTAACCCTGTCGCAAAGCCAGACCTTCATGGCCACGGTGTCCGGCAGTGCGAACACGGCGGTGACCTGGTCGGTGAATGGCGTTCCCGGCGGATCGGCGGCGCTTGGAACAGTCAGTTCGGCCGGGTTGTACACGGCGCCGTCAGTGATGCCCGCGAATTCGACGGTCACGGTGCGGGCGACCTCGGTGGCCAACAGCGCTTCGTATTCCCAGGCTTCGGTCACCCTGGCGGCGATTCCGGTTCCCCCTCCGGCCGTCACCTGGCTCGCGGGGGCGCGATTCCTCGAGCAGTCCTCGTTCGGGCCCACGCCTGCGACGTTGTCGGAGGTGGGGCAGTTGGGAATTCCGGCCCATCTCGACGCGCAGATGACATTGCCGGAGTCGGCGATTCCGAATTTCGCGGGGAACTCGATGGCAGCGCTGCGGCAGTGGGCGCTGGTTCACTACACCACCGCTCCGGATCAACTGCGGCAGCGGGTGGCGTATTCGTTGAGCCAGATCCTGGTGACCTCGGGGTCGAAGCTGGTCTATTCGGATGAGATGCTGCCTTGGCTCCGTTTACTCAGCCGGAACGCCTTCGGGAACTACCGCACGCTGCTTCGGGAACTCACCTTGTCGCCGTCGATGGGCAAGTACCTGGACCTGGCGAATTCGATGAAGCCGGGGGTGGCAGGCGGG
>CAYZAE010000097.1:14046-16037 GCA_964476125.1 uncultured Verrucomicrobiota bacterium | reverse complement strand
TGCTCGGTGCCGTCGGGGCAGACGGTGGAGCAGGATCTGGATTCGTTGCTCGACTGCCTGATGAACCATCCGAACCTGGCGCCGTTCGTCGCCACCCGGCTCATCCGGAGCCTGGTGAAGAGCAATCCGAGTGGTCCGTACGTGCAGCGGGTGGCGGAGGTGTTCGTGAACAACGGCAGCGGGGTTCGCGGGGATCTGGCGGCGGTGGTGCGGGCGATCCTGCTGGACGCGGAGGCGCGGGATGACGTGGCCACCGTGAACGACGGACGTCTCAAGGAGCCGGTGTTGCAGATCGCGGGATTCCTGCGGGCCTTGAACGGCCGGTTCTCCGGCGGACACGGTCTCACGTACCTGTTCGATTACATGGCGCAGCCCATCCTCGCGCCGCCTTCAGTCTTCAGCTGGTTCTCACCGTTGTACCGCGTGCCGAGCAGCGCGCTGTTCGGGCCGGAGTTCCAGATCTACACGCCGACCGAGGCGACCCTGCGGGGGAACTTCCTGTTCAGTGCAATCAACGCCACGGCGGGAGGGGATCTGTTGGTCGACCTGACCCCGTTCCAGCCGTACGGCAACGACATGGCGGGCCTGGTGGAGAAGGCGAACCAGGTGCTGCTGTACGGGCGCATGCCCGCCGCCATGAAGCAGGTGATCATAAATGCGGCGGCTCCCGGTTACGACGCCCGCACGCGCATCGAGACGGTGCTGTATCTCACGGCCCTCAGCGGTCAGTACGCGGTTCAACACTAACTTTCGAATCCTTACCCTCGATGAATCTCCTTACCTCCTCCTTCTCGCGTCGTCAGTGGTTGCGCGGCATCGGCGGCACGGCCCTGCTCGCGGGCCTGGGCCGGCTCAATGCCCTGGCCCAGGCCAGTCCCCCCGATTACAAGGCGCTGGTCTGCGTCTTTCTTTCGGGTGGCAACGATGGTCACAACACGGTCGTGCCGCTGACGCAGGCCGAGTTCAACGCCTACCGCGCCGCACGCGGTGGGTTGTCATTGCCCGACAACAACGGGGCGCTGCTTCCGGTGGAAACACCGGACGGCACGCCGTTCGGATTGAACCCCGGGTTGTTGCCGCTCCACCCACTCTGGGCCCAGGGCCGGCTGGCCGTGGCGGCCAACGTCGGGATGCTGGTCCAGCCCTGCACCCGCGCGCAGTACCTGGCCCATGCGGTTCCGGTCCCGACCAACCTGTTTTCGCACTCCGACCAGATCCAGCAGATGCAGAGCGGGGTCCCGACCAGTTCCGGCGGGACGGGCTGGGGTGGGCGGGCGGTGGATCTGGTGCATAGCCTGAATGGTGGGTCCACCTTCCCGGCCACGGTCTCGATCTCGGGGCCGGTGCTGTTCTGCAAGGGCAATGCCGTCCAGTCGGCGAGTCTGTTGCCGGGCTTCAATCTCGATGCCAGTGGCATGCAGTTCTGGCCGCAGTCGGCCGCCGACGCGCGGAAGACGGGGTTGCAGCAGGTGCTCCAGTTCGACAGCGGCCTGGCCCTGATCCAGGCGGCGAACCGGGTCCGCCAGGACGCTGCCTCCCTGAATGCGCTCATGTCGGGCGGTTCGGCCACGCTGACCACCGTTTTTCCCGGGACGAGTCTCGGAGCACAGCTGTCGCAGGTGGCGAAGCTGATCAAACTGCGGTCCACCACCGGCATGAGCCGGCAGGTGTTCTTCTGTTCGATCGGCGGATTCGACACCCACTCGTCGCAGGGCTGGCAGCACTGGGACCTGCTCCGGCAGGTGTCCGAGGCCATGCTGGCGTTCTACCGGTCGACGGAGGAGATGGGGATCGCGGACCGCGTGACCAGTTTCACCCTCTCGGACTTCGGACGGACGCTGGAGCCAAGCGGTTCAGGCTGTGACCACGGCTGGGGCAATCATCACCTGCTTCTTGGCGGGGCGGTTCAGGGCGGAAGGGTCTTCGGACGTTTTCCGTCCATGGCCCTCGGCGGCCCCGACGACAGCGGTTCGCGGGGCGCCATGATTCCG
>CAYZAE010000097.1:0-13946 GCA_964476125.1 uncultured Verrucomicrobiota bacterium | reverse complement strand
GTCGGCCGGATCGGATCGGTGAACGAAAGTCGCGGGGAGGCTTCCGGCGCGTGGGGCAACCTCTTGGCTCGCATCCCTGCGCACCCTCGAAGCGCTGGTGCCTGGATCGACGCGGCGCACAAGGCGTGCCTGATCAATTGTCAACAATCTAGATGTGACTCCATTGCCTCCCAAGGGTGACATGCAAGGGCGGCGCGCTCGGAGATCGCGCCCTACCAACCACTCGTGGATGCACGGGCGCGACGGGTGCCCTGGGCGATTTGTTGTCAGTGGGCGGAGCCTCTGGCATAAGGGGAGCCTCGTACCGATGAAGTCCCATTCACCTTGTTCCGGGTCCCGGCGAATCGGTCTGCCCACCGCGCTGTTTCTGGCCCTGCTTCTGGGAGGTGTGGATTCCCTGGAGGCGGCGGATCGGAATCGGCGCGGGGAGAAGGTTTACCGGCAGGAGTGCGCGCGCTGCCACGGGGACCAGGGGCAGGGGGTGCCGGGAAAGTACGACGAGGCCCTGGGAGGCACGCGATCGCTCGAATCCCTGACGCGATTGATCGCCCGGACCATGCCGGAGGATCGGGACGAGAAATGTTCCCCGGAGGATTCCCAGGCCGTGGCGGCCTATCTTCATGCGGCGTTTTATGCCCCGGAGGCCCAGGCCCGGCTCCATCCGGTGAAGCGCGATTTCGCGCGGCTCACCAACCGCCAGTTCCGGGAGTCGGTGGCCGATCTCCTTGGGGGGTTCACTCCGGTCCGTCAGGCAACCCATCCGGGTGGTTTGCAGGCCGAGTACCATCAGTCGAAGGGGATGAACAAAAAGGACAAGAAGGTCCTGGAACGCGTCGATTCGGCGGTGGATTTCGACTTTGCAGAAGGCAGCCCGGCGGAGGGGATCACGCCGGACCAGTTCTCCATCGCCTGGGCGGGTTCGCTGATGCCTGTGGAATCGGGGGTCCATGAATTCCGCCTGACCACGCCGAACGGGGCTCGCCTGTACCTCAATGCGGATCTGCTGGCGGGGGACAGCAACCGCCGCGACGACAGTGACGCGAAGCGGCAGGACGCGCTGATCGATCTCTGGGTCAGTTCCGGGGGCGAGATGCGGGAGGGGGCGGCCCGAATGTACCTCCTGGGGGGGCGCACGTACCCGCTCCGGGTGGATTACTTCAAGTTCAAGGAGAAGAAGGCGTCGGTGCGGTTGGAGTGGAAGCCGCCGAATGGGGCCTGGGCGGTGATACCGGCCGAGTGCCTGTCGTTGGAGACCTCCAGCCGCGTGGCGTTGCTGGCCACGTCGTTTCCGCCGGACGACGGCAGCCAGGGTTACGAGCGCGGCACGGCGGTTTCGAAGGCCTGGCAGGAGGCCGTATCGAAGGCGTCGGTGGAGGCGGCGAACTGGGTGGTGGGCCGGCTGGGGAGTCTGGCGGATGCGGGGGAGGGGGCCACGAACCGGGTGGAGAAACTGAAGACCTTTGCCGCGACCCTGGCCGAGCGCGCGTTCCGGCGTCCGCTGGATCCCGAGACGCGGCGGTTGTACGTGGACCGTCCGTTCCAGGGGGAGGTCGCCCCGGAGATTGCGATCAAGAAGGCGGTGGTGGGCGTTCTGACGTCGCCGCGGTTCCTGTATCCGGAGGTGGGTGGGGGCGGGACCGGCGAGGTGGATGATTACAAGCGCGGGGCGCGACTGGCGTTGCAGTTGTGGGATTCAATCCCCGACGCGGCCCTGCTGGAGGCGGCGTCGAAGGGTGAGTTGCGCACCCCGGACCAGGTGCGGACGCAGGCCCGCCGGATGCTCATGGATCGCCGTGCGCGGGCGAAGTTGCTGGGGTTCTTTCATCACTGGCTGAAGGTCGAGGAGGGGACGGACCTGAGCAAGGATCCGAAGGCCTACCCCGACTTCGGACCGGCGCTCATGACCGATTTGCGGACCTCCCTGGACAAGTTTGTGGAGGAGGTCGTATGGAGCGAGGGATCGGATTACCGACAGCTGCTGCTGGCCGATTACCTGTACATGAACCCGCGAATGGCTCGGTTTTATGGGGTGCCGGTGCCGGTGACCGAGAATGGGGGCTTTGCACGGGTCGCCTTCGATGCCGCGCAGCGGGCGGGGGTGGTGACGCATCCGTACCTCCTGGCGACCTTCGCCTATCATCGGTCCTCCTCGCCCATTCATCGCGGGGTCTTCCTGACCCGGAATGTGCTGGGGCGGACCCTGAAACCGCCGCCGATGGCGATTGAGTTCATGGACGACCGGTTCGATCCGGCCCTGACCATGCGCGAGAAGGTCACCCAGCTCACCTCCAAGGAGGCCTGCCTGGGGTGTCACGCGACCATCAATCCCCTGGGCTTCGCGCTGGAGAACTTCGATGCCGCCGGACGCTATCGCACGGAGGAGAACCGCAAGCCGGTGGACGCGACTGCCGATTACACCACGGCGGAAGGGGAAGTTCTGAAATTCAAGGGACCCCGGGACGTCGCGCTGCATGCGGCCGGCGACGCCCTCGCCCGGCGCGGATTCGTCCGTCAGCTTTTTCAACACGCCACCAAGCAGTCCCCGGCGGCCTTCGGGCCGGAGACGGTGACGCGGCTGGACGCGGCGTTCGCGCAGTCCGGCCATCACATCCGCGAACTTCTTGTCGAGATCGTCGCCACCACCACCCTCGCTGAATCCGACGCCTCCTCCACTTCCACCTCCTCACGCACCAAGAGCCGATGAAACCGATCGCATCCTCCCCGTCGCGCCGGCGGTTCCTCCGGGACCTCGGAGTCACTGCCGCTTCCCTGCCTTTCCTTGCCGGCCTGCCCAGCCTGCGCGCGGCCGGCGGTTCGAAGTCGGAAAAATCGTCCCCGCCCCAGCGGATGATCTTCATGTTCTCGCCGAACGGCATTGTGCCGCCGGAATTCTGGCCGGAGACGACCGGGGCGGAGTTCCAGTTCAAGCGGATTCTTGCGCCGCTGGAACCGTTCAAGAACCGGACGCTTGTCCTGAAGGGAATCTCCAACAAGGTTCGCGGCGATGGCGACGGCCACATGCGGGGCATGAGCTGTCTGCTCACCGCGATCGAGTTGTTCCCGGGCAACATTCAGGGCGGCTCGGACACCCCGGCGGGCTGGTCGCAGGGACCTTCGATCGACCAGGAACTGAAGGGCTATCTCCAGTCGAAATCCGAGACCCGGACCCGCTTCGGTTCCCTCGAACTGGGCGTGGCGGTGCCGAACCGGGCGGATCCGTGGACCCGCTGGACGTACGCCGGACCGAATCAGCCGGTGGCGCCCCTGGATGATCCCTACCAGGTCTTTGAGAAACTTTACGGGCAGATCGAGGACCGCGAGATTCTGGGGAGCGTGCTGGACGGGGTTCGCGGCGACCTGAAGAAGGTGGGGTCACGACTTTCCCGGGAGGACCGGGCGATGCTGGAGAAACACGCCACGGTCGTGCGGGAGCTCGAAGGGGACCTCCGCGCCGCCGCATCGGCGAAGCTCCGGCAGCCCGCGCCCCAGTTGTCCCCGGGTGTTTCCACCGACAACGACGACATGCCGCGCCTGGCCGCGATGCAGACCGATCTGCTGGTGAACGCCTTCGCCAACGACATGGCGCGGATCGCCTCCCTGCAATTCACCAATTCCGTCGGTCAGGCCCGCATGCGCTGGCTGGGCATCGACGAGGGGCACCATTCGCTCTCGCACGATCCCGACCTGAACGAGGGGTCGCAGGAGAAACTCACCAAGATCAACGTCTGGTTCTGTGAACAGCTGGCGGCGCTGGCCCGGAAGCTCGATGCCATTCCGGAGCCGGGGCACGAAGGTTCCATGCTGGACCACACCACGATCCTCTGGACCAACGAACTCGGGAAAGGCAACAGCCACACCCTCGACAACATCCCCTTCGTGCTGGTCGGCGGTGGGCTCGGGTTTCAGTCGGGTCGTTCGCTCCAGTTCGAGAAGGTTCCGCACAACCGGCTCTGGCTGGCCGTGGCGCATGCCTTCGGTCACCGGATTTCCACCTTCGGAAACACGCGGCTGTCCGAGGGCGGGCCGCTGTCGCTGGGCTGAGCGGTCATGCTGCGAACTTCATCACCTTCCCTCGATGGAGCGGAGTCCGATCCCTGCGGACGTCGACGTAGGTCAACGCGCTGAGACCATGAATGCGACGGAGTCCCAGGTTGCCATGGCCCGAGGGCGGCGGCGGAGTCGCGGCGGGGAGCGGGTTGGGCGATGGCTGCCATCGGGACTGAGCCTGGTTTGGCTGGCCTTGTTCCTGGGGATCTGGGGCGGTGTGTTGGGCACGCAGGCAGCCTCCCTGCCGAACATCGTACTGATCTACGCGGATGACCTGGGTTACGGCGACCTGGGTTGCTACGGCGCGAAAGCTCTGGCGACGCCCCACCTCGATCGTTTCGCGAGCGAGGGGTTGCGGTTCACCGACGCGCATTCCTCGGCGGCCACCTGCACACCGTCGCGGTACTCGCTGATGACCGGGGAGTATGCCTGGCGGAAGAAGGGCACGGGGGTTTTGCCGGGCGACGCGGCGCTGATTCTGGATCCTGCGCGGACGACGTTGCCCGGGCTGTTGCGAAAGGCGGGCTACACCACCGGCGTGGTGGGCAAGTGGCATCTCGGCATGGGACCGGGTCCGGGAAAGACCGATTGGAACGGGCAGATCCGGCCCGGGCCGTTGGAAGTGGGTTTTGACGAGTCCTTCGTGATGCCGGCGACGGGGGATCGGGTGCCGTGTGTGTACGTGGATGGCCGGGGGGTGGTGGGGTTGGAGACCAACGATCCCATTCGCGTCAGTTTCTCGGGACCGATCGGGGAGGAACCCACGGGCAAGTCGCGACCCGATCTCCTGCGCGTCTCCCCGAGTCACGGCCATGACATGACCATCGTCGATGGCATCAGCCGGATCGGTTACATGAGTGGCGGTCGGGCAGCGCGCTGGGTGGATGCGGAGATGGGCGACCGTTTCGCCGATCGGGCGGTGGCTTTCCTCGAAAAGCATCGGGCCCGGCGTTTCTTCCTCTACTTTGCCACGCACGACATTCATGTGCCGCGGGTGCCGCAAGCGCGGTTCGCGGGAAAGTCCGGGATGGGCCCGCGCGGGGACGTGATTCTTCAGTTCGATGAGGCCGTGGGCCGGATTCTCGGGACGCTGGATCGCCTCGGCCTGCGTGAGAACACGCTGGTGATGGTGACCAGCGATAACGGCCCGGTGGTGGACGACGGCTACCGGGACGACGCGGTGGCGAAACTGGGGGCACACCGTCCGGCGGGCCCGTGGCGCGGCGGGAAGTACAGCGCGTTCGAAGGCGGAACCCGGGTGCCGTTCCTGGTGCGCTGGCCGGGTCGTGTCCGGCCCGGAACGAGCGACGCGCTGGTCTGTCAGATCGATTTCCTGGCCAGTTTCGCCGCGCTGACCGGGCAGCCGCTTGAGGCCGGAGTCGGCCCGGACAGTGTCGATGTGATGCCTTCGTTGCTGGGGGATTCACGGACCGGACGGACGGAGTTGGTGGTGCAGGCGGGGGCGTTGTCCCTGCGGCAGGGGGCTTGGAAGTACATCGAACCGGGCAAGGGCCCGAAGTTCAACGCGCCGACGGCCACCGAGACCGGCCAGGATCCGGCCGGGCAGTTGTATGACCTTTCGTCGGATCCTGGGGAGACCAACAATCTGGTTTCTGTCCAGGCCGAACGAACCGCCGCCATGGTGGTTCGACTGAAGCAGCTTCGGGAAAGCAATCCATGAAACGAGTGCCTGGCCTAACCCGGCTCCAGGCGATGTTCATCATCGCGTTCGGAGTGGTGGCGTTCCTGATCATCCAGCGGAATCTGTCGCTCGCACGGAAGAGCGCCTCCTGGCCGTCGGTGGACGGGATCATTGTGAAGTCGGAATTGGTGCAACGTCAGCGCCGGGTGGGAGGTCGGAAGGAGAAGCCGCAGCCGGACATCGAGTACACCTATCGGATTAAGCAGACCGAATACCGGGGGAATCAGGTGTCGGCGGGGGGCCTGCGCGTGGGTGGCATGGCCGGACAGTGGGTCGGCCGGTACCCGGTCGGTAAACAGGTTCCCGTTCATTATGATCCAAAGGATCCGAGCGTGGCCGTGCTCGAGCCCGGGCTGCCCTCGGGCGTGCAGTGGATCTATGTCGGTCCGGTCATCGTGGTCGGAGTAGGCGTGATTGGATTCCTGTTTCCCAGGCGATGACAGGCGGCGCGCGGAAGAGGGCCGGACATGGACACTGCCCGGCCCCAATCGAGCCTATGCCCAACGATTCTGCCGGGACCTGCGTCGAAACCTCGCACCTGAGGCGGTGGTTGAGAGCCTGGTTCGCCGCGGTCCTGATGGGCTGGGCGCTTCTCGCCTCGCGCCCCGCCAATGCGGCGCCGCCCAATTTTCTGCTCATCATCTCGGACGACCAGGCCTGGACCGATTACGGGTTCATGGGCCATCCGACGGTACGCACTCCGCGCCTGGACCGATTGGCCTCGGAATCCCTCTGCTTCACGCGCGGTTACGTGCCGTCGAGTCTCTGCTGTCCAAGTCTCGCATCCATCGTGACCGGGCGTTACCCGCACCAGCACGGGGTGGTTTGCAATGATCCGCCGCGGCCGAAGGGCATGCCGGCGGGGCAATTCTATCGGAGCACCGCCTTTCGGGAGGGGCGTGACCGGTTGGCGACGCTGCTGGAACGCTGGCCGACGCTGCCGGGCGCGCTGCGAAGTCGGGGTTACCGCAGTTTTCAGTCGGGCAAATGGTGGCTGGAGAGTTATGCGCGGGGTGGATTCACCCACGGAATGACCGCCGGCGATCCAGGCACGGGTGGTCGGCACGGGGATGTCGGACTCGAAATCGGGCGGAAGACTCTGGCGCCGATCCGGGAGTTCGTGGACGAGGCGGTTCGCGACGGACATCCCTGGATGGTCTGGTACGCGCCGATGATGCCGCACGATCCCCACACGCCACCGGAGCGGTTCCTGAGCCGGTACCGGGACCGGGCGCCGTCCCTGGCCGTGGCGAAGTACTGGGGGATGGTGGAGTGGTTCGACGAGACCTGCGGCGAACTGCTGGATGACCTCGACCGGCGCGGGGTGTCCACGAACACGGTGGTGGTTTACGTCACCGACAACGGCTGGATCACCGATCCCGCCACCGGTCGTTACGCGCCCCGCTCGAAGCAGTCGCCGTACGACGGCGGGTTGCGCACGCCGATCCTGGTCCGTTGGCCGGGCCACATCGCGCCGCGACGGGAGGAAACGCCGGTCAGCAGCGTGGACATTTTCCCAACGTTGATGCGGTTGGCGGGAATCGAACCGGCCGCGGACCTGCCCGGCGTCGACCTGCTCGACCGTCGGGCGGTGCGACGACGGGGCGCGGTTTTCGGGGAGTGTTTCACCCATGACGCGGTGGATCTCGAGCGGCCGGCTGCCGGTTTGCGCTGGCGTTGGGTGGTGGAGGGGAACTGGAAGTTGATCGCCCCGGCACCCTGGAACGAGCCGACGGCCCGGCCCGAGTTGTACCGGTTGGATCGGGACCCCCTGGAATTGGACGACCGCTCCGCCGCGGAACCGGGCCGCGTGCGGCGCCTGCAGCGTCGCCTCGATGACTGGTGGCCGGGGGGATGAAGGTGTGTCGTGGGTCGTAGGTCGTAGGTCGTGGGTCGTGGGTCGAAGGGAGTTGGGAGTGGGGGGTGGGGAGAAGGAAGATGGCCGATCCGGGGAGCCTTTGATTCTCCGTGTTTTTTACTCCCCCTCTGCGCCTCAGCGCCTCTGCGCGCGAAAGAAGGGGGCGAGGGAAGTGTGCTGGCGTGGGGCTGGGGCGAGGGCCGGGTGCGGGGGCGGACCGGCGTTGGGGAAGAGGCATCGCGCAGAGGCGCAGAGGCGCGGAGGAAAGGCGGGGAAGCGATACCCGGAACTGCGCTAATGATCACGGATCGGAGTCCCAATCGGGGAGGTTCACCACCGAGAACACAGAGAGCACAGAGGGGGTAGGGAGAAGACGGCACCAGTTCGTTCCTTGGACTCGTGAAACCATTGGGATGATCCGGTGGCACCGAGCCTGTCTTCATCGGAATCAATCGTGTTTCCTCTGTGCTCCCTGTGCTCTCTGTGGTGGGAACAAGGGTGTCGCACTTCCCACTCCCTTGTGCGACCCCGGCGGGGTCGGGATCGTTGGATTCCTGAGTCCGGAGGTCGGGCGGAGGCCCGACGCTCCGGCCACTTTCTGGCATGCTGTCGGCATGCTCCAAAAGTCCGGTTCATTTCGATGCGTGGCATTGAGAGGACCGCGTCCTGCAGGGCCTGGCCTGGGCTCCGAGGAGTTGAGCCGTCTTTTCTTCCTCTGCGCCTCAGCGCCTCTGCGCGCGAAAGAAGGGGGCGAGGGAAGTGGGCTGGCGTGGGGCTGGGGCGAGGGCCGGGTGCGGGGGCGGGCCGGCGTTGGGGAAGAGGCATCGCGCAGAGGCGCGGAGGAAAGGCGGGAAGGGAGGGGGACAGGGGAAGGGATTCGGATCGCGGGCGCTGTCGGTCTCGACTTGGCGGGGCCGGGGCGTTCCAATCGTCGTCACCATGTCCCGGAGTTTTTCCATCGTGCCTGCCGCGACGCGTTTGTTTCGGGCCGGGATGGGGATTGCCGTGCTGTCGGTGGTCGGCGGCTTGGGAGTGGGAATGGCTCTCGCGCAGCTGCCGCCGGCACTTCGTCCACGGCCGTTCACGGTGACCGACGCCGATCGGGCTTACTGGGCTTTCCAACCGGTGGTTCGTCCGGCAATTCCCGAGGCCGGGTCCGGGTCCGGCGCGGGGTCGAAGTCGGTGAAGGGCCATCCGATCGACGCCTTTCTCGGGGAGCGGTTGCGGGAGAAGGGGCTGGAGCTCAGTTCGTCGGCGAGTCCGCGGGAACTCGTGCGGCGGGCGTACTTTGATCTGCTTGGGTTGCCCCCGGCTCCGGAGGTGGTGGAGGCGTTTGAGCGGGATCCGAGCGATGCGGCCTGGGAATCCCTGGTGACCGGGTTGCTGGCATCGCCGGCCTACGGGGAACGCTGGGGCCGGCACTGGCTGGATCTGGTCCGGTATGCGGAGAGCAACGGCTACGAGCGGGACGGTCCGAAACCGAACGCCTGGCGATATCGCGACTACGTCATCCGCTCGCTGAACGAGGACAAGCCCTACGACCGGTTCGTGCGCGAACAAATCGCCGGGGACGAACTGGCGGAGGGGCTCCCGGCCGGCAGCCCCGAATGGCGCGATGCCATCGTGGCCACCGGATTCTACCGGCTCCACGTCTGGGACGATGAACCGGACAGCACCCTCCAGGCGGAGTTCGATGACCTCGACGACATCATGGTCACCACCGGCACCGCGTTTCTCGGGCTGACCGTCGGGTGTGCCAGGTGTCACGATCACAAGTTCGATCCCGTCAGCCAGGCGGATTATTACTCCCTGCTCAGCTTTGTGCGGAGCATCGATCCCTATGGCCAGCATCACGAGGGTGGGGGTGGACGGGGCACGGGCCGGATCGAGCGGCCACTGGCGTCGGAGCAGGCACTTAAATCCTGGGAAAACGCCCGCAAATCGCGGGTCGCGGAGGCCGATGCCCGACTCAAGGCCGCCAGCGATCCGGAAACGAAGAAGAGGTTCGAGGACGAGATTCGCCGGATTCGGGACGAACGACCGCCCTTCGATTACGCCCTTTCGGTGGCCGAGAAGGGGCCAACGCCCAAGCCGACGCATGTCCTGTACCGCGGGGACGTCCATTCACCGAGGGACGAGGTTCGACCGGCGTTCCCGGCAGTGTTTGGCATCACGCCACCGGCCCTTCCGGAGCGGGGCAAGGACGCTTCCACCACGGGGCGTCGACGCGTCCTGGCGGACTGGGTGGCGGACGCCCGGAACCCGCTCACGGCGCGCGTGGCGGTGAACCGGTTGTGGCAGCACCACTTCGGGGCGGGTCTGGTGGGCACTCCGGATGATTTCGGGCTGACCGGTCTCCCGCCGTCGAACCGCGCGCTGCTCGATTATCTGGCTTGGGAATTGGTGGAGGGCGGTTGGCGGCTCAAGCGCATGCATCGCCTGATCCTGACCAGTCGCGCCTACCGGATGTCGTCCCGTTCCACGAATCGCGAGGCGCTGGCGGTGGACGAGGGGAATTCCCTGTTCTGGCGCCAGAACCTGCGGCGGTTGGAGGCGGAGGCCATCCGCGACACGATCCTGGCGGTGGCCGGACGGTTGAACTCGAAAGCCGGCGGTCCGAGCGTCTTTCCGAGCCTGCCGAAGGAGGTTCACGGCACCCAGGATTCGTCCGGCAAGGGATGGCAGGACAGTCCCCTGGAGGAACAGAACCGCCGCAGCGTGTACCTGGTGGTCAAGCGGGCGCTCAAGATCCCATTGCTGGAGTGCTTCGATTTTGCCAACAGCGCCTCGGGCACGGGGACGAGGCCGGTGACCACCACGGCGCCGCAGGGTCTGATGTTGATGAACGACGACTTCGTTCAACGCATGGCCGAAGCCCTGGCCGCGCGCACGCGCTTGGAGGCCGGCGAATCAACCCCCGCGCGGGTGACGCGGGCGCTGCGACTGGCCTGGCAGCGGAGTCCTTCGACGAAGGAATTGGCGCTGGCGGAAAAATTCATCGCCGAGACGGGCGCGAAGGACAACGGGAAGACCGGCGACGCCGCTTTCGTGGCCTTCTGCCGGGCGGTGTTGAACGCGAGTGAGACGATCTACGTGGACTGAACCCAACCCATGAATCCGGAAGATCACCTCGGGACATCGCGTCGGAGCTTTCTTTGGGACATGGGAGCCGGGTTTGCCGGCGTGGCCCTGACCTCCTTGCTGGATGCGGACGGCTTTTTTGGGTCGCGCGCGCGGGCAGCGGGGCTGCCGACGTTGCCGGAGCCCGGCGATCCGTTGTCGGCCAAACCGCCGCATCGCCCGGTGAAGGCGAAGTCGGTGATTTTCCTCTTCATGTTCGGCGGGCCGTCGCAGCTCGATTTGTTCGATTACAAACCCGAATTGCAGAAGCGGGACGGCCAGACCATCGACAACGAGTTCCGGCGGAAGACCAAGACCAAGGCGGTGTTGCAGGCGAGCCGGCGGACTTTCCGTCAGCACGGGGTTTCCGGTCTCTGGTGTTCGGACGCGCTGCCGCATCTGTCCCGGCACATGGACAAGCTGGCGTTCGTGAAATCGCTCTACAGCGATTCCTTCGCGCACGGCAGTGCGGTGCTGCAGATGAACAGCGGCCGGATCCTCCAGGGGCATCCCTCGATCGGAGCCTGGATGAACTACGGGTTGGGTTCGATGAACCGGAACCTGCCCGGGTACGTGGTCATGCTGGATCCCCGGGGCGGTCCCACCACGGGCGCCCCGAACTGGTCGAGCGGCTTCATGCCCGCCGTGCATCAGGGCACCGTGCTGCGGACCGCCGGCGAGCCGATCCTGAACCTGCATCCGCCCGCGGGCCGGACGAGCGAGGCGCAGCGACGCGAGATCGAGTTCGTCAATTCGCTCAACGCGGAGCATCTCAAGGACCGTCCCGGGTACTCGGAACTCGCGGCCCGGATCTCCAGTTACGAACTCGCCTTCCGCCTCCAATCGACGGCCCCCGAGGCCCTGGACCTGTCACGCGAGGATCCGGCCACGCTGGAGATGTACGGCATCAACGAACCGAAACCGGACTGGCATGCGCTGGCCCAGGGGCCGGCACCCTTCGGACGTCAGTGCCTCACCGCCCGCCGCCTGGTCGAGCGGGGGGTGCGGTTCGTCCAGATTTACTCCGGCGGCGGCGGTGCCGGGGGCCAGAACACCTGGGACGGACACCACGGCATCGAGGAGAACCTCAAGCTGCACTGCCCGGAAGTGGACCGGCCCATCGCCGCCTTGCTGACGGATCTCGAACGCCGCGGGTTGCTCGAGGAGACCCTGGTCGTCTGGGGCGGTGAGTTCGGGCGGATGCCGGTGTCGGAGACCTTCAACACCGGCGGCAAGCCGGGGGGGCGCGACCATAATCCGAAGGGGTTCACGTACTGGCTGGCGGGGGGCGGTGTGAAGGCGGGGACGAGTTACGGGGAGACGGATGAACTCGGGGAAGGGGCCGCGGTTCACCCGCATCATCTTCGGGATCTGCACGCCACCCTGCTCCATCTCATGGGACTCGATCCCCAGCGGCTCACCTACTTCTACGGGGGCCTGAACCACAAACTCACCGGTGTGGTGGACGCCGAAATCATCCGGGGCATCGTGGCCTGAGGGTCCGTCGGGGTTCTCCGACAGCCTCCCAGCCCCGATCGGGCAGGCAATGAACCGGTCCGCAGCCGTCAGAAGGGCAGGATCTTCGAGCCGATGAGGGTCACGACGAGACCAGCGAAGGAGGTGACGGTCAGCAGCACCGTCCAGCTTCGGAGCGTTTCCGTTTCGGTCATGCCGCTCAGCCGCGAGACCACCCAGAATCCGCTGTCGTTCATCCAGGAACAGCAGAACGCCCCGAACCCGATGGCGAGGAAGATGTACATCGGATTGAACCCGAGCGACGCGCCGGAGGCGGGATCCATCATGGGATAGATCATCGCGGCCGTGGTCAGCATGGCGACCGTGGCTGATCCCTGGGCGATGCGGATGACGGCGGCGACCAGCCAGGACAGCACGATCAGATTCACGGCGGAGCCGTCGGCGACGGCTTTGATGGCGTCGCCCACCCCGGCGTTCCGCAGCATCAGACCGAACGCCCCGCCGGCGCTGGTGATCAGGATGATCACCCCGGCGGTTTCGATGGGAGGCCCGATCAGTTCCTCAATTTTGTGGAACCCGAAGCCGCGCTGGCGGGCGAGAACCCAGAGCGAAATGCCCGCACCCACGAAGAGCGCGATGTTTTTGTTGCCTGCGAAGGCGATCCAGCGATGCACCGACGCGAAGCCCTCGGGTCCGCCGAGCGCATTCACTACTGAGGGAAAGGAGCCGCGGACCATGCCGAAGAACGAGGCCAGACTGATGAGCAGGATCGGCAACACCACCGGGAGAATGGAGGCCAGGAAACCGGGCAGTTCGGCCTCGGACTTCTTCGAGATCCCTTCCAGATCCGAGAGCGTGGTGCCGCGGGTTTCGCGCAGGGGCACCACCAGGTTGCGGTTGATGCGGCGGGCGACGAAGTAACCCGCGATCACGGCGGGCACGCCGGCGACGATGCCCCAGATCATGGAGAGCCCGACATCCACCTTGAGGCTGTCGGCCATGGCCAGGGGGCCGGGGTGGGGAACGGCCATCGAATGCGTGACTACCCCGGCGGCGCAGATGCAGAGGATGTAGAGCGTGTAATCCTTGCCGGTGCGAAGCCGGAGGGCGCGGGCCAGGGGCACCATGAGCATGAACATGGTGTCGAAGAAGATCGGGATGGAGAGGATGTAGGTGCTCCAGAGCAGCGCGGCGCCGGCACGTTTTTCGCCGAAGAAGGCCAGGAACCGGCGGACCACCTTGTCCGCGGCGCCGCTTTCCATGAGGGCCATGCCGATAATGGCGGCCAGGCCGATGGAGATGGAGATCGCGGCGGCGGTGTTGCCGAACTCGACCATGGTGAGCTCCACGGTCGCCAGCCATTGATTGCCTTCGGCGGCGGCGCGCGCGGCCTTGGGCAGTTTGTCGAGGATCGCCGGGCCGAAGGGTTCCGACATGAACCCTGCGAGGAACGCTGCGAAGATCAGGGCCATGAAGGCGTGGAGCCGCAGCTTGGTGATCGCCAGGATGATGAACACCACGCTGACCAGCAGCACGACGAACGGCCAGCGGCTGGCGGCGGCCAGGAGAATCGGGGGCGTCAGGTCGGTCATGGGGACGGCACTGGCTACCGGGTTGACCGTCCCGGAGCAAGCTCGGCTTCGCCGAGGTGGGGAGTGGGGAGGGGGGAGGGGGGAGTGGGGAGTGGGGAGTGGGGAGGGGGGGGGGGGGGGGGGGGATGGCCTGGGGGGTGCGGGGGAGCGG
>CAYZAE010000096.1:17997-25741 GCA_964476125.1 uncultured Verrucomicrobiota bacterium | reverse complement strand
AGTCCAAGACCAAAACTGACTGAGCCGGCTTTCCCGGTGCATTCCGGGTTTGTGGTGGGTGGAACTCGTCGCGCTGCGACGAGTCTGGAGCGACGTACGACCTTCAAGGGAGGTCTAGGCGAATCGAAGGGTTCATGAGGAATTGCAGGCAAACGATTCCGGCGTCGCGCCGCGACGCACCCGAAACTCGCACCGGGTCCAGGGGCTGAAGCCCCTGGCTACCATCGTCCCGTCGCTCCGCGACTTCCGCGTGATTCACGAAAATGGCCAAACTCCAGACTCGTCGCGCTGCGACGAGTAGCGCCGCGTTCAGCGGCGCAGCGACATCGCCAGAGCGCAACCCCGAAAGGCTAACGCCCGCTCAACGCGGGCGGGGTTGTCGCAGCGCGACAACCTCTACCAACAGCTTCGTTCGACACGGCGGTCTGCCGGACAGGTTGCGTGCTTCGGCTGCTTAGCGCGACGTGTTGTAGGCTGGATCGCGATAGCGGCGGCGGGCGAGGTCTGCGGCGAGATCGAGCAATTCGCTGTCGGGGGCGAGTCCCCGAGTTTCGCTGAAAAAACCGGCAGGGGCGGTGCTTCGCATGGCCTCCTCCCAATCCCCTCTTCGTGATTCGAGCTGGGGTGGGGGTTGGAGCGAGCCTTGGATCAGCAGACCGAGTTTGTTCCGGCGTTGGGCGGCGCCGCCAATCTTCCGGCCCGACCCCAGCACGTCGAATTTCTCCCATCCCTGGAAGCATTGGCCGGGGGCCACTTTCCGGCAGCAGTCGGCGAGTTCCAGGACGGCACCCAGCCGGGCGAAGGATTCCACGACCCAGGCGTGCATCGTCCGGTAGCTTTCGATGGCTGAAAGCTGGTACCAGGCGGTGTCCGGGGGGACGGCGAGGCTATAGGTCCAATCCCGATCGTGGGGCACGAGCCCGCCGCCGGTGGGACGTCGGATCAGAGGGCGCAGCCGGGTGATGGCTTCGATTTCGGTGAACTTCTGAAAATAGCCGAAGGTGGCGGCCCGTTCCGTCCAGCCGTAGAAGCGCAGCGTTGCGTGGCTGCGGGAGGAGGCGGTGGTGAGGAGCGCCTCGTCGAACGCCATGTTGAAGGCGGCTTCGCAGGGACCTGAATTCAGGACGAGCAGGGGGGCGGTCAAGGGGCGTGGGGGGTGTTCGGGGCGTTGGGAGCTGGACGCGAGCGGGGTGTCCGGCGGGAGGCCGTGGCCGGGGAATGCGTGTCGCGCGACGGGCATTCAGCGCGGATCTCGCATCCGTCGCATCCGGGGGAACGGGCGCTGCAACGACGTCGACCATGCCAGATCAGCCAGTGACTGAACTGGGTCCAGTGTTCGGTTGGCACGATCCGGGAGAGGGCGGTTTCGATTTTGACCGGGTCCTCTTCCCTCGTGAGGGCGAGTCGGCGGGACAGCCGTGCGACATGGGTATCGACGACGATCCCGGAGGCGATGTGGAAGGCGGTGCCGAGGACGACATTGGCGGTCTTGCGACCGACGCCGGGCAGTTGGACGAGGGCTTCGAGGGAGTTGGGAACCTGTCCGCCGTGGTGGGTGACGAGTTGCTGGCAGGCGGCCTGGATGTTGCGGGCCTTGTTCCGGAAAAGGCCGATGCGGCGGATGGCGGATTCGAGGTCCGGGAGCGGGGCGTGGGCGAAGTCGGCGGCGGACCGGTAGGTTTGGAAGAGCGAGGCGGTGACGCGGTTCACCTGTTTATCCGAGCATTGGGCGGAGAGGATGGTGGCGATCAGCAGTTCGAGGGGTGTGGTGAAATCCAGTTCGCAGTGGGCGTCCGGGTAGGTGGCGCGGAGCGTGTCAATGATCCGACCGGAGCGCTGTCGGAGCGCGTCGGCGGTCTCCCGGGTATTGGACCGCCGAGCCGTCTTCATGGGGTTGTGGCTGGGGGGGCGGCGTACGCCCTCAGAGCGCGTCGGGCGTGGCGAGGGAATGCGAGGCGATGGGCGGCGTGGTCACGAGCGGGGTGCCGTTTTCGTCCTCGGGATATTCAAAGACGCGCCCTTCGAAGTTGCGGATGACGACCCGGTCGCGGTTGTGGCTGAGCACGTATTCCGGGTTGATGGGGACCTTGCCGCCGCCGCCCGGGGCATCAATGACGTAGGTGGGGACGGCGTAGCCGGTGGTGTGTCCGCGCAGTCCCTCCATGATCTTGAGTCCCTGGCGGACGCTGGCGCGCAGGTGGGCGGAGCCGGCGATCAGGTCGCACTGGTACACGTAGTAGGGTCGGACGCGGCAGCGGAGGAGCTTCTGGACGTGGAGTTTCATGACCTCGAGATCGTCGTTCACGTCACGGAGCAGGACGGACTGGTTGCCGAGGGGGATGCCGGCGTCGGCGAGTCGGCCGAGGGCGTCGCGGCTTTCGGTGGTCAGTTCGCGTGGGTGATTGGAGTGGATGCTGATGAACAGCGGATGGAATTGCCGGAGCATGTTGCAGAGCTCCGGGGTGATTCGCTGGGGGAGGAAGATCGGGATGCGGGTTCCGATGCGCAGGAACTCGATGTGTGGGATGGCGCGGAGGCGGGAGAGCAGGTACTCGAGTTTTTCGTCGGAGAAGAGCAGCGGATCGCCGCCGCTGAGCAGGACGTCCCGGATTTCGGGGTGGGCGGCGATGTAGGCCAGCTGTCGGTCGAAGTCGGGATGGAAATCGTAGCCGGTGGCGTTGCTGACCAGCCGGGACCGGGTGCAGTAACGGCAGTAGGCGGCGCAGCGGTCGGTGACGAGGAACAGCACCCGGTCCGGGTAACGATGCACGAGACCTGGGACGGGGGAGTGGGAGTCTTCGCCGCAGGGGTCGGCCATTTCCCAGGGGGCGACGTTGGTTTCATCGACGCGGGGGACGACCTGACGGCGGATGGGGCAGTCGGGGTCGTTGGGGTCGATGAGGTTGAAGAAGTAGGGGGGGATGGCCATCGCCAGCTTGGAGCGGGCGAGGATGGCACCGGCCCGTTCGCCTGCGGTGAGGCGCGGGAGCAGATGTTCCAGTTGTTCGAGGTTGGTGATCCGGTTCTTGAGCTGCCAGCGCCAGTCGTTCCAGTCGGTGTCGGAGACTTGATGCCAGGGGCCGCGTCCGGCGGATTGAAAGCGCTTCAAGGGTGTGAGGTGCGGGGGAGTGCCTGCCGAAGGGGGCTCCTCTGCTTTCTCCCAAAACGAATCGGAAGCCATTTTTCGCGGACTATTCTGTCGGGTTCGGGGGGTGTCAAGGGACGGGACCTGGCCGCAGGCATCTGGAAATGGGGGTTGGCCTGGGGATTTTCGGGGTTGGGCTGGCCATTAACCGCTTGCCGGGTGCGGCCCGGGATCCCTAGAAGGACCGCGCGCATGGCACCTCGAAACACTCCGGGAACCCCCTCTCAGCTCCCGGTCTTCGATCTCGACCGTTATCTGCGGTCCAGGACGGAGGCCGTCAACGCGGCCCTCGATCGATTTCTGCCGAAGGCCTCGATGAAGCCGCCGACGATCCACAAGGCGATGCGGTACAGTCTCTTTGCCGGGGGGAAGCGGATCCGGCCGGCTTTGGCGCTGGCTTCGGCGGAGGCGTGTGGCGGGGAGGCGGAGCAGGCGATGGCGGCGGCGTGTGCGGTGGAGTGCATCCACACCTATTCGTTGATCCACGACGATCTGCCGGCCATGGACAACGATGATTTCCGTCGGGGCAAACCCACGAACCACAAGGTGTTCGGGGAGGGGATCGCGGTGTTGGCGGGGGACGCCCTGCTGACCTCCGCGTTTGAGATCGTGGCGCAGGCCCCGGCTTCGTCGCGTTACCCGGTTGCGGTCCAGGTCCGCGAACTCGCGGAGGCGTCCGGATCCCTGCAACTCATCGCGGGGCAGGTGGCGGATCTGGAGGGTGA
The DNA here is from genome assembly GCA_964476125.1 of uncultured Verrucomicrobiota bacterium. Taxonomy (GTDB): domain Bacteria; phylum Verrucomicrobiota; class Verrucomicrobiia; order Limisphaerales; family CAIMTB01; genus CAIMTB01. The sequence goes on along the minus strand of CAYZAE010000096.1, from coordinate 21,871 downwards.
GGGGAAGAAGCTGTCGGTGGCGCAGCTGCGGTACATCCACGAGCGGAAGACTTCCGCGCTGCTGCGATGTTCGGCGCGGTTGGGTGGCATGGCGGTGGGGTGCAGTCCGCGCCAGCTCGAGGCGTTGAGTGATTTCGGGTATCACGTGGGTCTGGCGTTCCAGGTCATCGACGACATTCTGGACGTGACGCAGAGCAGCGAGACCCTGGGCAAGACGGCGGGGAAGGATGTGGAGGCGGAGAAGGCGACGTATCCGGCGATCGTGGGTTTGGAGAAATCCCGGAAGATCGCGGAGCGCCTGACGCGGAGTGCGTTCGACGCCCTGAAGCCGTTGGGCAGGCGTGCGGAGGCCCTTCAGGCGATGGCCGAGTACCTGCTGAAGCGCGACCGTTAATCCCTTCACCGGGTGCAGGCCGGTGGGCGCGGGCAGGATTCGACGGTGGATCAGGCCTGTTTGCTGGCGTAGAAGCGGTCGACGCGATCGGCGACATCGCGGAAGCCGATGTCGATTTCGTAGATCAGTTTGAACTGTTCGACGGCGTCGTTGGCTTTGCCTGATTTTTCGAGCACGTCCCCGAGTTCGTAGACCAGGTCCTTTTTTTCGTCATCGAAGACGGGTTTTTCGCGGATGGCGTTCTGGAGGGTGCGGGAGGCGATGTCGTGCATGCCGCGGCGGGCGAAGCATTTGGCGAGGAGCCCGAGGGCGGGGATGCGGCGGTTGGGGTGGTTCTGGGCCTTTTGCAGTTCCTGGATGGCCTCGGTGATGCGGCCGGCCTTGAACAGCAGTTCGCCCAGTTCGAACCGGATGGCGAGGTCGCTGGGGTATTTCTCCATGCGCGCGCGGCATTCCGTGAGTTGGAATTCGCTGCGTTCGGTTTCGAGTTTTGCCTTGTGGGCGGCCAGGTCGGGATCCGCGGGGTCGAGGGCGGCGATGCGGTGGTCGATCTGGCGGAGCCGGGTGTCGGCGATGAGTTTTTCCAGCGAGGGATCGTTTTTGCCTTCGACGGCGATGATGCGTTCGAGGGCCTGAAGGGCGCCGTCGAAGTCGTTCTTCTGGATCAGAAGTTCGGCGATGTCGCGGAGGGGTTTCACGTTGCCGGGTTCGCGTTCCGCGCGGGAACGGTATTCGGCGAGAAGGCGTTCGGCGGAGTCACCGGTTCGGACCTGTCGGTTTTCCTGTTCGAGGGTGACGGCTTCCTCCTTGTCCTTGAGCACGTCGCGGTAGGAGCCGGTGCCGGATTCGAGGTTGGCATACCCCTTTTCGTGGAGCGTGCGGCGGGCGCCGAGGTCCTTGTAGGCGCGGGCGACCTCGGCATCGGCGGGGTTGGCGGCGAGGAGGTCGGCGTAGATGCGGTCGGCGCGCTGGGCCTGGCCGGCGGCGATGCAGGCTTCGGCGAGGCGGAGGGCGGCGTCGCGGTCGCCGGGGTTGTTTTTGAAGACGATTTCGAGGGAGAGAACGGCGGTTTGGGGCAGGTCGAGGACGAGGGCGGCCTTGGCGAGCAGTTCGTGGGCGGGGCAGTTCTTGGGATCGTCGTTGAGGACCAATTCCGCGCAATGAAGGGTTTCGGAGGGGTTGGAGCGGAGGGCGAGCTGGCCTTTGGCGAGGGAGGGGGAGGCGTGGCCCATCAGGCGTTTGAAGAGCCCTCCCGAACCGCTGCCGCCGCCGCCGCGGCGGAACTGGGCGGCGCGGAGAGCCTGGCGGCATTCAAAGAAGGCGGGTTCCTTGCGCAGGGTGTCGGTGAAGAGCGTGATGGCGTAGTCCCAGTTGTTTTTCTGATAGGCCGCCATGCCGCGTTCGAAGGATTCGCGGATCTGACGGGGCATTTCGCTCTGCGATTTCTCACCCATGATATTTGTTGGTGGACGGTAGCAATCGGTTTTCGGGGAATCCAGTGCGCGGCCCTTGGGACTGCGGACGAACTGTAGGACAGCGGCATGACCCGCGCCGTTCAGGCGGGTTCGAGACGGCCGTCGCGGAGGACGCGGAACCGGATGCCGCGCCAGACGACGTGACGATGGAGGAAGGCGGAGCCCCAGAGAACCACCTGGAGGAGGTCCTTGAGGGGGACCATCCAGGCTTTGGACCAAGCCAGGGGGCGTTGGGTGAACCGGGCTTCGAGGGCGAGGCCCTGAACGATGCGGAAAGCGATCAGGGCCAGTCCCAGGGTGATCGCGACCGTGGTCCGGCTGAGGACGAGCCAGAGCAGGGCCCAGAACGTGCCATTGGCCAGGATGCTGAGGAAATAGGGCAATCCCTGGCAGACGCGGATGGTGACGGCCCAACGCAGCTGATGGCGCCAGACCGAGAGCCAGTCGGAGGCGGCCACCCGGCAGTCGACGACCACCGGGCAGAGATGGGTCCGTTTGCCCAGGCCAACGATCAGTCGACCCAGTCGGTTGTCATCGGCGAGATGATCCACGATTTCGGTGAATCCGCCGATGGCATCGAGATCGCTGCGGCGGACCGCGATGACGGCGCCGAGGGCGTAATCGAGGGGTTTGAGGGTCTGGTTCTGGAGCACCTGGCTCCAGAAGTCGGCATTCACGGCAAACGCTTCGAGCCGGGTGGCGAGATTCGGGGCGTCAGCGAACCGGTAGAGACAATGCACGAGGCCGACGGTTGGGTCGCTGAAGGGCAGGGTCAGTTGCTCCACCAAGTCCGGGGGAGCGGCGACATCGGCGTCGCTGAGAATGAGGATTTCGCCGCCGGCGGCGCGGGCCATCTGGGCGAGGTTGCTGACCTTGCGGTTGAGTCCGATCCGTTCCGGGCATTCGACCAGGCGGGCCTGGGTGGAGGGGCGGGCTGCGAGCAGGTTGCGGATGACGGGGACGCCGGGGTCCTGGGTGCATTCGACGCCGAAGAGGGCTTCCAGGTGACCTGGGTAGCGTTGGGTGAGCCAGGTATCGAGGGCTTGGGCGGTTCCTTCGTCGGCGCCTTTGACGGGTTTGAGAAGCGAGACTGAGGGAGGGGTTGGGGAGGGAGGGGTGGGGGTTCGGGTGTCGAGGGGAAAGCGGGCGGCGGCGCGCCATTGCCACACCATCAAGGCTCCGCCGAGCAGAGCGAGCCAGGCGAGTGTGGTTGCCAACATCGGCCCCCCGGTTTAGCCCGTGGAAGGGGCCCGTGGCAACTCGCGAAACGATTCTTACTTGGCGCCCTGATCGATCCAGGCGCGGACGAGTCCGATTTGTTCCTTGGTGAAGGGATCGCCCTTGCCGTCGGGCGGCATGGCGGAGTCTTCGTCGAGACGGGCGATGGAGTGGACGAGGGGGCTTTCGGCGCTCTTGCCCTTTTTGATGGATTCACCGTTTTCGCCGCCCTTGAGGGTGGCTTCGAGGGTGTCGAGGCGCAGTTTGCCCTTCTGCTTTTCGGCGCCGTGGCATTTCACGCAGCCCTTTTCGAAGAGCGGCTTGATATCCTTGGCGAAGGTGACGCCTTCCTTCGTGGCTGCGGGCGGGATTTTGCTGACGTCGATTTTATCGGCCGCGAAGGAGCCGAGGGTGGCGAGGGAGAGGAGGGCGGCGAGCAATGGCTTCATGGTCATGGGTGGATGAATCGGTCGTTAGGTTCGGTTCCGGGCCTGGCGTTTGACGGCGGGAAGGTGGGCAAATTCAAAATCGGTGTCAAAGCGGCTCTTTGGGCCGCGGGATGTGGATGGGGAGTGGACTTCGGGTCGGGTCTTGTGTTCCGAGGGGGCGCGGGTGTTGGGTTGGGGGAGCAAGCAACATGGAGTTCGCGTGTTCAAGGCTGGGGGCTGGCGGCGACGGTGGGTTGAGCCGGGTTGCTTGCTGGGGGAGGGCCGGGAGGGGATCCGGAGGTGTGTCGCTGGGTTTGCCGAGGCGGGTGTTGGTGTTGGTGTTGTTGGTGGTGGTGCTG
>CAYZAE010000096.1:0-17987 GCA_964476125.1 uncultured Verrucomicrobiota bacterium | reverse complement strand
GGGGGGGGGGGGGGGGGTCGGGGGTGTGGGGGGGGTGTCGCTGGGCTTTTTGGCCGTGGTGTTGGGGTTGCTGGTGCTTTTGGCGGTCCGCCGGGCCGAGGCGAAGTCTGTTTCCGTTCCGTTTAATGCCGAGTACCAGTCGACCGTTCTGGGGCTGGAGGAGGGGATGCCGGAGAATTCGTGCAGTGGAGTGGTGCAGGGGCCGGACGGGGCGTTGTGGTTGGGGACCTTCCGGGGGTTGACGCGGTTCAATGGGAGCCAGTTGCGGCGTTTTGCGCCGAAGGATCTGCCTGAGCTTGGGACGGAGGGGATTGTGAACCTGCATCGGGATCCGGAGAACCGGATCTGGCTGAGCACATTTTCCGGGTTGGTTTCCTTGGAGGGCGGTCGGTGGCGTCGTTGGGGGGTGGCGGATGGCTGGCAGGTGGCGGGGGAGTATGCGCGGAGTTACGCCGGGCGGGTGGGGCATGGGGTGGCGATTTCTCGGTTCGGGGGGCAGGTTTACCGGTTTGAGAAGGATCGTTTTCAGGAACTGGCGCCGGTTCCGGAGGGGACGGGGGGAAGTTGGGTGGCGATGGATGATCAGGGAGGTTTGTACGTGGTGCGGGGTGGCTTTGCGGGGCGGTACGTCGGGAATCGTTGGGAGCGGCTTTCGTTTTCGGAGGGCGCCGACCTCGACCTGCGCTGGGCCGGGGCGGGGCAATCCCGGGACGGGACGGCGTTGATTTTTGGGCGGGGCACGGTGTTTCGGTTTCGAGGGGGGGAACAGGTGGGGCGTTTGGATTTGAAGTCGCCGGTGGAGCCGTTCTGGCAGTCGATGGAGGATTCGAAGGAGAATTTATGGCTCCCAGCGATCGGGTCCGGGGTTTACCGGGTGGGAACGCGGGGCGAGGTGAAGCATTTGCGTCGGGCGGATGGTCTGGCGCATGACGGGGGGGCGCGGGCTGTGTTTGAGGATGATGCCGGGGGGATGTGGATTGGCAGCGGGGTGGGTGGGGTGGCGTGCCTTCGGCGGCCCCAGTTCCGGTATCTTGGAGAGTGGGAGGGATTGGCGGACCGGGTGACGCAGAGCATTGAGACGCTGGAGGACGGCCGGGTTTTGCTGGGGTCGTACGGGGCTGGCATCCGGGTATTTGACGGCCGGCAGACGCAGCCCTTGAAGGAGGTTTCCATGATGAGCCGGAGGATCCGGGCCCTGCTGCGGGACCGGGAGGGGGGCGTGCTGGTGGGGGGTTATGCCTCGGTGGTGGGGCGGTGGAAAGGGGGGGTGGTTGAGCGCGTGGGTGAGGAGCTCTTTCCGACCAACAGCACGGTGAGCACCCTGTTTCAGGATGGGCGTGGGCGCCTCTGGATTGGCGGGGGAAGCCGGGTGGCGTGTTTGGAGGGGGGGCGGCTGCGGGAGGTTCCGATGCCTGGGGCGAGGGAGTGGGAGGCGCCGACTTATTTTGGGGAGCGGCCGGATGGGGTCGTGCTGTTGGTGAGGGAGAACCAGGTCTGGGAATGGCGGGAGGGTCGGGGTGCGGAGCGGTGGCTGGAATTGCCGGCGGGCGTTCGGGTTTCCGGACTGGTGACCGAGCGGAGTGGGAGGATTTGGATTGGGACGCATGCGCACGGGTTGTTCGGCTACGATGGCCGGGAGCTGCGGCAGGTTTTGGCGGCGACGGGTTTGCCTGCGGATTCGGCGCTTTCGCTGATTCTGGATGATGCGGGGTGGCTGTGGTTTGGAAGCGGGAGGCGGGTGGTGCGGGCCGACACGGCCAACCTGTGGCGGGCGGCGGGTGGAACGGAGGAATTGTCGGTTCATTGGTTCAGCGAGAGTGATGGGTTGAGGGCGCTTGATTTTCCGGCGGGGACGCAACCGACGGTGACAAAGGATCGACACGGGCGGCTGTGGTTCGCCTTGGTCCGCGGGGCGGCGATGGTGGATCCTTCGACGTTGGAATTCCGGGATCGGCCGCCCCCGGTGCGGGTGGAGTCGGTGCGTTATGTTCCGCGCGGGGCGCGTCAGCCGGTGGAAGTATCGCTGGACGGATTGCAGGGGGATCCGGTCCTCCCGGCGGGCATTCGTCAGGTCCAGTTTGGGTTTACGGCCCTCGATTTTGCGGCGCCTGAGAGGCATCGGTTCCGGGTTCGGTTGGTTGGGGATGGGGCGCCTTGGCAGGATGTGGGTCATGACCGGGAGGTGGCGTTTTTCGAGTTTCCGCCGGGGCGGCATGAGTTGTGGGTTCAGGCGGCGGGGAGTGATGGGGTATGGAATCGGGAGGGGGCGCGACTGGCCTTTGTGGTGGAGCCGTTTTTCTGGCAGACGGTGGGGTTTCGGGTGGCGCTGGGCATGGGGTTGGCGGGGCTGGCGGCGGTTGCTTTTCGGGGAGCGAATGCTCGCCGGGAGCGGCAGTTGCGGACCCAGGAGGCGCTGCGTCGTCTGGCGACGGAGTTGACTGCGGCGTTGGAGCCGGAGTCGATGGCGCGCCGGGTGGCCGCCTGCTGCCGGGATTTGTTTGCCTGCGATGGGTTTGCCGTGGTGCTGGTTGATCGCCTGGGAAAAATCCGATTTGCGGCCTGGGCCAGGGCGGATGGCGAAGTGATCCCGGTGGCGGTGCGGGGCGATGCCGTCGCGGGGCCCCTTCCGCCGTCGCTTGTTCCGGTCCTGGGGGGGCAATCCCTTTTGATTCGGCGTCGGGAGCCGGTGTTGGGGCTTCCGACGCAACCTCCCTGGGCTCCGGAGACGGCGGACCTGACCGTGGCATCGTGGATGGCGGTGCCGATTCATTGGGAAGGGGCGGTGGTGGGATTGGTGTCGGTGCAGAGCCGGCCGCGTCGGCGGTACGGGGGTGACGATCTCGATCAGTTGCAGATGCTGGCGGCGCATTGTGGGGCGGCGATTGCGCGGATGGAGGCGGAGCAGACCCGTCGGGAGAACGAGCAGCGCCTTCGACTGGCCATGGAGGTGGCGGGGATCGGGTCGTGGGAGGTGGATCTGGGGCGGGGACGCCTGGAGGCTTCGCCGGAGGCGGATGCGGTTTATGGAAGGCCAGTGGGGGAGCTTTCGGGGCCGGTGGAGAACCTGTGGCGTCTGGCGCCTGATTCGGAGGCGGTGGCGATCCAATTGGCGTTTGAGAACATTGTCACCGGTCAGGCGATGGCCTTGGACCGGGTGCATCGGGTGGTGTCGCCCGGGGGCGCGGGTGCGGACCGATGGGTGGAGGTGAAGGCCTTTGTCTGTGGGGAAGGCGGCAGCCGGCGCCTGATTGGCATTACGGCGGACATCACTCGACGGCGGTTGATGGAGTTGGAGCGTGAGGGGTGGGAGGAGCAGGTCCGGCAGTCGCAGAAACTCGAGGCTATTGGCACTTTGGCGGGGGGCATTGCCCATGATTTCAACAACATCCTGATGGCGATCCTGGGCAACGTGGAGATGTCGAAGATCGAGTTGTCGGAGGGGCATCCGGTGCGGGAGGGGTTGGATGAGATCCAGAGGTCGGGGTTGAGGGCGCGGGATCTGGTGCAGCGGATTCTGGCGTTCAGCCGTCCGCAGGAGCAGCGCTTCGAGGTGGTGGAGTTGCCCGGGTTGGTGGCCGAGGTGGTGAAGCTGATGCGGCCCACGCTTCCGGCGGGGGTGGAGATTGCGGTGATCGAGGAGCGGGAGGTTCCGCCGGTGCTGGCGGATGCCTCCCAGTTGCATCAGGTGCTGGTCAATCTCGGGACCAACGCCTGGCATGCGTGTGCGGGTCGGTCCGGTCGCATTGAGATCCGGTTGAGCCGGGTGGAGATCGACGGGGAGGGGGGGCGGCGTGCGGGAGGGTTGCCGGCGGGCATTTATGCCCGCATGGAGGTTGCCGACAACGGGAAGGGCATTTCGGCGGAGGTGCTGCCCCGCATTTTTGATCCGTTCTTCACCACCAAGGGGCCGGGGCAGGGCACGGGACTCGGGTTGTCGGTCGTCCATGCCGTGGTGAAATCCCACGGCGGCGCGGTGACCGTGCAAAGTGAACCGGGGCGTGGGGCTTGCTTCGCCGTTTTCCTGCCGACCACGGTGGCGCTCCGGCCCAAGCCCGAGTCGCCGGCTTCGCCGGCCCTGAGTCCGCGCCCGGTGGAGGGCGCGTGCGTGCTGTACGTCGATGACGAGAAATCGCTGGTGCGACTGGCGGAGCGTTGTCTGGGACGCGAGGGGTACCGGGTCGTGACGCGGGAAGGGGCGGCGGAGGCCCTGGAGACCTATCGGTCCGAGCCCGGGCGGTATGACGTGGTGGTCACGGATCTGGCGATGCCCGGGATGTCGGGGCTTGAGTTGTCCCGGGAGATTTTACGGCTTCGGCCGGAGGCCCGCATCATTCTGGCCAGCGGGAATCTGGATCCTGCGGACGTGGAGGAGGCCGGGCGGATGGGGATTTTTTCGGTCCTGCAAAAGCCGTTTGTGGCCAGGGAGCTGTTGAGCGCCCTGGCCCAGGCGTTGGCGCCTGGGTCCTCGGACGGCCGCAAGCAGGGGTGAGGCGGTTCCCCTGCCGTGTCGGGAGGGGAACCGGGAATCGGGAAAGGGAGGCGATGGGAGGCGGGAGTCGCGGGTGCGATCAGGCCTGGGCGAGTTCGGGGAACACCTTGTCGGGATGGACTCCGAGGTCGGCCATGGCCTGGGCAACGAGCGTGCGTGGCACGAGGTTTTTCTCGGCCAGGGCGAAGAGTGTGGCCACCACGGTGCTTTCGGCGTCGATTTCGAAGAAACGCCGCAGGTTATCGCGTGTTTCGCTGCGGCCGAAGCCGTCGGTGCCCAGGGTGGTGAGCCCTCCGGGAACCCAGGGTGCGATCTGGTCGGGGATCAGTTTGACGTGATCCGAGACGGCGACGAAGACGCCGGATTCCCCGGCGAGGGTGGATTCGAGGTAGGATTGGCGGGGTGGTTCGGAGGGGTGAAGCATGTTGTGCCGGCGGCACTGGAGGGCTTCATTACGGAGCAGTTTGTAGCTGGTGACGCTCCAGACATCGGCGGAGACGCCGTAGCGTTCGAGGATTTCCTGGGCTTTGAGGGCGGATCGGATGATGGAGCCCGAGCCGAGCAGATGGGCTTTGTGGGCGAGTCCGGAGCGGCCGGGTTTGAAGCGGTAGAGCCCCTTGAGAATGCCGTTTTCGGCACCGGCCGGCATCGGGGGTTGGTGGAAGTTTTCGTTGTAGAGGGTCAGGTAATAGAAGACGTCCTGACCTTCGCGGTACATGCGCTTGAGGCCGTCGGCGATGATGACTGCGACTTCGAAGGCGAAGGCGGGATCGTAGGCGAGCAGGTTGGGCACGGTTCCGGCGACGAGATGGCTGTGACCGTCCTGGTGCTGGAGCCCCTCGCCGTTGAGGGTGGTCCGGCCGGCGGTGGCGCCGAGGAGGAATCCGCGGGCGCGGCTGTCACCGGCCAGCCAGATGGAGTCGCCGACCCGCTGGAACCCGAACATCGAGTAATAGATATAGAACGGGATCATGGGCACGCCGACGTTGGCGTGGGCGGTGCCGGAGGCGACGAAGGAGGCCATGGAGCCGGCTTCGGTGATGCCTTCCTCGAGGATCTGGCCGTCCTTGGCCTCGTGATAGTAGCTCAGGGATTTCCGGTCGACGGGTTCGTAGAGTTGACCCTTGGAGGAGTAGATCCCGAATTCCGGGAACATGGCTTCCATGCCGAAGGTGCGGCCTTCGTCGGGGATGATGGGAACGATGTGCCGGCCGATTTCCTCGTGGCGGAGCAGACGTTTGAGCAGATCCACGAAGGCCATGGTGGTGGAGGCTTCGCGGGCTCCGGAGCCCTTGAGGGCGTCGGCGCCGAACTCGCTGAGGGCGGGAATAGCGAGAGGACCGCCGCGGACCACCCGTTTGGGCACGTCACCGCCCAGGGCCTTGCGTCGGGCGCGGACGTACTGCACTTCGGGGCTGTTTTCGGCGGGGCGATAGAACGGGAGCCCGGCGATTTCCTCGTCGGAGACGGGGATGTCGAAGCGGGCGCGGAACTCGCGGAGTTCCTTCTCGTTCATCTTTTTCTGCTGATGCGAGATATTGCGTCCTTCGCCGGCTTCGCCGAGGCCGTAGCCCTTGACGGTATGGGCGAGGATGACGGTGGGTTGACCGACGTGGCGGACGGCGGCGTCGAAGGCGGCGTGGACTTTGAGCGGGTCATGGCCGCCGCGGAGCATTTTGGAGAGTTTTTCGTCGGAGAGATGATTCACCCGGGCTTTCAGTTCCGGGTATTTGCCGAAGAAATGTTTGCGGATGTAGCTGCCGGCTTCGATGGAGTACTTCTGGAAATCGCCATCGACGCATTCATCGATCCGGCGTTGGAGAAGGCCGTCGTGATCGGCGGCGAAGAGCGGGTCCCAATCGCGGCCCCAGATCAGTTTGATGACATTCCAGCCGGCGCCGCGGAAGACGCCTTCGAGTTCCTGGATGATGCGGGCGTTGCCGCGGACCGGGCCGTCGAGCCGCTGGAGGTTGCAGTTGACGATCCAGGTGAGGTTGTCGAGGTGTTCGCGGCCGGCGAGGGCGACAGCGCCGAGCGATTCGGGTTCATCGGATTCGCCGTCTCCGACGAAGGCCCAGACGCGGGGTTCGCGGCCTTCGGGGAGGAGGTTGCGGGCCTTCAGGTAGCGGAGGAAGCGGGCCTGGTAGATGGAGTTGATGGGCCCGAGGCCCATGGAGACGGTGGGGAACTGCCAGAAATCCGGCATCAGGTAGGGATGCGGATAGGAGGACAGCCCGCCGCCTTCGGCGAGTTCGCGGCGGAAATGCTGGAGATCGCGGGGGCTGAGACGTCCTTCGAGGAAGGCGCGGGCGTAGTTGCCCGGGGTGGTGTGACCCTGGAAATAGATCAGGTCCCCGAGTTCGCCCTCGTCGCCGCCGCGGAAGAAGTGGTTGTAGCCGACTTCGTAGAGGGTGGCGGAGGAGGCGTAGGAGGAGATGTGACCGCCGAGGCCGTCGGAGACCTTGTTGCCATGGACGACCATGGCCATGGCATTCCAGCGGCAGATGCTCTTGATGCGCCGTTCGATGGCCAGGTCCCCGGGATAGGGGGGTTCGCGATCGGCCGGGATGGTATTCCGGTAGGGGGAATGGGTGAGCCCCGTGGTGCTGCGGCCGGAGGCGCGGAGGGTGGCCAGCAGGCTGTCGAGAAACCCCGTGATGTCCTCCGGTCGATGCTGACCGAGTTCCCCGGCCAGGAGATGTTCGATGAGCTTGAGTTGGGCCGTGGGGGCCGAAGCTCGGGAGGTGCTGGGGGCGTCGGTGGAACCGTCGTTATTGGTGTTCACGGATGGTCGAAAAGGCCGCGGTCCGGGCGGACCCGCGAAACCGCGACGGACTTTAGCCGCGATCGTCGCTGGCTCAAATCAAAAGCCCGGGGGGATTGCCGGGGGGGGGTGGCCTGCCGATCGGCGCGCCAACCCCGGGTTTCACGCCGCACCGCCCTCGCCCTGGGGCCAAGCCAAATCCCCGGAAACGAGGCCACGAAGCGCACGAAGGCCACGAAGGAAGGCCGTTCAAGAGCCGTTGGAAGGGAGGCGCTGGGGGCGCATCCCTGGAATCTGGCCCGGTTTCCGGCGCCGCGTGCCGGGAGATTGGCCGGAATTCGGGCACGCCCTCCGGGGTGATTCTGTGCGAATGCTTCTTCGGGAGGCGCGTGGGGGATCAGGGGTTTCGCAGTCGGCCGAACAGGATGGCGGGGATGGTTTTGAGCAGGATCCAGAGATCTTTGCGCAGGGAATGGCTTTCGATGTAGCGAACGTCCAGTTCCACCTGTTCGGGGAATTCGATCGAATGCCGGTGTCCGACTTCGAGCAGTCCGCCTTCGCGCTCGCCGATTTGCCAGAGGCAGGTGATGCCGGGTTTCACGAGCAGGCGGCGGCGGTCGGCCTGGGTGTATTTGGCGACTTCGCGTGGGAGGGGAGGTCGGGGGCCGACCAGGGACATGTCGCCCAGCAGGACGTTGAGAAACTGGGGAAGTTCGTCGAGGGACGATTTTCGCAGGAAGGAGCCGACGCGGGTGATGCGTGGATCGTTGCGGATGAGGACGGTGACGCCCTGGGCTTTTTCGTTGTTGGGGAGCACGTCCTTCCACTTGGCGTCGGCGTTCACGATCATGGATCGGAACTTCAGCATTCTGAATTCGCGTCCGAGCAGTCCGATGCGGATTTGGCGGAAGAAGACGGGGCCGCCGTCGAGTTTCACCAGCAGGGCGATGAAGCCGAAGACGGGTGCGAGCGCGACCAGGGCGAAGCAGCTGATCAGGATGTCCAGGGTGCGTTTGAGGAACAGGGTGCTTTGGACGACGACCCGCCAGATCAGGCATTTGGCGCGGACGTAGTACATCAGCCGGAAGCGGCCCGAGGAGGTCTGGGCCGCGAGAATCCGCGCCATGATCCGTTCCTGGAAGGGATCCCTGTTCATGTCATGTAGCGATTTGGGGAGGCTGGACCGGGGTCCCGCTCCGTGGGGTGGGTTGAGGCGGAGCTGTCGCAGGTTCGCCCGATTTCTGCCGCGCGAAGTTCCCGGAGGGGAGGGTGGCAGTGGTTCGAGCCGAACCGGGCATTTCCCGGGTATCAACCTTGTCCTACTAAGCGCTCCTGGGCCCCGATCGCCAAGCTGAAAACCTGCTTTCAACGGCGGTTAAATTGGTGTCGTTGAATGGGTTAGAATAATTTGACTAGCCCTATTTTCCTAGCCGGATCGCTTAGACGCAGGCTTGCCGCTCGGCCTCTGAAACGCGAAGTGCGCCGGGCTGTGGGGACAGCCGCGGCGCACCGGGAATGCAGGGGGAGAGACCCTCGGGTCTCTCCGGGAGGCGCCCCAGGGATTCTCTCCCCGGGGCCCATGGGCCAACCATCGCCCGACTTACTTGCGGCGGGCGAAAGCGAAGCCCACGAGGCCGAGGCCGAGCAGGGCCAGGCTGGAGCCGGCATCGGGAACGGTGGACGTGCCGGCGGCGAAACCGAGCACCGGGCCGCTGCCGGTCATGACGTAGGTCCAGGTGCCGGGCGTCGGGTCGTAGCCGGGGGCCGTGAGCGTGCCGGTGCCGGAGAGGTTGAGCTGGGTGGTGCTGCGGAAGTCCACGTTCAGCGTGGCGAGATCGAAGTTGAAGTTGCCATCCGTCCAGAGGCTGACCACCGGCACGGCCAGCGGGGCGTTGCCGAGGCCGAGGGGGATGTTGGAGATCCCGGCCGCATTGCCGATGAAGTTTCCGACCAAGCCAGCCAGATCATCCGTGGCGCTCACGACGAAGCCGATCGGGGCGAAGGCGACGGCGGTGGCCTGGGTGAGGTCGGGGTTGTTCGGGATGGTGGCGCTGATGTAGCTGATCGAGCCGGTGATCTGGGCGGCTTCGACCGAGGCGGTGAGGGCGAGGGCGCCCAGGGCGGCCACGAGCGAGCGGGAGAGTGTGTTGCGGGTCATCATGTTCAGGATTCGGTTTTTATGGGTTAGTAAAGTTCTCTAAGTAGTCAAACCTAGTGCAATCGTCTTAGCACCCCTCGTGCCAGGCGGGAGTGCAGACTTGGTCCTTTCGTTTATTGTGTTCCATGGCAATAGGTTGCGTATCAAGTTTGAGAATTCCCGGAAAGCCGCCCATCGGGGCTTTGTCGGGTTTCCTGACAGCTTGGATGGGGTAGATGGTGAAAATGCTTAGGTAGAAACACCTTATAAATGATTTCTTTAGGTTGCGTGGCAACGGTTTAGCCAGGGGCCTGGGAGGCGGATTTTCGAGTGTAACGAAACCCGACGACTCCGGCCGGCGCTTGACGCCTTGGGCCGAGGCTTTTGGAGGGGACGAGCCGGAGCGGGGCGGAGACCTGGCGGAGGAGCGAGGACGGGTGCGCCTGAAGCTCTCCTTGGCTGGTCTGCTGGCCGGGAGGAACCCCGTGCTGGGGCCGGGGCGACGCTTCGTCAGGGTCGGAAGCGTTTCACGATCGCGATCAGTCCTGCGATTTCTTCCTGACTGAACTTGTCCTTGAAGGCGGGCATTTTCGCGGAACTGCCCTTGGTCTGGACGCCTTCGAGGATCTGGGTGCGGATCTGATCGTCGGTGAGCTTGTGCTGGGTGAGGTCCTTGACCCCGAGTTTCCGGGCGGCGGGACTGCGGGCGCGACCATCCTCGCCGTGGCAGGGGGCGCAGTTTTTGACGAACAACTTCCGGATCTCCGGCGACGCGGGGGCGTCGGCGGCCTGAAGCCCGGGGAGGGCGAGGCCGGCGAGAACGACGAGAAGTAGGCGCAAGGTCACCACGCGGCGCGGAATATGGGAGAGGATCGGAGGGAACTTCAATCGGTCCCTGGGATTAGCGGTTTCCTTCACGGAGCGTGCCACGGAAAGCCTCGCGGACGCAGAAGGCTTCGAGGTGCTCGTGGGCGAGGGCGCGGAATCCGGGTTTGCGAGGGGGATACGGGTCCGCGAAGTAGGGCCGGAATTCCCAGTCGCGCAGGTCCTGGACGCGATCCAGCGCGCCCAGCAATCGCAGGGATTCGAAGGTCGCGTAGGTGTCTTCGGAGTCGCCGCAAAGCGTGGGCCCGGTGGGTTTCGACCTGGACCTGGAAGCGAACAGTCCTTTGCCCTGGTGCAGGCGAAGGAGGGCCTGGATGCAGGCTTCGCGGTCGATCTGATTCAGGGCGCCGGCGGCGGAAAGCAGGGTGAGGGCGTCGCGTGTCTCGCTGAAGATCCGGACGCGGCCGGTGGCGAAAAGGCCGGCGAGCGTTCCGTGGAATTCCTTCCCCCAACGGTTGGTGAGCGCGTTCCTGGGCAGGATCTGGCTCGTGACGAGAGCCTGGGCCGCCTGCTGGAGCAGGGCGGGGTCGAGGCAGTTCATTCGTTGCAGGAATTGCGCGCGGCGTGCGAGGTCACCGATCCAAAGGCAGGAGAATCGTTCCCCGTTCACGCCAAAGGGCATTTCCTTCAGCTCGAAGAATTGTTGTCGATCGCTCTCGGGCAACGCGGCCAGGCCGGTGCGCAGGGTCTCCGGGGTGATGCGAAGCCGGGCGAGATCCTGATCGTCCACCAACCCGGCGAGCGCCAGGTTGAGAAACGTCCCATCGAGGAGCACGGCCCGGACCGCATCGACGGTGGCGGTGTTGGTGTCGAGCAGGTAGCCGACCCGTGCCAGGGCGTTGGAGCGGACGGCGGCCAGGGCCGGGGGCGTAAACAAGCCGGGACCTGGGAGGCGGACAGAGATCTGGCAGGCCATGTTCCATTCCTCGACGGCGGCGGTGTGGTTTGAGGATCCGGGAGCGAGCGAGGCGAGGAATTCACGGACTTCGGGCTCCCCGATGGCGAGGGGCTTGAGCCCGAGGGCCCGGGCCAGGTCGGGGGTGGGCCGGAAGCCGATGTCGTAGATTCCGAACGCCAACACCAGGGCGGCCAGCACCCGGGTGATCCGAAGGTGAAGGATTCGGGACGGGGATCGGTCCGGGGAAACCCTGAAGATTTCCTGCTCCCGGGGGTGGGCCAGGTGTTTTGCGGCGGCGGATTCTCCCCCGATGGCGAGCGCGCTCCACGTCTGCTGGAGGGTCGTGGCCAGGCTGGATTGCAGGGCATCGACTCCGGGTGTCCGGGGCCCCAGGGGGTCCTGCAGGTCGAGGAAGTCCCTGGGGCCCACGGTGACGGTCACCGTCCCGTTTGGATCAAGTCGAGCCGTGCTCAGCGAGGGATCGGAGCGGAAACCAAAGCTGTCCCTCCAGCGGGGCCGGACGGGGTTGAGGGTGAGGACGAGCCCGTTCCCGCAGCGTCGGGCCTCGGAGATCTGCTGTTGCCGGCTGAGGAAGCGGGCGAATTCGAGCGGGGCGAGGGACGGCCTGGACGACGGGGGGATGTCCCTGGCGGGCTCCGGGGAATCCGATGTGCCGGGAGGCAGGCAACCGGCTGCGGCGCGCTGGAGGAGGGAGGTGTGAAGCAGACCCAGGAACGAGGGCCGGGCGAAGGTGGTGGCGACCATGAAGAGTGCCTGTCCGATGAACAGGGCTCCGACCGGCCATTGCCAGAGTCCCATCCCGATGGCCAATCCGCCGCTGGTGAAGGAGGCGGCGACCAGGGCGACCGCGGTCCGGTTGCGAACCAGGACGAGGCGTCGGGCCTGCACAACCCCGCAGGCCATCATGAACACACCCAGGGCCACCACCACGCTCCGTAGGAAGTCCGGGGTTTCGAGGAGCACGCGGTAGCTAGTGGCGGAGATCAGGGCCTGAAAGCCCCAGAACCCGGCCGTGCCGATCACGAGCACGAGGAAGGTCATGAGCAGCGACCGATTCAGTTGCCGTTGGAGTGTGCGTCCCTCGAGGCCTTTCGGATCGCGCAAATTGGCGATCTCACGTCGGCCCATCCAGTACATCAGGCCAAGCCCCGGCAGCAGGAAGAGAATCTGGAGCAGCACGAGCGACGCACCGAAGGGAAGGAATTTGCCGAGCCCGGCCCAGAACCCGCCGGCGGCGAGCAGGGTGGGGGAGGCGGTGGCTGTCGGCAGGGCGAGCATGACCGTCGCCGAGAGATGGCGGGGGGCGCGCAGTTGGTGGAGATTCGATTCGAGCTGTTCCGCGAGCGCGTCGCGGAGGGCGGCGCGGGCGCGGTGGAGACGCACCTTGAAGGTGCCCTCGGAAATTCCCAGGGCATCGGCGGCTTCGGCGATGCTGCGATTCTCGAGATAAAACAGGACGAGCGATTCCCGGTGGATGGGGGGAAGTGTGGCCAGGGTGGCGCGCAGGGTTTCCCCGGTGGGGGCTGAACCCGGGTCGGGTGGGGCGGAGAGGGGGGCGGTGGGTTCGGGGGCCTGTTCGAGCGCCCACTGCTCTCGACGATTCAATTCGCTCCGGTGTTTGAGGCCAAGATTGATGGCCGTATGCCGGGCGATGGTGCTGATCCAGGCGCCAAACCGTTCCGCACGGTTGAGCAGGGCCAATCGCTGGAAACCCGCGATGAAGGCCTCCTGCGCCGCCTCCTCCGCCAGTGACCGGTCCCCCAGCCGGCACCAGGCAATGGCGAACACCTTGTCCGCGTAGCGATCGACCAGTTCCCGGTACCGCTCAGGGTCCCCTTCGCGGATGGCTTCGACAGCGCGCGCATCAACGTGCGCCCCGGTTTCGTTCACGATTTGGAGGGAGGCCATTTCACCCGCAAAGACAAGTCGCGGAGCGAAAGGTTACCCGGGCCGGGAAGGTTCAACATCCGCCAGGAAGCGCGGTGCCCGGCGGTGTTTCGTGGCCTGTTCGTAGGCAAAGCCGAAGCCAAGCAACGCCGGTTCGCTCCAGGCCCGTCCAAAGAACGACAAACCCACCGGCAATCCATGCACGTATCCCGCCGGGACGGTCAGATGCGGTGTCCCGGCGACCGCGGGCATGGAGGAGCAACCGCCACCGCCACGATCCCCGAGCAGCGGATCGATGGGGGAGGCGGGCATTCCTGAGGTGGGGGCAACCACGACATCCAGTCGATGCTCGTCCATGACCGCGTCCACGCCCTCCGTCCGGGCCAGTCGCCGGCAGGTGGCCAGGGCTTCGAGATAGGCTGGATCGGTGAGCGGACCCCGGGATTGGGCCTCAAGGAAAACCTCCTGGCCGAAGAATGGCATTTCCTGCGCGCGATACCGTTCGTTGAAGGCGATCAGGTCCGCGAGATTCCGCACGCCGATCCCTTCGCCGCGGGTGGCCAGGTAGGCGGCCAGGTCGGCCTTGAATTCATGGAGCAGGACGAGTTGTTCGGCGCCGCCGAACTTGCGCCAGGTCGGGAAGTTCACCGGATCCACCACGATGGCGCCCAGGCCCCGAAGCACGTCGAGCTGTTGTTCGATGAGCCGATCCACCTTGGCGTGCGCGCCGAAAGCCTGACGGGCGACCCCCACCCGTTTGCCCCGGAGACTGTCGCGATCCAGAAAGCGGGTGTAGTCGGAGTGCACGTGGCCACGGGAGGCGGCGGTGGCGGCATCCGCAGGGTCCTCTCCGGCGATCACCCCCAGCAGAATGGCGGCGTCGGTGACGGTCCGGGTCATGGGTCCCGCGGTGTCCTGGCTGTGGGCGATGGGAATGATCCCGGTGCGACTGACCAGTCCGAGCGTGGGCTTCAGACCGACGAGGGAGCAGTGAGTGGAGGGGGAGACGATTGAACCGTCGGTTTCGGTGCCGAGGGCGGCGGCGGCGTATCCGGCGGCGATGGCGGTGCCCGATCCGGCGCTCGAACCGCTGGGGGTTCGGTTCAGGACGTAGGGATTCCGGGTCTGGCCGCCCACGGCGCTCCAGCCGCTGGCGGAGCGGTTGGAACGGAAGTTGGCCCATTCACTGAGGTTGGTCTTGCCCAGCAGGACCGCGCCGGCCTCGCGGAGCCGGCGGACCACAAAGGCATCCCGCGGTGCGATGGTTCCGTCGAGCGCCAGGGAACCGGCGGTGGTGGGCTGCTGGTCGGCGGTGTCGAGGTTGTCCTTGAGCAGGATCGGCACGCCGTGCAGCGGTCCGCGGGATGAGCCCTTCCGCAATTCGTCATCCCGTTCGGCGGCGATCCGGAGCGCGTCCGGATTGGTGGTGATGACCGCGTGGAGCGAGGGGCCCTTTCGGTCGAGGGCGGCTATCCGCCGGAGATGGAACCGAACCAGGTCGCGGCTCGAAATGCGACGGGACCCCAGGGCGTCGCGCACCTCGGCGAGGGAAGCCTGGGCGGCGTCGTTCACGTGGCGCAGCGAAACGGAGGCGGCGGAGGTGGCGTCGGGGGAGGAGCCTGAGACAGCGGCTCCGGCAGCAGCGGTTGCGGTGGTGGCGGCAGCGGCCAGGAGGAATTGGCGTCGGTCCATGATGGGAGAATTCGTGGTCGATCCGGGGCGGTTGGGCGTTGGAGCCGCCCGGCAAACCCGGACCCACCCTGCCTTGGCCGGGTGGACCGATTCAATTCCGCTTGGACTTCTTGAGCAGGTCGTAGGCGCGCTGGGCGTTGGCATCGCCGCTGGCGGCGGCGTTGATGAGATTGGCCTCGAGCGTGACGAGGGAGTTATGCACGGCGAGCCCCTGTTCGAGCGTGAGGTTGGTGGTCGACCTGGTGACCTGTAGGGCGACGACTGCCTTTTCGTACTGACCTTCCCGCAGCGCCGCGCTGGCGGTGTGCATGTTCTGCTGAAGTTCCGGTTCAGCCGTGGCGAAGGCGGAGTCGATCTGTTTGGCCGCCTCCTTGGGAGTGGTCGGTGCGGGCAGGTCGTCCTTGGAACCGCCACAGCCCGTCGCGACGACAGCGAGGGCGAGGGCGAGGGACAGGGAAAAGGCTAGGGGGAGCGAAGGAGTCATGGGGGTGGAGTGGGGAGTGGGGAGTGGGGAGTGGGGCGTGGGGCGTGGGGCGTGGGGCGTAGGTCGTGGGGCGAAGGTCGTAGGTCGTAGGTCGGGGAGCGGGGAGCGGGGAGCGGGGAACGGGGTTGGTCGTGGATTTTCGACGCACGACGCACGACGCACGACGCACGACGCACGACGCACGCGCGCGCTCCCCACTCCCCACTTCATTGCCCTGTCTTCGAGCCGGGGTTGCACCAGAAGCGGCCGGGGCGGGCGCCGGGGAAGCCGCCGATGCCGGCTTCGGCGACGTACTTCCTGTATTTCATGTATTCGGTCTGGCCGCCGAACATGCCCATCATGACTCCGGTGTTGTGGCGTTGGGTGACGCCTTCATTGGGTTGGGAGGCGACGTTGTCGTAGTTGGACGGCTGTTTCTCGTCGGCTTCCCAGTAGAGCATGGAGTCGGGTCTGAAATCGCTGATTTTGTAGGTGCTGTACTGGAAGGTGGGGCCGGTGGTGTAGCCGGAGACGGCGCCATTCATCATGTAACTGGAGACCTTCATTTCGCGCTGGCGGAAGAAGGCGTTGTTGGTTTGTTCGAGAGGGCACCAGTAGAGGAGTCTGGTCTGGTGATAGGTCCAGAGCTGGCCGCGTTCGATGGTGTGATCGGGTCTGTTGGTGGCGACGCGGGTGTAGCACCAGTTGGGGACGTTGAAGGCGCCCGAGCTCCAGGACGTGTAGGGCATGTTGTCCTGGAAATCGTTCGCGTAGAGGTGGGTGGAGAGCAGGATCTGCTTGAAGTTATTCAGGCATTTCGTGCGTTGCGCCTGTTCCTTCGCCTTGCTCAGGGCGGGCAGCAGCATGCTCGCGAGAATGGCGATGATCGCGATCACGACCAGCAGCTCGATGAGGGTGAAACCCGGTTTGCGGGCACGAAAGCCACGGGTCGATGGAGGGGGCCTCGGGATCATGTCGTTCCGCATACCCGATCCCTTCTCCGCCGTCCAACGCCGATTTGGAGCTGTGGACTGCGGTGACATGTCACTGCTTTGGATTGAGCGCAGGCTGGGGAAGCGACGCCGGTGCGCGCTCCGACCTCGGGCGGCGACGGTTCGGCGAATCAAAAGCTGCGTCATGCCGCAGCACTCCAAAGCATTTTTCCCTCCGCTATCCTGGCCCCCTTCCGCCGATCCCTCTGCATCCCCAGGTCGAAAAATCGGAGAAGCGCACGGGAGGAGCCTGGCTCGAACGTCTAAATATTCTCCGCGATGTGGGGAGGCGTTGCCGCCGTCGCGGGCACCTCGGTGCCGAGCGGCGCATCGTCGCGGGCCAGAATCCGGTAGGCCTTGATCTGGAGCGAGACGCGGCGGCCGTTTTCCAGGCCGAGCAGGGCGTACTCCTCCTTGGTCATGCGTCCGCGGACAATGAGTCCGGAGGGCAGCTCGAACTCCACGCGCAGCAGGATGCCGAGGAAGTAGGTGTGGATCAGGGTCGCCTGATAGGGGTACTGGGCGAGGTCGGTGGAGACCGCGACAGCGTAGGGACGGAAACCGATGCGCATCTGCGTCCCGTCGGGGGCGCCGGCGGCGGGGAATTCCAGTTCACCGGCCCGGGCGACGCCGCTGTGGACGGTGGCTTCGAGGATGTTCATCACGCCGATGAACCGGGCCACGAATTCGTTGGCCGGCTGCTCGTACACTTCGCGCGGGGTGCCGATCTGCTCGAGGCGTCCGCGGGAAAAGATGACGATCCGGTTGGCGACCTCCATGGCCTCCTCCTGGTCGTGGGTGACGAAGACGGTGGTGACGTTGAGATCGTGATGCAGCCGGACGAGCCACTCGCGCAGTTCCTGGCGGATCTTGGCATCGACGGCTCCGAACGGTTCGTCGAGCAGGAGCACGCTGGGTTTTGGGGCGAGCGAACGGGCGATGGCGACGCGTTGCCGTTGTCCGCCGGAAAGCTGGTGGGGATAGCGCTTCTCCAGGCCCTGAAGTCCGAACAGTTCGAGAAGTTCCGCGATGCGGGCCTCGCGGTCGGCGCGCTTCCATTTCTTGATCTTGAGGCCGAAGGCGATGTTGTCGTGGACGGACATCGTCTTGAAGAGGGCGTAGTTCTGGAAGACGAAGCCGATGTTGCGTTTCTGGACGGAGAGGTCGTTGACGCGCTGGCCGCGGATGAGGATGTCGCCGGAGGTTGGCATTTCCAGGCCGGCGATCATGCGGAGCACGGTGGTCTTGCCGCCGCCGGAGGGGCCAAGCAGGGCGATCAGTTCGCCTTCGGCGACGTGGAAGCCCACGCGGTCGACGGCTACCGTGTCGCCAAAGCTCTTGGAGACGGCCTTGAGTTGGATGCTCATGAACGGTCGGGACGGAGGTCGGGAGCGGAATCGGGGCCGGAGTTCTGGGCGGCGGCGAACTGGCGTTCCTGGCGCCATTCGAACCAGGTTTTCAGGGCCAGCGTGGCGAGGGCGAGGATGGCGAGCAGGCTGGCGACGGCGAAGGAGGCGGTGGCCTGGTACTCCTTGTAGAGGCTCTCCACGCGGATGGGCAGGGTCTCGGTCATGCCGGTGATGTGACCCGAGACGACGGAGACGGCTCCGAATTCACCCATGGCCCGGGCGTTGCACAGGATGACGCCGTAGAGCAGCCCCCATTTCACGGAGGGCAGGGTGACCCGCCAGAAAGTCTGCCATCCGTTGGCTCCGAGCGTCATCGCGGCCTGCTCCTGTTCCGTGCCCGTGGATTGCAT
>CAYZAE010000095.1:0-25743 GCA_964476125.1 uncultured Verrucomicrobiota bacterium | reverse complement strand
TGCCTTCCTCGCCGCCTCAATGGCAGGGCCGCCTGATCCGCGGCGAACAGGCACTGGATGGCGACACCCTGGAACGGTTCCTGATCGTGCGTGTGATGGATCCCTTCCGACGCAAGGGTCCCGGGATACCCCTTCGCCCCGGTCAACCCGTCACCGCCCTGATTCCCGGCCGGGTCCTGACCAACGTCCTCGTCATCCCACGACTCGCGGTGCACGAACTGAACGGCATCCATCTGGTGGATCCGAAGACACTCACGCTGACTTCGCGCCGGATCGAACCCCTCTGGTCCGACGAGGAGCATGTGGTCGTCCGGGATCCCTCCATCCCGGAAGGCAGCCTGGTCACGACGACCCACCTCGTCTACGCCCCGGAGGGAGCCGGGGTGGAGATCATCCCTGACATTCCGGCGGTCCCCGCCGGGACGCCCAATCCGGCGGAACGCGGAACCAACGCCGCCGCCAGCCCCGCCACGCCATGATCCGCTGGTTCGCCCATAACGGCATCGCGGCCGGTTTTCTCACCCTGGCCATTCTTCTGGGCGGCCTCTACTCCGCCTTCTTCCGGATCCCGCTGGAAGTCACTCCCGCACTCAGCTGGAACACCGTCATGATCGAGATGCCCTACCGCGGGGCGACCGCCAAGGACGTCGAACGGGCCATTCTCATCCCGATCGAAGAGGCCCTCGAGGGGGTGCAGGGCATCAAGCAACTGAACGCCGACGGTTCACGCGGCTACGCCCGGTTCTACCTGCAGCTCGAGAAGGGCGCGGACGCGCAGAAGGTCATGGACGAAGTGAAGGGTCGCGTGGACGCCATCACCACCTTTCCCTCCGAAACCGAGCGGCCCCGCGTCTTCATCCCCGAGTCCGGCAATTACATTCCGGTTCTCACCGTGGCGGTGACCGGACGACTGAATCCCGTCGAACTACGCCGTCTCGCCCGTCGCGTGCAGGATGAACTGCTGGAACTGCCGGGGCTCAGCCGCGCCTCGCTCGACGGCAGCCGGCGCTACGAGATCGGCGTGGAGGCCAGCCTGGAGAAACTCCGCTCCTACGGCTTGTCGTTCCAGGACCTCGCCGATGCCATCCGGCGGTTCTCCATCGATCTGCCGGCGGGATCGATTGAAAGCAGGAGCGGTACCCTGATCGTGCGCACCCGAGGACAGGCGTACACCGGGGAGGACTTCGCGAAGATCCCCCTGCGTTCCGCCAACGGCTCCGAGGTGCTCCTCGGCGAGGTGGCGACCCTCCACGACGGTTTCGAGGAGGACGTGAAACGCGTCGAATTCAACGGACGCCCGGCGCTTTTCATCCAGGTCATGCGGACCGGACAGGAAAGCGCGATCGCCATCTCGGATCGCGTGCACGAATACGTCAAAGCCTCGAAACAGCGATTCCCGGAAGGCATCGATCTGTTCCTCTGGAGCGACGAATCCAAGGCCATCCGCGAACGGCTCTCCACCCTCACCTCCAACATGGCGCAGGGCGCCCTGCTCGTCCTGATCGTGCTCGGACTCTTTCTCCAACCCAGGCTGGCCTTCTGGATCGTGTGGGGCATTCCCGTGGCCTTCTGCGGCTCCCTCATCCTCATGCCCTGGCTCGGCGTCACCGCCAATGTCATGAGCCTCTTCGGCTACATCCTCGTCCTTGGCATGGTCGTCGACGACGCGATCGTGACCGGGGAGAACGTGTATTCGAAAATGAAGGCGGGGGCTTCCCCCCTGGACGCGGCGATCGAGGGAACCGAGGAGGTCGCCGTGCCCGTGACCTTCGGGGTCCTGACCACCGTCATCGCCTTCCTCCCGATGTTCCTGTTCGAAGGCACCTGGGGCGACTACGCCCGGCAGATCCCACCCGTGGTCATCCCCGTGCTGCTCTTCTCGCTGCTCGAATCAAAGCTCTGCCTTCCCGCCCACCTCAAACACCTGCGAACCACCCCGGGCACCCATGCGTTCGCCCGCTTCCAGGGCAGGATCGCCGCCGGTCTCGAACGTTTCGTCGACGGAGTGTACAAGCCCCTGCTGGTCCGGGCCGTGGCCCACCGGGCCACCGTGATCTGCAGCTTTTTCACCCTGGCCCTGCTGATGGCCGGCTGGATCGCGGGCGGACGACTGAAGTTCGTCTCCTTTCCCTCCGTCGATACCATGCGCATCACGGCCATTCTCGACCTGCCTGACGACACGCCGCTCGAGGTGACCTCGCGCTACATGGACCGATTGCAGGCCGCGCTCGAGCCCCTCCGGCAGGAGTTCAAGGACCCCGGCACCGGCGAGTCGCTGATCCGGAATGTGGCGCTCGTCGCCGGGGGATACGGCGCGGGAGGCGGGTTCGACCGCTCGCGGGGGTCGATTTCGGTGGAGATCATGGACCCCGGCGACCGCACCACCCCGGGCCCCCGGAACAGCCAGATCGCGAAACGCTGGACCGAACTGGTGGGGGAAATCCCCGAGGCCGTCACCTTCCGCGTCATCGCCGAACGATCGCTCGAGGCCGGACGGGAGTACGCCGACGAAAACCTCCACCTTGAATTGCGCGGCCCCACCTCGCCCCGGAAGGCGGAGGTCGCCGAACAGATCAAGGCCCTGCTGCAATCGCAGCCGGGCATCAAGACCGCCTGGGCCCAGATCAATTACGGCCAGGACGAATTGGAACTCAGCCTGCGCCCCCGCGCCGCGGAACTCGGTCTCACCCAGGCCCTGCTTGCGCGCCAGATCAGGCAGGCCTTCTTCGGCGAGGAAGCCCAGCGCGTGCAGCGCGGCGTGGACGACCTGCGCGTGATGGTCCGACTCCCGCGCGCCGACCGCGAGACGCTGCACACTCTGGACGGCATGAAAATCCGCACACCACGCGGAACGGAAGTTCCGCTCGCCGCGGTGGCGGAGGTCCGGTTCACCAAGGCCCCCTCGTTCGTGGAACGTAACGATCGGGCCGAAGTCATCCGCATCGGGGCCCAACCGGCGGACGAAACCGTCGACATCCTGTCCCTGGCCCGCACCCTGGAGCCGAGGCTGAGGGAACTCTGCCTGGCGGCGGGGGATCTGAGCTTCGAGTTCAAGGGCCAGGTGGCGGAAGCCGTGGGCGCACGCCGCCGCACCCTTCTGGGGATGGGCGCGCTTCTGCTCGCCCTCTACGCCATGCTGGCCATTCCCTTCCGTTCCCTCGTTCAACCGCTCTTCGTGATGCTGGCCATTCCTTTCGCAATCCTCGGCGCACTGCTCGGCCATATCCTGCTCGGCGTCACCCCCTCCTACCTCTCCGTGTTCGGCATGCTGGCGCTGGCCGGGGTGGCGGTGAATGATTCGATCGTCCTCATGGATTACATCAACCAGCGCCGCGCCGAGGGCCGGTCCCTGCGCGAGGCCGCGCTTGAGGCCGGAGCGCGCAGGTTCCGCCCCATCCTCCTGACCTCCGGGACCACCTTCGCCGGCCTCGCGCCCCTCATGATCGCCAAGTCCCTGCAAGCCCAGTTCCTGATCCCCATGGCGATCTCGCTCGGCTTCGGCATTCTGTTCGGGACCGCCATCACGCTCTTCCTCGTACCCTGCGTTCTCATCGTGGCCGAGGACCTGCGCAACGGATGGCGACGAACTTGGGCCCGACTGAACGCGGCATGAAACTCCCCGAACCACAGATCCTCCAGACCCTGCTCCAGGCCCGCCCCCGGTTGTCCGCCGCCGTCTGGCTCGTGGTCAGGGACACTCATGCAGCGGAGGACATCTTCCAGAACGTCACCCTCAAGGCCATGACCGGGGACGCCACCTTCGACAACGAGGCCTCCCTCCTGTCCTGGGCCTTCATCACCGCACGGCGCGAGGGAATCGACTGGCAGCGCCGGCATCAGCGCGAATCCATCGGTCTCGAACCGGCCGTGCTCGAACTGCTGGATCACGACTGGCAAGCCCCCGACGTCTCCCAGGGCGCCCGGTTCGATGCCCTGGCCGAGTGCCTCGACAAATCGCCCGCGCCCGCCCGCCAGCTTCTGCGGCTTCGATACTTCGAAGGCCGAAGCTGCGAGGAGATCGCCGGACAGCTCGGGCTCGGCCTGGACGCGGTCTACAAACGCCTCTCCCGACTGCACCAGTCCCTCCGGCAGTGCGTCGAGGGCCGGCTCTCCACCTCCACAGGCAACCCGCCATGACCCCGGACCCGTCCCTGGACCAGGAACTGCTCCGTCTGCTCGATGGCCGTGTCAACGCGCCGGAACGGGAGCGTCTCAACGAATTGCTTCTCCGCAACCCGGAGGCCCGCGCGCGACTGCGGGACCTGGCGGAACAAGCAATCCTCATCGCCGATGTGGAGCGCGCCACGGCCCACCTTCCGATCCGGAAGGAGTCCTCCCGCCAGGCCCGCCGACCCTGGCTGCTCTGGAATTGGGGGCTGGCCACCGCAGTTCTGGTCGCCGTCCTCCTGGGCGGTTGGGCCTGGCGGCAATTCCGGGAAAACCAGAACCGAAACATGGCCCGCGTCGTCAAGGTCGCCGGAGCCGGCTCCTACCTCGCCACACTCGGCCAGGCCGAACAGGAACTGCTCCCCGATACCCGTCTGCGCACCGGCGATGTGATCGAAACCCGTTCGTGCGATTCCTGGATCGAAATCGAACTGCGCGACGGAACCCACCTCACCATCGCCGGACAATCCGCCCTGCGCGTTCTCGAACCCGAATCAGGCATTCCCCGACTCCACCTGCTTCGCGGAAATCTCTGGAGCACACCCGCCGCCCAACCCACCGGCAACCTGCTCAAGGTGCAGACCCCCACCGCGGTGCTGGATGCCCGACACGCCCAATTCGATGCCCAGGCGACTCCGATCGAGACCATCCTCCGCGTGAACCAGGGCGTCACCCGCGTCACGCGCGCCCGCGATGGCGCCGTCGCAGAGGTCCCCGCCGGCAGTCAGGCCAGCATCACGCTCACGGCCAACAATCCCTTCAACGTCCCGCCGCAGCCCGCCCCGGTCACCGCCTGGGCCTGCAATGCCCATGGATCTCCGGAAATCATCCTCGGCCGCTGGCTGCCCGGAACCGCGCTCGCCCCGGCCCGGCTCGCGGCGGTGCCGTTGCTGTGGCCGATCCCCGACCAGCCACCCCTGACCCTGCATGTCGCGGGACTTTCCGTGCTCCGCACCGGAGGCAGTCCCGTACTCCTCCAGGCAAACTCCCGGATCCTCTTCCGCGGCCAGACCGACCGGCCGCAGACCGTCCGCTTCGGCTTCAGCACGCAACGCATGCGCGGTGTCTTCGCCGGCAAGTTCGAACTCGATGTCCCCGCCCCGGCACTCGGAACACCCGGCCAACCCTGGGAAATCAACCGACCCATCGGCGATTTCCTTCCCATCCAGCCGCACCTGGCCCAACACCCCGCCGGGCTCGAACTCTACGATCTCTACGCCCTCACCCTCCGCGAGGACGCCGGACTTGAGATCCATCACGTCGAGGTCGTCCCGGCGCCCTGACGGAACTCACTCAAGGCCACCGTCCCCTCCGCAGTGCCCCAAAGGCCCCCCAAAATTGCGTCACTTCGGAAAGAGCAGCGTGACGACCAGGCGCAGCCCCCACTCCGGCCCCCCGCTGGGACCATCGACGTAGACCTTGCTGCCCACCCCGAAGCTGACCAATTGCGAGCCCACCTTGGTCACCCGGGCATACGTGAGCCCCAGCGGCACGCTCCATTGTGAGTTGTCCCAGTCGTAGGTGTTCTCACTCAGCACCGTGACCGTCTGTCCACGGCCGAAGGCGTAGGTCACGAACGGCTGCAGGAACGTGGCATTCACGTCCGCGCGCCCTTCCTCGCCCGCATACGACCAGAGATGGTTCGCAAGAATGCCGTACGTCCAGGGCCCGTCCTGCTTCAGCGCCACACCGGTCGGGCCCGCCCCCCATTTCTCCGTGCCCAACCGATCGTCGGTGGCGGTGGGCAGCAGGAGGACCGGGCCGGCACCCCAAATCCAACCGCCGGAACTCGGCTTCTTGGGCGACAAGAAAAGGCTCTGGACCGTGTCCCCAAGACCACTCTGGGTGCTGGAACCAATGACGTCCTGCTGATGCATGACCGGGAGGATCGTGCGGCTGATGAGATTCCAGTCCTCCGCGATCGAAACCGGCACCACCGGCTGAATGTTCAGGGTGTACCGCCAGCCGTCGCCCTCCCCGATTCCAAAATCAAAGTTGTTCTGGAGCGGCACACTGATGAGCGCGGCGACGGGATTGGCGAGCTGCTTCGCGAGTTCGTTGGCCTGGTCGCCCGCGCCGGCCGCCACGGGCGCCGAGGCGGACTCCGACACGGACACGGATTCCGCCGCGAAGGAGAGCGGCGAGGGCAGCACCAAACCAAGGATGAGAAAAGCGGAACGGAAGTTGGGATGGGACATGGTGACGATTGGCAGGAAATGGCCGCGGTCTCGCTGTTTCGCAACGCAAGGGCGGCCGTGATTGGATGGATTGTAAGTCCAAGGCCCACCACGGGATGGGCCCTCTTCGCTGACATTTGGCTCGTTAAGTAGGAACCCTTCTCCAGCGGCACGCCTCAACGCGAGGGAAATCCTTGAAGCTACCGATCCGGATCCGGGCTCGTTTCCGAGTTGCCGGTAGGGCGCGATCTCCGAGCGCGCCGTCCCTGCACGTCGACCTCCAATGCGGCTTGCTCGGAGAGGCCGCCCCACCCCACCCCACAATTCGTGGGAGAACTGGAACAAACGACCAGACTCCGACGATCCCGCAGGGATCGCAGAAAGTGGCCGGAGGTGGCGTCGTCCCCGACTTCACCTCCGGAAAGAGGCAGTCAGGGAAAAGCACCCCGAAGGGTGTGCCACAAGCCCCTGCGCCTTCCCTCAGCTGGCTTTTCCCTCTCCGCGCCTCCGCGCCTCTGCGCGCCAAAAAAGGGGGCGGAGAAGTATTCCGGCGCGGGATGGGGGCGAGGGCCGGGTGCGGATGCGGATCGGTGTCAGGGAAGAGTCATCGCGCAGAGGCGCAGAGGCGCAAAGGAAAGGCGGCGAGGGAACCCCCGATGCACGCTTAACTGACCGCCGGTAATCCGGATGGCACCAAGGAGCGACGCTGAATGCTCGCCCCCATCGGCCGCAGCCAGTTCACGGATCCAAATCGGCCAACGGCACCTTCCCCACCCGGAAGTCGTACTGCCCGGATCCGACCCGGTACACCGCAGGACGCGCATCGCTTCCGAAGCGCCTTCCTTCGTGGCCTTCGTGCCCTTTGTGGTTTCTTGTCCGGGGAATTGGCGAAGCGACGAATTCCGCCGAGGTATCACGCAGTTCGACCTGCCAGATCAGACTTCCGACGAATCGCCACCGGTCCTAGCTTTGATCGCGTTGGCAGAGCCTGAAAACAACCGGCACGAACCGCGTGCCTCGACGACGTCCGATGCGTTCCCGCCGACCCGCTGGAGCCTGGTTCTGGACGCGCAGGGTGACGATCCCGCCGCGCTGGCAACCTTCTGTCGGTCGTATTGGTTCCCGCTCTACAGCTACGCGCGCAGGACCGGTCGCGGCGTCGCTGACGCGGAGGATCTCACCCAGTCGTTCTTCGAGCGGATCCTGTCCCTGGACTTCCTCGGACGCGCACGGCGCGAGCGGGGACGGCTGCGAAGTTTTCTGCTCCGCTCGTTCAACAACTTCGCCGCCGAGGAGTGGCGGAAACGCGGCGCGCAGAAGCGGGGCGCGGGTCAGACCCCGCTGGCCTTCGACGCGCTGTCGGCGGAGGAGCGTCTGGCCCTGGAACCGCCCGACAACGTGACCCCGGAGGTCGAGTACGAGCGCGCCTGGGGACGAGAACTCCTGAGACAGGCCCTGGCCAGGGTCGCGGCGGACTACGAAAGCGCGGGGAACGGCGACTTGTTCCGCGCCCTGCGTGACCAGCTGACCGAAGGCTCCAGTGAGACGTCCTATCGGGGCGTGGCGGCGACCCTTGGGTTGACCGAGGCGTCGGCCCGATTCGCAGCCTTCAAGCTCCGCCAGCGCTACCGGATCGCGCTTCAGG
Source organism: uncultured Verrucomicrobiota bacterium (assembly GCA_964476125.1). GTDB lineage: Bacteria > Verrucomicrobiota > Verrucomicrobiia > Limisphaerales > CAIMTB01 > CAIMTB01. Next base: position 17,754 of record CAYZAE010000095.1, on the reverse strand, counting down.
AACTCGTGGAAGGCACGGTCACGAACCCGGAGGAAGTGGAGGACGAAATGGTCCATCTCCGACTTCTCTTCCAGGCCCAGCCATGACGGTTTCGGGCGATCCCCGATGCGGACGCTGCGGAGCAGTCCTGCGCGCGGAGGACCCGTTGTGTCCGCATTGCCTCTTCCAGGCGGTCTCAGCCAATGACTCGCGGGCACTGGAGGAACAGCTCTTCCAGCAGGCGCTCGTCCTGGAATCCGGCGCCCGCACCGCGTTCGTTCACGAAGCGACCCGCGAGAATCCCTCGCTGCGGGATGCGGTTCTCCAGCTGCTCGAAGGTTACGAGGAGGCGGGCGGTGACGCGGCCCAGGCAACGCATGGCGACGCTCCGCACGCACGCGCACGTTGGGCCGCTCCGCGAAACGAGGAACCAGGCACGGTCATCGGCCACTTCCGACTGATCCGCCTGTTGGGCGAAGGCGGCATGGGCTCCGTCTGGCGCGCGGAACAGACCGCCCCCGTCCGAAGAATGGTGGCCCTCAAGGTCATCAAGCTGGGAATGGATACCCGGGAGGTGGTCCGGCGGTTCGAACGTGAACGGCAGACCCTCGCGTCCCTGAGTCATCCGAACATCGCCCAGGTGTACGAGGCCGGAGCCACCGCCCTCGGCCGGCCCTACTTCGCCATGGAATTGGTCGAAGGCCAGCCGATCACCGCCTACTGCGAGAGCGCGGGGCTCCCGCTCGAGGCCCGGTTGAAACTCGTCCGCGACGTCTGCGCCGCCGTGGAACACGCCCACCAGAAAGGCGTCATCCATCGCGACCTCAAGCCCTCGAACATCCTGGTCGCGAACGGCTCCGTGAAGGTCATCGATTTCGGCGTCGCCAAGGCCACGCAGGGCGCCACGGACGCCTCCGTCACCCAGCAGATCCGCATCGTCGGCACCCCGGCCTACATGAGCCCGGAACAGGCACGACTCGGCGGCGCCGAAGTCGACACGCGCTCCGATGTCTACGCCCTGGGCGTCGTGCTCTACGAACTTCTGACAGGCACGCTGCCCATCGATCCCCGACGGCTCGCCACCGCGGACGTCGCCGAGTTGCAGCGCATTCTCCGGGAGGAGAACCCACCCACGCCAAGCACCCGTCTGGCCGCCTCCCTTCAACGCGGAACCGCGGTCCGCCTCGACCCGCCTTCCGTTCCGGATTCGGCAAGCGTACGGGACCGGGCCGCCCTGCCCCGAACCAGCCGGGCCGCCAACGGCGTCGCGCCCCGCGAAATCACCCGGCTCATCAGCCAGTTGCGCGGCGATCTCGACCGCGTGGTGGGCAAGGCGATTCGCAAGGAACCCTCGGAACGTTATGCCAGCGCGGCAGCGCTCTCGGAAGATCTCCGACGTTACCTCGCCCACGAACCCGTCGAAGCGGTGCCTCCGTCCCTGGGGTATCACGTCGGCAAGTTCGTCCGGCGCCATCGCGTTGCCGTGATCGCCACCGCCGCCATCCTCCTTGCGCTGGCCGCAGGCACGTTGGTCAGCACAGTGCTGGCCATCCAGGCCCGGCGCGCCGCCTCCCGCGAGAGGATTGCACGCCACGAAACGGAACGGACCCTGGCCCGGCTCTACTCGCTGCTCGCCAACAACCACGGGCGCGAAGGACATCCCGAACAGGCGGCACTCTGGGCCGCCAAAGCCGCCGAGGCCTCGTTGGATGACCCCGCGGAGCACGACGTGAACCTGCGCCGGGCCGCGCTCTGGACGGCCGGCATTCCGATGGCGGTGCGCGCGTTCCAATCGGACTTCTTCGAGATCCGGAAACTCATCTTCCATCCGCAGGAGCGACATCTCCTGGCCGAGGTCCGGGAAGGGGATCGCCAGGTCTGGGACCTCGATCAGGAGCGGAAGTTGTCCTTCGGAGGCGTCGATCGATTCACCGCCGCCGCCTGGAATCCGGAGGGATCCCTGCTCGCGGTGGCGCCACGCGGCGCCCACGGCATCACGCTTCACCGATTCCCCGAAGGGACGATCGTCCAGTCCCCGTTGCTTCAGGAGCACGGAACCAACGCGATCACCTCCCTCGCCTTCAACTGCCAGGGCACGCTCCTCGCCTCAGGTGCCGGCCGGAACGTCACCCTGTTCCGCCGTGGCGATGACGGACGTTTCACCTTCCTCACCCACATCCCCCAGACCAACACGGTCCTCCGGATCGTCTTCAGTCCGACGGATCCCCACTGTCTCGCCACGGCGGTGGCCACCAACCTCGCGGGCCTGTTCGTCGTCGATCCCGAGAAACCCGGGTACACCACCCGGTTCGCAGCCGAGCCTCACATCCTGCTCTCCCGACGCATCGACAGCGCGGAACCACCGCGGTTCGATCGTTCAGGAACCCGGCTCAGCCTTTGCCGCAACGACGGCCGGGCCGGAATCAGGGACGACTACGGGATGTCGACCTACGAGGTCGCCACCGGCCGGCCGATGGGGCCGGTGCGGCGACTGAAGGGTCTCATCTTGGACCACGGCCCCGACGGACGCTTCGTGGTTTGCCGGCATGAAGGGGCGACGCCCCCGGAGGTTGCGGGCGTGGCCGATGTCGCCAGCGGGGAGGAAGTCTCCACCGTGACCTTCAATCGCATCGTGACCGTCGCGTCGTTCGACACCACCGGCCAGCGGGCCCTGGTGGGCAGCGAGGACGGACAGGTCCTCCTGCTTGCGGCTCCCGACTGGCAGCCGGAGAGGCAGCTGGCGCTTCACCAGGCGCGTGTCATGGGAGTCGCCTTCGCACCCGGCGGCCGCCTCGCCGCCACCGCCCAGGCCGGCGGCCTGATCCGGATCTGGCGCGTCCAGGATCCGCATCGCTCCTTCGTTCGGCTTGGACACGACTCGCGCGCCGTCCTCAGCCACGACGGCCGGTTCTTCGCGCTCACCGGTCGAAGCGCTTCGGACGCCACCCTCACCACCAGCCGGGTCTATCGCACCTCCGATGCCGAACCCACCGGCCCGGTGCTGGAAACCGGACGAAGCGACTCCCACAGAACGGAGGACGAAACGACCGACCCGGTGGCACCCAGGAAAGCGGGAACACTCCTGGACGCCGTCTTCGACCCGTCGGGCGACCTGCTGGCCACGGCGAATGCGGCCCTCGGACTTTCCCGGGATGGATACGCCACCAACGCGGGAACCCTCGCGCTCTGGAACTGGCGCACGGGCGAGCGTCTCGGCGATCCGATTCGCACCCCTTCAGAACCACGTTCCCTGGCCTGGAGTCCCGACGGACGTGAGATCGCCGTGTGTTGCGCCGGCGGTCAGTTCCTGACGATCGATCCCGCCACGCGACGCGTCGACCTTCTCCACCAGCAGAACTTCAAATGGCCGGCCCGATCCCCGGTGAACAATGGCGAAGTTGCCTACGCCCCGGCCGGAACTTCCCTCCTGAGCTGGGGCATGCCTCGTGTGCTGCAGGTCTGGTCGCTCCTGGACGGAACGCGCCATCATCGGACAGTCGACTTCGGCTCCGTGCTGGCCGATGTCGCCATCCATCCCGAGGGCGTGCTCGCCGCGGCCCAGACCGGCACGCGCAACGGCAATCCCAAGGTGTTCTTCCAGAACGCGACCACCGGCGAACCAATCATCGAGCCCCTCGTTCAGCCGGAATGGATGAACAGTGTTGCCTTCGACACCTCCGGCAAACTCCTCCTGACCACCGCCAGGGATGGCCTGGCGCGGATCTGGGACTGGCGAAATCGCACCCTCCACTGCCCCCCCATCGCACACCGGGGATCGGTGCATGCGGGCCGTTTCGTGCCCGCCACCCCGTACGCGGCCACCGGCGCGGACCGTGGCACCTTCACGCTCCTAGACACCCGCACGGGCGTGGAGGTGAGTTCATTCCAGGCCGGCCCCGCGTCCTCCCGGATTCTGGAAATCGAAATCACGGCCGACGGCCGGCGCGCCGTGTTCGGCGGGAAGGGCCTCGGCGGCGTGGGTCTGGTCGCGCTCGACCTGCTCCACGGCCCCCCGCCGCCGGGCCTGAAGGGGCTGCTCCAACTCACGTCATTGAACGCCGCCGCCACGGTTGACCGCGACAACGCACTCACCCCGATGACCGCCGAGGAATGGCTGAAGCGCTGGAACGAGTTCCGCCGCGATTTTCCGGATTATCAGTCATTCCGCTGACGCACCACCCGCCTCGACCGCATCGACGGCATCGACGGCGACCCGGAAAAACCCGCGGGTCAGGTCCAGCGACGGCGTCCACGGGCTCTTGGCCTCCGGCAGCGGAAGCCAGGGACCGTCCAGCGAGGAGGCGTGCTGCAAAGTTCCCATTTCCCAGGACAACTCGAGTTGATTGGCTTTCCGGCTGAGTTTGAGCCGGGCCCGCACCGCCGAAACATCCCACAGCCGGACGACGTCGGCCCCGGTGAGCACCTGCCTCCCCCGGGAGCTGAACGCCACGGATTCAACAGGGGCCGTGTGACCGGCGAACACCCGCAGAACCTGCCCCGTCCGCCACTCCAGCAGACGCGCAGCGAAGGACGGCCAGCCTTCCGCAACCAGAAGCCATTCACCGTCCGGGGAAAGCGCCAGCTCGTTCAGGAATCCGCCCGACATCAGCTCCTGCAGCTGCTGACCCGAATCGAGGTCCAGCACCCGAATCAACCCCTCCTCCCAGGCCACGAAGAGCACGTTGCCGCTGGGGGAGAAGGCCAGGGATTTCACGGTCCCCGCCTCGGCCTGGTAGGTGGCGCGAAGTTCCCCACTTTCGACATCCCAGACCCGAACCGTGGGATCGAAGCTCGATCCACCGCCGGCCACCCGCTTCCCATCATGTGAGAAGGCCACGCAATGGGTGAAGGCGTTGCCGCTGCCCAGGGTTTGCAACAGCCTGCCCGTGGCCGTCTCCCAGATCCGCACCGTCCGATCCTGCGACCCGGTTGCGATCCGCGTGCCATCCGGCGAGAACGCCGCCGCCAACAGCCAGTCCGTGTGCCCGCGAAACTCGCGCTCAAGTTGGCCGGTTTCCGCATCCCAGAGCCGCGCCGACATCCGGGGGTGGCCGAAAGTGGTCAGCACCTGGCGGCCATCCGGAGAAAACGCCGCGGCGGCGCTACCGGCGCCCTGCCCTTCGAACCCCCGGAGGAGAACGCCATTGGTACGATTCCATAGCCGGGTGGTCGCTTCGACTCCCGCGGACAGCACGAAACGATCATCCGGCGAGAAGGCGACGCCCGAGGTCACGCTGGTGGTGTGTCCTTCGAAGGCCCGCTGGGTGAGGCCGGTCTTGAGATCGACCACGCGTAATTGCAGTCCGCCCGTGGCGGTCAACGCCTGTTCCGTGCCCGGCACCCAATGCAAACTGGCCAGCGGATCAGTGGCCCAGAGATGCACGGCGTTGCCTGTCTGCGTGTCCCAGACCAAAACCCGCTGATCGGTGCAGCCCGCCATGAGCAACGGTCCATTCGACACCACGGACAGGTGCCGCACGCCGCCCCGCGCACCTTCCAGCGTCCGGGACAACTCCCCGGTCTCGAGATTCCAAAGGCGCACGGACTGATCCTCACCCCCGGTGACCAGCCGGCCATCGGGCAGAATCGCCAGGGAAAGGACCGCACCGGCGTGCCCAGCCAAAACACGCAGGGTGGCCCCGGACTCCAGGTCCCAGAGGCGCACGGCATTGGTCCGCGAGTTGTCCGCCGTCACAAGCCGTGTGCCATCCGGTGTGAACGTGGCATCCTGGATGAAACTGCCGGGCACCGAAACACGCCTCAACAGCTCCCCCGTCGACACCGACCAGACCGCCGCGGAATTATCCGCACTCGCGGAAACGAGGTGCTTGCCATCCGGGGAAAACCGAAGGGCCAGGATCTCCGCCCGGTGTCCGGTGAAGAGGCGCGTGGACGTCCCCTCCTCGCTCGACCAGATCCCGATCGTTCCCGAGCGCGTGCCCGTGACCAGCCATCGGCCATCGGGTGAGAAAGCGAGGGCGGTCACGGGAGCCCCGTGCTCCTCCAGTCGATGCAGGGGATCCAATTGGGTCGCGTCTAAATTGTTGACTATTGGTTGATGTATTCGTGGACGCTTCCCGCATGGATCGAGCGGTATGATTTCGCGTCGGTGGGAGGGGGCCGGCGCAACCTCTTCGAGGTTGGGGATGGGTGGGGGGGACCGGGTTCCCGGGGTAGGCCCACGCGGACGTGGTCCAACCCCGGGCTGGAGGACGGAATCCCCTTGGGATTCCCGAGGAGTTTCCTCTTCCATCTACTGAGCACGGGATCTCTGCGGGAGAAGAAGAAACCGTGGGACGGATTCCGGCGTGGGCTTGGGGGCGTGGGTTGCAGGTGAGGGTCTGCCGGCGTCCGGGTTAGGGCTCGCGCAGAGGCGTGGAGGCGCAGAGGCGCGGAGGAAAGGCGGAGGGCCACCGTTGTGTCGGGGACACCGGGGCTCAACGCCAACGGCGTTGCGGCGTGTTGCCCAGGGTTGGCCTGCCGACGGGCTGGCCAACCCTGGGTCATCGTTAAACCCCAATTCATTCAACCTCGAACGAGGTTGTGGCTTCCCCGCGCGGCTTGCGCCGCGGCGCCGCACCTCTCTTCTCCCACGATGCACCACTCACGACCCACGCCCAGCACTTGAAATGGGGTCTAATCACCACATTTAACACCCCTGTTGGCGCGCCCGCGCCCGCAGTGCTCCAGCCTGCGCCACCAGCAGAAATGTCGAATGTCGTGACTTGATCCCATGAGCACGTGCTCGGCGATCCTGTCGCTCCCGATCATCCCGTCGAAAGAACCTCGGGCCTTCACAGTTCGTGGCCGGAGCGAACCCGGCACTCTCCCATTTCGAACCTTCGGGATCCTTGAATCACGCCCAGTTCACCGGGCGGACGCACAGCCGTCACTCATGCATGAACAAGATGTCGCCGTGAAGGTGCTCATCCTGACCGCAAATTTCGGGGAGGGTCACAATGCAGCCGCACGAAACCTGCGCGGTGCGTTGGAGAGCCTCGCATCTGACCATTGTCAGGTGGAGATCCTGGATCTTCTGGATGCGGTTTACGGCCGCCTGAACCACCTGGCCCGCGCCGCCTACATGGGCATGGTCCGGCACGCTCCGGCCCTCTGGCGGACGGTTTATCAATTGGTGGATGCCGCACCGAGCCTCTCGGCGGCGGGTTCCTGGACACGTTTGCGAACGGCTTTGGGCGACATTCTCGCCGAGGCGCAGCCCGACGTGGTCATTTCAACCTATCCGGTCTATGCGGACGTCATCGCGGAGCTTTACCGGGAGCATGCCGAGCGCCCCTTCGTGTTCTACACGATCATCACCGACTCCACTTCCATCAACTCAGCGTGGTATCGGAGCCCGAGCGACCGATTGTGCGTGGCGAACGAGGCCAGTGCCGAAGTGTTGAGCCGGGCCGGAGTCGCGGCGGAACGCATCAGCGTCACCGGGTTCCCGGTGAGCCCCGCGTTCCACGAGGAAAAGATCCCGGAGATTCAACCGCCGCTCGATGGCGAGGATTGGCGGATCCTGTATCTGGCCAACGCGGGAAGGCCGAAGCTTGGAAGAACCCTGGAGGAACTGCTTTCGCTCCCCCAGGTTCGCCTGACCGTGACGGTCGGGCTCGACAACGAGCTCAGAGCGAGACTCCACCAGCGCCTGGAAAAGTACGGCGACCGCGTCAGGCTGCTCGGCTGGACCAACGTGATGCCGCGGCTCCTGCTGACCCATCACCTCCTCATCGGCAAGGCCGGGGGATCCACGGTGCAGGAGGCCATCGCCGCCCGCTGCCCGATGATCGTGAACCAGACCATCCCTGGCCAGGAGGAGGGCAACGCCCGCTTGATCGCCGAGGAAGGCTTCGGCTGTGTCGTCGACGGACGGCGCGAAACCGTGGATGCCGTCCAGCGGGCGTTTGAGGACCGCAACCGGGTGTGGAACGAATGGCGAGACCGGTTGAAGCGCGCGAGCCGGCCGGGGGCGGCCTACCGGATCGCCGAACTGGTGTTGGCGGAGGGATCGGACGCCATCGTACGTCCGCCCTTTCGAGGCTGGGCCAGCGAAGGGTTGAGAACGTCTCCCACGCTTCTGCCCTCCCGATCGACCAAGCCACTCCTCTGCGACTTCCACACGCACACGAACTATTCCGACGGCAAGCTCACCGTGACCGAGCTGGTGGACTTCTATGGGAGTCATGGATTCGATTGCATCTGCATCACGGACCATCTCGCCGATCCTCGACGCCTCCTGAGCAGGGTGGCGCGCCTGAGCGGCCTGACCCTGAGCCCGGCTCAGGTGCCGGAATACTTTGAAGTGATTGCTCGCGAAGCTGAGCGTGCCTGGCGCCGCTATCGCATGCTCGTGATGGCCGGGATCGAGTTCAACAAGGACGGTTTTCGAGCCCGCAGTTCCACTCATCTCCTTGGCATCGACCTCCGGGAACCCATCCCTGCCGATCTCGACCTCCTGGAGACCATCACGCGAATCCACGGGCAGGGCGCCCTCGCGGTGGCTTCCCATCCTCATGTCATGCAGAGCGAATGGGGCAAGAACACCCTGTACCTCTGGGAGAACCAGGAAACCTTCGCCCCGCTGCTCGACGCCTGGGAGATTGCCAACCGCGACAACATTTTCTCCCCGGTCGGGCTGAAACGACTGCCGTTCATCGCGAACAGCGACTTCCACAAGCCGAAGCACATCTACTCCTGGAAGACCTTGCTCGACTGCCCCAAGGACCCCGAGGCCATCAAGGACTGCATCCGCCGGAACGAAAAGGTCTCGATCACACTTTACCGCCGCGAACATCCCCTCGCGCGGCAGGCGAATCCTGTCCATGTCGCGCTTCCCGAATCACTGGTCCAGGAATCGCCGCTTCCCGAAGCCCTGGGAGCGCACTGAACCATGGGTTACTACGGCCCTTCCGTCACGCTGAGACCGGCACCCGACCTGGTCTGCTTCTCCCACGGTCTTTCGATGATCAATCCGGGGGCCGAAGAGGTCCTCGCCGCCGTGAGCGCGGACCTGGCTCCCGGAGGCAGCCTTGCCGTGGTGGATTTCCATGGCACACCCAATCCATGGTTTCCCAGTTGGATGAAAATGAACCACGTCCGGATGGAGGAGCGTCTGCTAACCTTGTTGAATTCCCGTTTCCACGCCGATCCGACCGATGTGGGAAGCGCCTACGGAGGACTGTGGCAGTTTTTCGTCTTCCTCGGCCGGCCACGGCCCCACGAACGGAAGGAACCCGCCGCATCTGTCGCCAGGGCATGGCTGCCGGCGACCCCAGTCGGAGCTTCCACTGCCAACTAATATCCTTCACCGCGTGCGAGCTCCAGATCCGATGCCTGAGACCGGCAGGGAGGTCCGTACCCTTCGCGATGCGTTCTGCCGACGCTTCCGCTGCAGACCCGATGCCTTCGAGCGTCGGCTGCTGGCGCGCTGTCTGCCTCCGATGCAGCGCCTTCCGGCAACGATCTGGCTCACCCTAAGGCCGTCCTCGTTCGCGCGGGAACTCACCTTGTTGTCCCGCCTGGGCTCCGCAACGGACGCTTCATTGCTCCGGCCGGAACTGGATGGCTACGCCTACGAAAATGAACGGGACAAACCCATTCGGGTGGTCGTCTTCGGCCTCCGCTTATCCCGACGCCGGTTCCGCAGAATCTTTCGCGAGGTCATGGAGAAGCCAACTACGCCCTGAACGGAATCCGCCCGAAACGTGCCCCACATCGAGAGGGGCTGGCTGGCTTGGACCCGTCAAATAACAGCGCGCAGAATGTCCCCCGTGTAGACGGCGCTAGGCAAGACTTCACACTCTGCCCAACAACCCGGACATTTCCGCACCCAGGCGCGTTCCGCGTCGATCGCAGGCCCAAACCACACTTCCTGGAACGATTGCCTGCGCAGGTTGCCCACCTTCCGGGCGTTGAACTGGCACACCGGAACATCCCCGTTCGGGAGCAGGCGCAAATGTGAGTTCAACGCAACACAGGGTGGGTTGGGCGTCGCTGAACCACCCGTCAGCCGCGCCCGAATCCCGCGCCAGTAGTACCGTTTCGCGAGGCGATCCGGCAGAGGGAACGAGGCCAGGTCGCGTTCCACCTCGTCGGCCAGCTCACCGACGCCCGCGGAATCCAGCTCCCCGAAGGTGGTGAAACGCCCGATTTGCGATGCAGCGACCGATGAGTCGTGCCGCAAGCTGTAGGTGGCGCTTGCGTCATAGGCCATCACCAGGTTCAACCGCACCCCGAGCGGTCGGAGCAATTCCCTGAGCTGGCGGTATTGCGTCTTCCCCTCGGCGTCGACGACCGTCTGATTGACTGACAGCTGCACATTCAATTCGGCCTGACGTGGCGCGAGGGCGCTTACGGTCGCGAAGGCCGTGGCCCACGCGGAGTCGCGGCCCCGGACATGGTTGTGCTTGGACGCGAGACCATCGAGAGAGACGAGCAGGCGCAGCGGCCGGCCGATGTCGCGCCGTTCGCAGAACTCGATGATCCGCTGCGTCAGGAATCCGTTCGTGGTGATGTGAAGGAAGCGTGGATCCAGGATCTCGACCGCGAGTCTCGCAATCTCTGCAAGGTCCGCCCGCACGAAGGGTTCGCCGCCCGTCAGCCGAACCGCATCCAGCCGGGGCAGCTGACGGAAAATCCCCTCTATTTCCGCCAGGTTGAGGTCATCGGGCGATTCCTTCTTCCAGGAATCGCACATGATGCAACGCGCGTTGCAGGTCCAGGTGACGATGTAGGTGAGATAACGCGGCAGATTCGTCGCCCGACGGCGATTCCGGAGAATGTCACCGAGCAGTGAGCGGGTTTTCATGCGACAGCGGTTTCGGCACACCTCGACGGGGCGGTGGTTGAGAGATGCCCCCGCAACACGGCCAGCGTCTTGGGCAGTCCGTTCATTCGCCGGCGGTCGATGGCGGCATCGAACCGGTCAAGCCCGTCAAGAAATCCCGTGAAATGGGCCGGGGTCGCCCTTTCCATCTCGACCCAGGCGCCAGCGCCGGTTTGAGCGAGAAAATGGGCGTTGATGTACTGCTCAAAGTTGCGCGCTTCAGGCAGGACGAGGATGGGCTTGGACAGATAGAGCGCTTCGCCGACCAGCTGATTTCCCGCGGTGGACACCAGCGCGTCGCAAGTCGCGAGGTCCTCCAGGAACCGATGTTCCTCGATACCGCGGAAAACGAGGTTCCCACGCCTGGGTTGCTCTCCGAGCCCGTAGATTCGGACTTCGCGCCTCGTGGCCTGCAGCCCATCGAGCACCGAACTGGGAACGAACCGACGCCAGTACGCGACCAGATGCCCCCGGCGTTCGGGTGCCCGGGCAAGTACTTCCGGGCGCAACATCACTCCGACCTGGGTCACGTTGTGGCAGCCACGTCGGAGCGGCGGAAAGAAAAAAGACGATACCACGGTTTCCCGCTGCCCTGAGTAGTAGCCCCGCACCACCGAGGCCATCAGAAGCGCCTGCAACCGCAGCCGCCACGGGAGAGTGCGGAGGTCGTAGGTCGTGAGAAAATGCTGGTGATCCACACTCACGAAGGGCAGGCCCAGGCGCCGGGCGGCGCGCGGGAGAATCGGCTCGAAATCCACCACCACAAGGTCCGGCTGCTCGCGCTGGAGATGCTCTTCGAGCGCCTGCCTCGCATGCCAAAGCCGTCGAAATGAGCTCACCGCTTCGATGCCTGTTCTCAGGAAATTGAGCCGCCCCTTTTGCGTGTAGTGAAACCGCAGTCCGGAAATACGGTGCACCCCGACCCGGTTTCCACGATACAGCCCATCCAGGAACTCGAACGCATCGTTCGATGCGAACACCGAGACATCGTGCTCGTGACGGATGCTCTCAATGATCGCGCGCACACGGGTGGCATGCCCGCGTCCCTCGCCCGATAGGCTGATGCATACTTTGGCCACGGCTTTGTTTCAGCCCCAAATCACTGGAGGAAAAATAGTTACGCCGCAGGTTCCACGGCTTCAGCCACCTCCCCCCGGCGTTCGACAGCGCATCGAACCCCGGCCTCGGACTCGGCTTCAGCCTCGGTAGCCACATCCTTGGCAATCCGCATCAACGCCTCCCGGTAATGGCCCTCCACCAACCGAACAATCTGATCCCATCCCCGCTGACGCACCTCCTCCCGGGCGGCGGCACGTGCCCGCCCCAGGGCTGTCGAGTCCGCCGCAACCTCCGACACCGTCCGCAGGAAGGCCGACTCGTCCCCGAACGGGACCGTCCAACCATTCTGGCCGGAACGCACCAGTTCATGCGCAGCTCCGTAGTCGAAGGCGACCACCGCCAACCCGCTTGCCATCCCCTCGATGGTGACGTTGCCGAAGGTCTCCGTGAGACTGGGAAACAACAGGAGATCCGCCGAGGCGTAGTGCGCGGCAAGGTCTTCGCCGATCCGCTTGCCGGCAAAGATGGCGCGGGGACAGCGCTTCTGAATGAAGTCCCGGGCAGGACCATCGCCGACCAGCACCAGCCGGGCATCCGGGCGCGCCCGTTGGATCCGCTCGAACGCCCACGCGATGAGGCCGAGATTCTTCTCCATCGCGAGGCGCCCGACGCAAATCACCACCAGCGTCTCCGGTCCGGCCCCCCATTGCCTCCGGAGCTCGTCGGACCGCCGCGCAGGATCAAACAGGTTGGCGTCCACGCCTCGGGCAACCACCGTCACGCGTTGGAACCCCTCGGATTCGAGTTCCCAGGCGAGGTGGGGGGTGGGGGCCATCGTACAGGCAGTCCGGTTATGGAAGGACCGGAGGTAGGCCAGAATCGCCTTCCTCAAGAACCCAATACCATAGTACCGGCTGTAGGCGTGGAAGTTGGTCCGGAACTCCGAAACCACGGGAATACGGGCCCGCTCGGCGATTCTCAGCGCGGACCAGGCCAGAGGACCCGGGGTGGCGAGATGCACGACATCCGGCCGAGCCCTTTCCCATTCCATCGCCAGACGCCGTCCCGCCGGAAAACCCAGCTTCAGCTCCGGGTAACGAGGAATCGGCATGCCCGGGGTGAGTGATTCGGTGAACGTCCCAACGCTCGAACCGACCTCCCCCGCGCCCTGCCGGGGCCGAACCAGGTGGACTTTGTGACCGCGGGCAAGGAGTCCTTCGACAAGACGGGCCACCGTGCCCGCGACTCCGTTGATCTCGGGCGGATAGGTTTCGGTGACCACGGCCACACGAAGGGGTTCGCCGGTGGAAGGACTCGATGCAGACACGGGGGCGGGTTTCGAGCAAGTCACGGGGACGACTCTGACTCCCGCAAGCGACGCATAGGTGTCAGACCGACGATATTTCGGCATCGATGCCTTTCCGTAACACGAAACGCGCAGAGGCCCGGCCACACTCAACCTGACCGCGGGACCTCCATGCGGGGTCCCGGCAACACAACAACCTACCCCACCCGTGGTGAAACATTACCTCGAGACCCTCCGGATCCAGCGCTGGGATGACCATCGGTTCTATCACCAGTCGCGAATCAACCAATGCCTGCACTTCATCAGCGCAGTGAGCTTCCTCATCGCGTATGGGCTGCTATTCATCGATCCAGCCACGGCCGCCCTCGTGGCCTGGGGCATCTCGATGACCACGCGTCAGGCGGGGCACTTCTTCTTCGAACCCCACGACTATGACAAAATCAACCAGGCGACCCACGACCACAAGGAGGAGATCAAGGTGGGGTACAACCTGCGCCGCAAGGTGGTCCTAATGGGCCTCTGGGCCGCCGCACCCGTGTTGCTCTACTTCAGCCCGTCCATGTTCGGGATCCTGAATGCCGGCGAAGGGCTTCCCGGGTACCTCCACTCCCTGGGCCTGGTCTGGCTGGCCATCGGAATCGGAGGCCTCCTCTTTCGCGCCGTCCACCTCATCTTCCTCAAGGATCTGACCACGAGCGTCGTTTGGGTCTGCAAAATCCTCACCGACCCGTTCCACGACATCATGCTCTACTGGCGTTCGCCGCTGGCTCTATTGCGAGGCGAACTCATGGACCCGATGTTGCACGTCCAGCGGCACTCTTGAACCACCGGAGCACGCGGGTGCTCTCGCCGCGAATCGTTCCCGCCATCCCGGACCACGGAGCGGCACCGCCGGTGCCGCTCCGCCCCTGCCTGGCGGGGAAGCCGCTTCCGATCGGGCGAACCCTACCCGACGACTCTCGACAGGGCTTCCCGAAGCACGCGTCGCCGAATGCCCTTGTTCGTGAGTCCGGGGGCCTTCCACCACCACCCGTCCTCCTGCATGGCCCGAGCGGCACGCAGGAACCGCACCCCGAACTCCGCAAAGTCCGAATCGCTGTAATCCAGGCTGAAAATGAGGCGCCCCGTCCCCACCCAGCTCAGGGCGAGCCCCTCCGCCCTGAGGTAGAATTGGAACATCCAGTTATAACGGGACGGCTCGGTGTAGAGGACCGTCCATACCGAACTCATGTTGGCGAAGCGTACCGGCAGCCCGGCCGTCTCCATCTCGCCGTTCAACGATTGTACCCGCTCATTCCAGCGCTCCTCCAGATTCCGGTAGATACCCTGGACCTCCGGGCGGTCGAGGCGCTCGAGAAAAACCTGCATCGCGGCCATCACATACGGATGCGAGTTGAACGTGCCCCGCGCAAAACAGATGTCGCCGGGCCGCTCCTCCCGATAGCGACGCATCCACTCCTTCCGCCCGCAGACAACTCCAACGGGAAATCCTCCCCCGAGGGTTTTGCCGTAGGTGACGAGATCCGCCTCGACGCCGAAGTACTCCTGGGCACCCCCCGGGGCGAGGCGAAATCCAAGAAAGACCTCGTCGAGAATCAGCGCGATCCCGCGGGCCGTGCAGACTTCACGCAGGCTTTGAAGCCACCGGGTGTAGGCCTCCCGGTCGAACCCCGCCCGTCGACCACTGTCAATCAACGTCGAATCGCCGGGAGCGGCCGTGTTGGGATGCAGTGCCTGGAGAGGATTGACCAGGACGCAGGCGATATCGCGCCGCGTCCGCAAGACACGCAGGGTGGCATCGTCCATCTCCTTCAGCGTGTAGACTCTTCCAGGCGGCATGGGATTGCCCGGTCCGGGCTGCACGTCGTCCCACCAGCCGTGGTACGCACCACAAAACCTGACGACATATTTTCGCCGGGTGTGGTACCGGGCGAGCCGGACGGCCTGCATCACCGCCTCGGTTCCGGACATGTGGAAGGACACCTCGTCTTTGCGGGAGATTTGGCAGAGGCGCTCCGCGTTCCACGTCACACAGGGATGCAGACTGCCGAGCACCGGGCCAAGCGACCCCACCCGCTTCTGCGCCTCCTCCATGCATTCCTTGTAGAAACCATAGCCGAACACGTTCACCCCGTACGATCCGGTCAGGTCCATGAGTCGGCATCCGTCAAGGTCGGTGACCCAGGCCCCCTGACTCGACTCGACGAATCCGCCAAGCTTCAGATTCTCACGCAGGTAGCGGCTGAACGGGAACGGCACCCGGTAGGCCCGGATGAACTGGAGGTCGGAAATACGGGTCGCCGCCCTTGCCGACTCGGCAATCGACCGGGAATGACGCGAGGCGAGCGCATCAGCCAGCCGCCGGAATCCCTCGCGACGCCTCGACGACACCTCGGAGGGTGCATCGTCCGCCGCAAAAAACTGCGCCTGGTCATAGGAGTACCCGGGCAGGAGCCGGACGGCCCGCTTCGCCATCCGGGAATGGCCGGCGAGCGAACGATGCTTGGCGAGGGAAAGCTGGAGACGCCGCCTTCCGAAATGGAAGGCAAGGGCCACGGGGACCAGCGCCAGCGCCGACTTGGCTAGAATTTCAACCATGAGTGATCGCGAAAGGATGGGTATGGGAAAGGACTCCAAGGGAAGGGAACAAGCCCGCTACTGGGCCGTGCTCCGCTCGCTCCGTGACCGCCTGCTGCTTCAGGAGGATCTCAATTTTCTGCTCACGAACCGCATCCCAAGGCGGTTCGCGACGATCTGGATGGGCCGCTTCAGCCGAATCGAGAGTCAACCACTGGCACGGCTCTCCATCGGACTCTGGCGACTGTTCACCGACCTCGACCTGTCCGAAGCGAAGGAAACCCGCTTCAACAGTCTGCACGCCTGTTTCACGCGCGAACTCCGCCCGGGGGCGCGGCCCATTGACCCCGACCCGGCGGTGATGGTCAGTCCGTGCGACGGTATCGTCGGGGCATGCGGGAAGGTGGAAGGCGGTGCGGTCTTCCAGGCCAAGGGCTTCCCCTACCGGATCCGGGATCTCTTCGGGAGTGAGGCCGCGGCGGCTCCTTTCCAGGACGGCTGCTACGTGACGCTGCGACTGACCTCGTCCATGTACCATCGATTTCATGCCCCGACGGACGCGAGGGTCACGCATGTCACTTATCTCAGTGGCGACACCTGGAACGTCAACCCGATCGCATTGAAGCGGGTGGAGCGCCTGTTCTGCCGGAACGAGAGGGCCTCCATCCGCCTCGAACTCCCCGGGGGCCAGCCGGTCGCGCTGGTGGCCGTCGCCGCCATCCTGGTGGCCGCGATACGCCTTCGGTTCCTCGATATCCTCCTTCACCTGCGGTGGAAAGGCCCCAACGAGATTCCATGCGACGCGGCCGCGAAACGCGGGGAGGAGCTGGGCTGGTTCGAACATGGTTCGACCCTCATCCTCTTCGCACCCCCGGGATTCAGGCTCCACCCCTCGGTCCGAAACGGAACCCGCATCCGCATGGGCCAGGCCCTCATGCAGTTCCCGACTTGATCCCCAACCTCCATCCCCTTCTCCAGCCGCGGGCGAGGGGCTTTTGAGGCGGGCGCGGACAGGATCGGTTGCCGGGGAGTCGGGCATGGTTGGCGCGGGACGCGATCGCTCGATTCAGCCCGGGGTCGATGCCGCGAGATCCCCCGCGCCCCCCCCTGGGCGTGGTCCCTCGGCCACGTGCACATACGCGGGCGGGAAGTTTCTCCAAACCGGCCTTCCGTGGTAAACGCGCGAGAAACGCGACCTGAGCACCCGCCGTGTCGTGACCACCCTCCCCAGCCATCGGCTGTGAAGGTAATGAAACGTCACCAGGCGGGCATCGGGAGTCAGGAAGGGCATCAGCGCGCCCAGGACAGCCGCCTGCCGGGTCTCCGGCCAGAGCGCCCAAGGCAGCCCGCTCACGATCCGATCGATTTTCTTCAACCCAAGACCCTCGGCGAGATGGGGAAGGCTCTCGACCGGCGCGGCGACCACCTTGACCCCGCGGAAGCGTTCCGCCAGGTCCGCCCCGAGTCGCGGACAAATCTCGAAGGCAATGAGCCGTGACCCAGGATGTCGGACGACGATTTCCTGGGTGAACGCACCGGTTCCGGCACCCAACTCGGCGACGACCTGCCCGTCCTGAATGCGCGCCAGATCCACCATCGCGCGAGCCAGGGCCTGGCTCGACGGAACGATCGCCCCTATCCGCAGGGGATTCCGCAGGGCGGATCGAAGGAAGAGCAAGGTGGACATGGAGAATGCGTCAGCCGGCGTTGCGGCGATGTGCCCCGGCGACAACCCGGTTTGCACGGTGATCGGATGAACCGCCCCAGTGCCTCAACCGTACCGATCCACGCCTCTCGCACATGCCCCAAGCATGACTCACTCCCTCAAGGCTGGGTCAAGCAACGGGATGGTGACGCCCACGTGCGAATCCGACACAATGGGGTCGCGTCTAAATTGTTGACAATTGATTAGGGGATCCGTGGACGGTTCCTGCATGGATCATGCGTCGTGGGTTCGCGCGGGTGGGAGGGGCCGGCGCAACCTCTTCGAGGTTGGGGATGG
>CAYZAE010000094.1:0-25768 GCA_964476125.1 uncultured Verrucomicrobiota bacterium | reverse complement strand
AACTGGGACCGGTCGCTGGTGATGTCCGAAACCTACGGTGCCATGGGCGACCTTCCCTGGAATGAGATTTATACGGTGCCATGGGGGACCTTCCCTGAACGAGATCTATACCGTGGCCATGGAGCAGTACACCAAGGGCATCAACCTGCTCATCCCCCACGCCGTCTGGTATGACGACCACAAGGTGACCTTCAAACCCGAGCTGTCCTGGCGCCACCCCACCTACGGCCCCCGACTGCCTGAGTTCAACACCTGGCTCAGCCGACTCAACCTCCTGCTCCAGACCCCCGACGCCCACGTCGCCGACATCGCCCTGCTCTATCCCATCGCCACGCTTCAGGGGAGTCATCACCTCGACGGACCCCTTGGCCACTACCGGGGCGGCGTCGCCGTGCCCGAGGCGGATTACATCGACATCGCCGAACTGCTCTCCACCCGTGTGGGACGCGACTTCACCTACCTGCATCCCGAGGTGCTCGCCGACCGTTGCCGGATCGAAGGCGGACACCTCGTGCTACCCAACCGGATTCATCCTGGCCGGTTCCGCGTCCTCATACTACCCGGGCATCGCACCCTCGCCTGGAGCAGCCTGAAACAAATCCTGGCCTTCCAAGAATCCGGCGGCCACGTGATCGCCACCGGCGAACTTCCCCGGCAATCCGCCGAGTTCGGCCACGACGCCGAGGTCTTGCGCGCCATCGAGAGCCTGTTTGGAAAAGACACTGAACCCAGCCCCACGAACCGAACCTTCGCCGTCCGGACCCACGCCAGCGGTGGACGCACCGTCCGCCTGTTCAAGCCGGACGCCGAAACCCTGCGCGCCGCCCTCGATGCGGTGCTTCCCGCACCCGATGTCAGCTTTCCGCCGGGCCAGACACTTCGCTACATCCACAAGACCGGGGGCGGTCGACACACGATCTTCCTGGCCAACCTCGATCCACGTCTCACCGGGAGCACCGTCACCGTGCGCGGACGCTATCGGTTCCAAGCCTGGGATCCACACACCGGCAACACTCGCCCCATCGAGTCACGCACTGTCCGCAAAGAGGCGGTCGAATTCACAGAAGTCCGCCTCGACCTTCCCCCGTTCCGCTCCGTGTTCCTCCTCTCCCGCTAGTTTCAGTGCACGGATTACCGAGGGCTTTTACGCGGGTTCCTGATGCCAAAAGTCCAACGCAACTCACCCCCACTCAATCCCCGGTCGGCACGGAGCTCTGAGTCGGGCTCACCGGCTCGCGTCCCCCCAACCCCTGCTCCCCTTTGGAGTGCGGCAGCCCTCTGCTGCTTTCCCACCAGCGTCCCCTTCCCACCCAACGCCCGTCCTCTCCCCCACGCCCGAGCAAAGCGCCAAAGGTCTGGCGCACTCCACACGCCCCACTCCGAACTCCCAACTCCCACAGCGAACTGCGGGATTGTCCCCACCCACCGTCCATCGTACCAATCCCCCTCACTCCACGCTCACGCCCCCACGCCCAAGCCATGCGTCGACTCCCCCTGCCCCCGTTGCGGACTGTCTTTCGGCACGCGCTTGCCGCCTTCCTGGGAATGGCAGCCCTCCTCCCCGCCTCCGCAGGCCCCCTGTTCCAAACCAACGACGTGGTGGCCTTCGTCGGCGGGGCCTCCGTCATCGCCACGGATCAGGCGGGACTCATCGAATCGGTGCTCACCCTCGCCCACCCCGGACACAAACTCCGATTCCGCGCCCTCGCCTGGGAAGGCGACACGGTCTTTTCGCAACCGCGCGAACTGAACTTCCCGTCGCTCCCCCAACTCCTCCGCAACGCCCGCGTCTCCGCGGTCTGCGTCCAGTTCGGTGCCCTCGAAGCCCTCGATCGATCGGTCACCACGGATTCGTTTCGCGAAGGCTACCGACGACTCGTGAACGACATCGCCGCAGTCTGTCCCCGCGTGGTGATCGTCGTGCCACCGCCCTTCGAACCCAAGGCTCCCCCGCTGCCGGACTTCACAGCCGCCAACGAAGCCCTGGCCCAATTCGCCCAGGTCGCGCGCCGGCTCGCCGAGGAACGCCGACTTCACGTCATTGACCTGCACCGCGAATTCCTCCAGCCCCCACCGGGTGCTGCCTGGACCCACGACGGCCGCGATCCCACGGCCTTCGGCCATCGCCAACTGGCCGCCGCCTGGGCCCGGCAACTCGGCCTGCCTGCCTTCGCCGACCGCACCGCCACGCCCGGGTTCTGGGAACGTCCCGAGATCGCTCAACTCCACGTCGCTGTGAAGTCGAAGAACCAACTCTGGTTCCACGCCTGGCGCCCCATGAACTGGGCGTTCCTCGCCGGGGATCGCACGGAACAACAAGCCAGCCGCGACCATCGCGACCCGAAGATCCGCTGGTTCCCCGCCGAGATGGAACAATACGGCCCGCTCGTCACCGAGGCCGACGCCCGCATCGAATCCCTGGCCGCGCAGATCCAACCCGTCCCATGAGCCCCCTCCTCACTTCCTCCCTCGCCACCGCGCTGCTCCTGGCCTCGGCCCTGGTCATCAGCCCCTCGCCCCTCGCCCTCGCCGCCGAAACCGGAGCCGGAGCCGTGACCGCTGCGGATCCCGATTCCCCCGAAACGGAACAGGCATCCTTCCGCGTGCTCGAAGGCTTCGAGGTCCGGCTCTTCGCCTCCGAACGCGAGGGAGCCGTGAAACCCATCGCCCTCCGCTTCGACGCCAATGGCCGGATGTTCGTGGTCGGCTCCACCGCCTATCCCCAGATCAAACCGGGGGAGGTTCCGAACGACAAAGTCACGCTGCTCGAGGACACCGACCGCGACGGTCGCGCCGATCGATCGTCGGTCTTCGTCGACGGCCTCCAATTGCCGCTCGGCCTGGAAGTCGGCGATCGCGGGGTCTGGGTGTCGTCCGCCACCGAACTGGTCCAGGCGCGGGACCTCGATGGGGACGGCCGAGCCGACGATCGACGCGTGGTGCTGCGCGGATTCGGCACGGGCGACGCGCATCAGACCATCAACTCCTTTGCCTGGGGGCCCAGCGGCGAACTGATGTTCTCCCAGGGGCTGCACGCCAATTCCCGCGTGGAGACCCCCTGGGGCCTCGCCGAACTGCGTCAGGCCGGTCTGTTCCGCTTCTGGCCGCGCCGGCTCCAACTGGAACCGATCTGGAGCGGCGCCATGGGCGCCCACAATCCCTACGGCACCGTGTTCGCCCGCTGGGGGCAGCCGTTCGTCTTCGCCGGCAACGGCCACGGGATCTACCACCTCACCCCAGCCATGGTCCCCACCGACCACTTCCTGCTCCATCCCTCGATCTGGCAGCAGGGACGCAAATTCGGCGGGGCCGACATCGTCGAAAACTCGCATTGGCCCACCGAAAACCAGGGGGAATTCATCACCGGCGGCTATCTCCAAAACACCGTCGAACGCTTCCGCCTCCACGAGTCAGGGTCCACCTTCAAGGTCGAACGGCTGGCTCCCCTCATCGAATCCACCAACACCGCTTTCCGGATCGTCGATGTCCGCTTCGGCCCCGACGGCGCCCTCTATCTCTGCGACTGGTACAACCGCCTGATCGGCCACTACCAGACCAGCCTCCGCGACCCCGGCCGCGATCATGTCCGCGGCCGCATCTGGCGCGTGACCGCCAAGGGACGTCCGCTGGTGGATTGGAAAAAACTCGGATCCCAACCCACCCCGGCCGTCGTCGCCGCACTGGCCTCACCGGAACGCTGGAACCGGCAAATGGCCAAGCGCACCCTCGCCGACCGTCCGACCGCGGAGGTCGTCCCAGCACTGCACACCCTCCTGGGTTCCTCGGAACCGGGCGCCACCCTCGATCTCACCGCCTACGAAGCGCTCGGAGTCATCGCGAGCCATGAGAGCGTCGACACCAATCTCCTCGCCCGCCTCGCCCATTCCTCCGAACCCGGCGCGCGCGCCTACGCAGCCCGGGTGATCGGGGATTCGTCCGGCAAACTGCACCGGCCCCTCGACTGGCTTTCGCCCCTGGTTGCGGACGCCCACCCACGCGTTCGATTGGAAGCCGTCGTCGCCTGCAGCCGCGTCGCTGATCCGCGCGCCGTCGAGACCGCGGCCGTGGTCACCGACCAGCCCATGGACAATCACCTCGAGTACGCCTTCACCCAGACCGTGCATGCGCTCAAGCCGCGGTGGCGTGACCTGCAAAAGCAGGGGCTCCTGACCTTCGGCGGGAAACCGGAACGGGCCGGGGCTTTCGCACGCGCTGACGGCAGTGGCGACACCGTGGCCGAGGCCGCCGCCCGCCTGAACCGCATTGGGGAAGTCGCGCTCGACCGCGAATCCATCGACCGACTGGCCCGCATCGTGGCCGCATCGGGCGGCCCCAAGGAACTGCCGGTCCTGCTCCGCACGCGCAGTTTCATGGTGGGCACCGAACATCTCGGCCAACTCCAGTCCGAGGTTCTCGAAACCCTGCGCCAGCGCATCGCCGAACGGCCAGTGCTGCCCGATGGCAACCTGCCCGCTCAACTCAGCCCGTTGCTCAACAGCCCCTTCGCCACCCTCCGCCAGTCCGCCATCCGGCTGGCCGGACTCTGGCAGGTCGACGCCCTCCGCGATCCCATCGCCGCGCTGTCCCGCGACCGTGAAACCCCTGCCGCCTTCCGCCTCGCGGCCATCGCCGCCCTGGGCGGCTTCGCCAAACAGGATGACCGCGACCTGCTCGCCGAACTCGCCAGGGAGACTTCGCCCGCCGACCTGCGCCTCGAAGCCATCCGATCCCTCACCCGGTTCGCCCCCGCCCAAGCCGCCAGCGCCGCCGCCGATTGGTTCGCCGATTCCACCGCCGACGGAAAAACCTCCGACATCATCACGCCATTGCTGACCGCTTTCCTCGCCCGCAAGGACGGCTCCGACGCCCTGGCCTCCGCCCTGGAACAACGCCCCGCCTCGCCCGCCGTCGCCCACGAGGCCCTTGCCGTTCTCGCCGCCACCGGCCGCCGCGACGCGAAGCTCACCTCCGCCCTGGAACGCGCCGCCCAACTCGACGCCGGCAACACCGCCACGCTCCAGGACATCCCGGCCCTCGCCCAGGCCGTGCGCGAATCCGGCAACGCCGCGCGCGGCAAGTCCGTCTTCGAACGCCCGGCCCTGGCCTGCGTGAACTGCCATGCCATTGATGGCACCCCGGGCAAGGTCGGCCCCGATCTCGGTGCGCTGGGGACCTCCCAGAACATTGAATTCATCCTGGGTGCCATTCTCGATCCCCAGAAGGAAGTGAAGGAAGGCTTCGTCGCCCACGAAATCGAGACCCGCGACGGCGAGGTGCACCAGGGGTATCCCCGGGGTGAAACCGCCGATGAAGTTGCCCTCTTCGATCATCTCGCCGGACGTGTTGTCCGCTTCCGAACCGCCGAGATCGCCAGCCGCCGGCAGGTCGGTTCCCTCATGCCCCCGGGACTCGCCGCCGCCCTGACCCGCGACGACTTCCGCGACCTCGTCGCGTATCTCTCCCGACTCGGCCGACGGGACTGAGTGGAAGTCGGGAGTGGGGAGTGGGGAGTAGGGAGCGCGGAGCGTGGAGTGCAGCAGCCCTCTGCCGCTTTCGATACCGCAGGACGTCCCTCCACCTCCTCCTCCAGGTCCGCGCGTTTGCTGTCCCCGCGTCCAGGGTCCTTCGGCTCGTCGCTCCAAAGCGGTGGAGGGCCACCGCACTCCACACGCCTATGGACTGCGGCAGCCCTCTGCCGCTTTCCAACAACCTCTCCCTCGCCCGCCAACCCCGGAATCTCCACCCACCCCACCTCCGAACTCCCCACTCCCCACTCCCAACGACCCACGACCCCCGCCCTTCGCCCAGCGAAGGACGCGTGCCTTGCCATCCCGTTCCCGGTTGCTGAAGCTCGCCCAATGCTCCCCGCGTTTCGCACGACTCCCGCGCGCCTGAAGCTTCTCCTCCTGGAACGGCGATCGACCTCCGCCTTGTCCCGCCTTGCCTTCGCCTTCCTCACCACACTGATCGCGCTCGGAACCGCCGTCTCCCTCCCAGCCGCCGAACCCGCGCCAACCCCCGTCGTCTCCCCCGCCCTGCGGGTCGGAGCCGCCGCCGCGGAACTCGAGGCCGACGACACCATGGTCATCGCCGGCGGCATCGAACCGGGAAAAGCCAGCGGCCAGGAAGGCAAACTCCGCGCCACCGCGGTGGTGCTTGCCCAGGGGCCACGGCGCCTCGCGCTGGTCAGCCTGGACATCCTCATGATGCGACGGGAGCACCTCGATCCGGTGCTCGCCCGCATCGAACGCGAACTCGGCATTCCCGCCCGCGACATTCTCGTCAATTGCACCCACACCCATCATGCCCCCAGCACCATGGTCGTGCACGGCTACGGCCTCGACGAAACCTTCGTCCGCCGCGTGCAGGAGGGAATCTTCACTTCCGTGCGCGACGCCGCCGCGCGCCTCGCCGAGTCCCGGTTCTTCTTCCACCTCGGACGTGAGGCAACCGTGGGCGAGAACAGCCGCGTCCTGCTCGACGACGGCCAGATCTACTGGATCGGACCGCGCACCAACTTCGTTCGACCCACCGGCCCCTTCGACGCCGAACTGCCCGTGCTCGCCTTCCGCGACGCCGACTCCGACAAACTCCGCGCGGTGCTCTTCAACCACAGCACCCACACCATCGGCACCCGGCGCCCGGGAGTGCGTTCACCCTCCATCTACGGCCTGGCCGCCCAGGATCTCGAGACCGACACCGGCGCCATTGTCTCCTTTCTCGAAGGCGCGTCCGGCTCCACCCACAACCTCTCCCTCACCGGCGACGAGGCCGCCCGGCGCATTCGCGGATCCGTCTCCAACGCCCTCACTCGCCTTGAACCCCGACCGGTGACCCGCCTCGACTCGATCAAGCGTCCCCTCAAATTCCGCGTCCGCCACTTCGACGAAGCCGCCGAGGACGCGGCCGTGGAGCGCTACTGCCACAAGTACGCGCCCAGCCATGCGAAGCCCATCATCGCTGTGTTCCGCAACATGCGATCCCGGCTGGCTTCGCAACAGGGCGAGGAACGCGAGACCTGGGTCCAGGCCCTGCGCATCGGCGACGTCGCGATCGTGGGGGTTCCGGCCGAGTACTTCACGCAGCTGGGAATCGACATCAAGAACCGTTCCCCGTTCCGCCACACCTACGTCGCCGAGCTGGCGAACGACTGGATCGGGTATCTGCCCAACCGCGAGGGCCACAAGCTGGGCGGATACCAGGTCTGGACCGGATTCCACAGCTACGCCGAACCCGGCACCGGCGAGCGCATCGCCGACCTCGCCGTCGACCTCCTCCACGAACTCGCGCGCTGAGCACCCGTGGGCTTGAGCCCCACGCCCACGACGACGTTTGGAAGAGTGCATTGCGATCCGCGGGAGGGCTGTTCAGATTCGTTCCACCCGAACACGCCACCTCGCCACCCTGCCCCACCACGTCGCCATGAACCGACCCCCACCGATGTCCGCGATCCTTCTGGCGACCCTGATGGCGGCCGGTCGGGTCACTGCCTCCCCGCTCTCCCCCACCGAGGAGCGCGCGGGATTCCGGCTGGCGGATCCCGAACTTCGGGTCGAACTGGTCGCGGCCGAGCCCCAGATCACCAGCCCGGTCGCCCTCGCCTGGGATGCCCGGGGCCGGTTGTTCGTCGCCGAAATGAACGACTACCCCACCGCGCCGGAAGGCGGCCGCGTGCGGTTGCTGGAGGATGCCGACGGCGATGGGCGCATGGATTCGTCGGTGGTGTTCGCGGACGGTCTCCACTTCCCCTCCAGCGTCCTCCCCTGGCGCGACGGCGTGTTCGTGGCGGCAGCCCCCGACATTCTCTTCCTGCGCGACACCGACGGCGACGGTCGTTCCGACGAACGACGGGTCGTGCTCTCCGGATTCGCGGAGGGCAACCAGCAGCTCCGGGTCAACGGACTGACCTTCGCCCTGGATAACTGGATCTACGGCGCGAACGGCCGCAGCGACGGCGAACTCCGCGGCAGCGCGCTCCCGGCTCCGATTCCGCTTCGCCGCCACGATTTCAGATTCCATCCGGACACCGGCCTGGCCGAGGCCATCGCCGGCCCCAGCCAGTTCGGCATCGCCTTCGATGCGCGCGGCCACCGGTTCCTGTCCTGGAACACCATCCCGGTCCGCCACGAACTCATCCCCCAATCCCACTTCGCCCAAGCACCGGCGACACTGTCGACGGAATCCCTGCTGGACTGCCTTGATCCCGCGACCGACCAACGGGTGTATCCGCTGGCCCCGGTTCCACCGACCTTCAACCGGGAATCAACCAGCCACTTCAACGCGCTCGCAGGGCTGCACATCTACGGCGGCGACGCTCTCGGGCCGGGCTATGCCGGCTCGGCCTTCGTCGGGGAAACCCTGCGCAGCCTGATTCATCGCCGGGTCCTGGTGCCCCGTGGACCGACCTTCGCCGCCCGCCGCGCTGAGAACGAAACGGGCCGAGAATTCCTCGCCGCCACCGATCCGTGGTGTCACCCGGTCAACTTCGCCACCGGTCCGGACGGCGCCCTGTACTTCTGCGACTTCTACCGGCGCTGGGTGGAGCATCCCGGCTTTGTGCCGGCGCACCTGCGCGGGACGGTTGATTGGCGCGAAGGCTGGGAGCACGGACGCGTCTGGCGAATCACCCGCGCCGCACCGGAGGGTTCGGGCGGGAAAGCCTCATCCGCCGTTGCCACCGCCCCGAGACCCAAGCCGCCGGCGGGACTCCCTTCCTCCGAACTGGTGGAACGTCTTGCCCATCCGAACGCCTGGCAGCGCCTCACCGCCCAACGACTGCTCCTGGAGCGGCGGGATGCCACGGTGTCCTCCCGACTTCGCAGGCTGGCCAGGTCCTACAAGCCGGGTTCCGGCCTCGGACGCTTGCACGCCCTCTGGACGCTGGAAGGTCTCGAACAGATCGCTCCCGGCAATCTCAAACGCGCCCTGCGCGATCCCAATGCCTCCGTCCGCGTCACCGCGGTGCGACTCACAGCAGCCCATCTCGCCACCTTCCCAACCACCCCGGAGCCCGCGTCCACGTCCGCGTCCGCGTCCGCGTCCGAACCCAAGGATTCGTCGCGCGAGGAGCTTGTCCGGGAATTGTCCCAGCGAGTCGACGACCCCGATCCCGCCGTCCGCTTCCAGATCGCACTCGCCGCCGCCTCACTTCCACCCGCAACGCAGCACACACTTCTGGCCCCGCTGCTCGGAAGCGACGGCAACGACCCCTGGATGGTGAAAGCCGCGCTGGGCAGCACCCGGCACGGATCGTTGCCGCCCCTGGCAACGGCACTCCTGAAGTCCCATCGACCCGCCTCCACGGCCCCCGCGCGGCCATGGCTGTTTGATCTTGGACGACACTACGCGGCGCAGTCGGCGGCCCAGGAGAACCCGGGCCGGCTTCTGGCCGAATTGATCACCCCATGGGCGGCGCGGTCGGCGACGGAGTCGGTTGTCTGGATGGCCGGGTTCGCGGAAGGCCTCACCCGGTCGGGCCTCGATCCAAGAGCGGTCCTGGCCGAAGGGGCTTCCAGCGTGCCGGGTTCGGGGTCCGGGCCGTTTGGCCAGGTGCGTCGCCAGGCCCTCCGGGTTCTTGAGGACAACACCCACCCGATCGAAGCGCGCGTGCGGGCCCTCTCTTTGCTGGCCTCCAGTGCTCCGGTTTCCGAGCTCGGCGTCCTGCATCGATTCCTGGACAACTCCGCCCCGGCGGAACTCCAGCGGGCCGCCGCGGAAGGCCTCATGCTGGCGGCAGGAACTCACGAGGCGACCGAACTCCTGCGCAACGCCCCCGGGCTCACCAGCCGGACCCGCCGCCAGTTGCTGGTCGCATCGGTGCGCCGTCCGGAAACGGCCACGGCGTTGCTGGCGGCGCTCGAAGTGCGGACGGTGTCCGCGGTGGAACTCGACCCGGCCGCGCGTGAACAACTCCTGCGACATCCCGATCCGTCCCTGCGCAGCCGAGCCCAGGCTGTTCTGAAGGACGGCTCAGCCCAGGAACGTGGGCCGGTGGTGGAGCGGTATCGCGCGGCGCTGGCGATGCGCGGGGATTATTCCCGGGGCGCCACGGTGTTCGCACGGAACTGCCAGGTGTGCCACCGCCTCGGAACGGTGGGCGGCCAGGTGGGCCCGGACCTGGCGGGCATCGGCAGTCGTTCGCCGGAGATTCTCCTCTCCGACATTCTCGATCCCAGCCGACAGGTTGTTCCCGACTTCGCGGCGTACACGGTGAACCGGCAGGACGGGGAGTCGCTGACCGGTTTGCTGGTGGGGGAAACGCCGTCGGCCATCACCTTGCGGCGTGCCAATGCCCCGGATGAATCCATCCCTCGAACGCGCATCGCCTCGATTCAGGCGGAGGGAAAATCGCTGATGCCCGAGGGACTCGAGACCGGCCTGACGATACCGGATTTTGCCGACCTCCTGGCATTTCTGGCCGCGCCCGACGCCTCCGCGCTCCCGGCCGGCCCGTAGGGGGACGAGCTTTGTCCCACGCAGCCTTTCAGGCCTTCGACCTCTTCCATTGAACGAACAGGATTCGCAGGACACGAGACACCTCGCGAATCCTGAAAGGATTCCGTCCTCCAGCCCGGGGTTGGACCGCGTCCGCGAGGGCCTACCCCGGGTACCCAGCCCCCACGCGTATCCAACCCTGAAGGGGTTTCGTCCGCCCACGACTCCCTCCACGCCCCGCGCCGGGAGGCCACAACCTCGTTCGAGGTTGAAAGAATTGAGAGAACACCAACCCCCAAAAGCTACCGCCCGCGTTGCGCGGGCGGGGTTGTCGCAGCGCGACAACCGCTGGGAGCGCCGGCGTCTCGCCGGCCTGTTCGTCCGAGTGCGCTGGCATCCCGTCGACTTGCACCAGCCAGCCGGCGAGACGCCGGCGCTCCCAGGGGGTTCATTCTTCCCCGATCTCCAGGCACCGCAGCGCGACGAGTTCCACCACCCACCAACCCGGGATGCGCGAGACGTAGGAACCCCATTTTCCGCACCTTGCGCGAGTGGGGGGCATCTGGCACTGTGTGACGTGAATTGTAAGCCCATGAGTGATTCAGCCTCAGCCTGCGGCTTTCTGGCCGCCGCCGTGTTGGCGACCGCCTGGCCCCTCGCGCTTCACGGGCAGATCACGATCACCGGATCGGATCTTTTCAATAAACCCGGCCAATACTACCAGGCCTACGTCGAGAAGGACGCCAATGTCGGGGGTCTGCTCGGCGTGCCGTCGGCCACCGCTCAGGCCTGGGATTTCACCTCCGGCCCGACGGACCTCGTGTACCGGTTCGATTATCTGGACATCAAGGACGCCCCCGAAGCCTCGGCCTTTCCGGAAGCGGGCGTTGCCGAGCGGCTCACCGATTCCTCCAGCGCGACGGTCAAATGGCTTTACCTCAAGCAGGTGCCCGGTGTTGGTCGCCAGGTCTTCGGCTTCCGCGATCCCGACTTCAGCTCCTCTCAACCCACGGCCATCTTCGCCCCCCCGATTCTCGATTTCCCGGAACACATCGGCTACGGCGACAACTGGAAGTCCGCCACCGAGTTCATGTCCGAGATTTCCTTCGGCATCCCGGACGACGGCGGGGACGATGAGGAAGGAGGCGGGGGAGGTAACTTCTCGATTCCGACGCGCGTGACGTATACCGCGGAGTCGAAGGTCGATGCGTTCGGTCTGGTGAACCAGCCGAAGATCGGTTTCGGGGAGTGCCTGCGGGTCAACGAACTGGTGCAATACGACATCGCGGTGGACTTCGGGTTCGGCGATGGCTTCATGAGCATCTCCACCCAGTTCATCCGGAACTATTACTGGCTCCGCCGGAGCCACGGCATCGTGGTCCAGGTCACCTCCCGCCAGCTCGACACCCCGCCCCCGGACGATTTCACCGTCGCCGCCGCGGTCACCCGGATGTTCGAGACCAATCATGAGGAGGGCGGCATCCAGCTGCCCACCATCACGGGCCTTCGCATCACACTCGGGAAGGAGGGCGCCCTGCTTCAGTGGACCAAGGGCGCCGGCCTCGCGAGGTACAAGGTGGAATACCTCACCGGCGACAGTCTGACCTGGAAGACGCTGGTCGAATCGACCGCCTCGAACTTCGTGCTGGACGCCGCAGCCAACAAACCGGGGGCCCCGATCCGGCTCTATCGGGTGGTTGGTTTCAACTGAAGCCAGGCGCCTCCCGCTTCCTTTGGGGAAGGTCCAATTCGTGAACCGGCCAGCAGCCATGGTGGATCGGCGGGGGCGAACGGCCCGGACCGCATGTCGGACCGGACGGGTGTCCGGGTTCACCCTGATCGAACTGCTGGTGGTCATTGCCATCATCGCCATTCTCGCGGCGCTCCTGCTCCCCAGCCTGTCCAGCGCCAAGCAATCCGCCCTCAGCGCCAAGTGCCTCAACAATGTCCGACAGATCGGGCTGGGGCTGGCCATGTACGTCGACGATCACGAGCGTTATCCGGTCTACAACTTCGACCCCGCGGCGGGCGACGAGATGGTGTTCTGGCACGCCAAACTCGAACCCTACGTCAAGGCCCGCTGGACCAACTCGCTCTTCCAATGCCCGGCCTACAAGGGCACCACCGTCGATGGCAATGAATACGCCACCCCGCTGGGGAGCTATGGCTACAACGCCAATGGCACGCAGTGGGACTCCAGCGAACTCGGACTGGGCGGGCGCTACACCAAGAAGATCGTCGAAGGCGCCATCGCCGGCGCCTACCCCGGACTCGTCCCCATCGCCGCCTCCACCGTCCGGGCGCCGTCCGACATGATCTCGCTGGGGGACGCCCATCTCATCTGGGTTCCCGGTTTCATGCTCGAATCGCTTTACGAGCGGGAGAACAAGACCACCTACAGCGGCATGGCCCTGCTCGACATCAACTCGCGCAACAACACCCAGGCCCTCTCCTGGCCCGGCAGCCCGGGCATCCGACTCGCCACCTTCCTCCGCCATCGCGGCCGGCATAACGTCACGTTCTGCGACGGACATGCCGAGAACCTGAAGGAATCCAAACTGTTCGATCCCGACCCGGCCACACTGCGACGCTGGAACAACGATCACGAGCCGCACGCAGACCGCCTGACCTACCTCAAGCGCTGAGCCGGCGTTCCTCAGAATCGGCGATCCAGGGAAACGGCGCGCGCCAGTCTGGTCAGATACTCCGGCCGGGGAACCTCCACCGCCCCCAGCGCCCCGGTGATCTGCGTGACCATCTGGATGTCGAACAAACCGAAACCCTGCGCGACGAGATGTTCGTGAAGGTGCACCATGGCGATCTTCGAGGCGTCGTCCGCGCGATGGAACATCGACTCGCCGGCAAACAAACCCCCGATCGCCACGCCGTAGACGCCTCCCACCAACTCCTTCCCCAACCAGCATTCCACACTGTGCGCGTGGCCCAGCCGATGAAGGCGGTCGTAGGCCTCGATGAATTCCCGGGAAATCCAGCCTCCGGGTCGACGAATGCCCGCACAGGCCTCGATCACGGCACGAAACGCTTTGTCCCGGGTGACCTCGTAGGGCGCCTGCCGGAGCGTGCGTCGGAGACTCCGGGGCACGTGAATCCCGCCCAGTTCAAACACTCCCCGCGGATCAGGCGACCACCAGGTGATGGGCCGAACGGTCCAGGGAAACAACCCGCTGCGATACGCCAGAAGCATCCGCTCCGGGGAAAGATCGCCCCCCACCGCCACCAGACCGTCCTCGGCCGCCACCGAGGGATCAGGAAACCAGAGGCGTTGATCGAGCCGGACTGGAATGGGCGCTCTCATTCGCATTCATGACGCCGATCCTTCCGAGCCGGATGCGGTTTCGCCTCCCCCTTCCAGGGCGTGCAGGAAGTTCATCTGAAACTGTCCGGCCAGCGTCATGATCGCGAAAAACGGGACCGCGCCGGGCAGATTCGACAGCGACTCGTTGTCGAGGGACTCCGGACACCCGAGCTTGGTCCACGCGCCAACCCGCAGCTCGTTGAAAATCTGAAGCAACCGCTCGATGTCGGCCGCATGCAGCGACAGGCGCCAGCCGGTGGGGGACCTTCGGAGCGCCTCCCCTTCCGCCAGGTGCAATCGAAGCCAGCCCGAGAGTTCCAGCTTCTGCTCGCGCAGCGCGTCCTGGAGAAGCAGGTCCGCCTCGGCCAGCTCGGTGACCGGTTCACGGGTGAGCCGGGGCGAGGCATCCGGAAGAATCGGATAGTAGCTCAGCAGCCGTTCCAGAAAGGTCTTCTCGCGCGAGCCCAGTCCGAAGACGAGCCGATCCGCGGTGCGCTCGATCAGTTTCATCCGCCTTTTTCCATCGTCGCCTGAAGGTGGTAACCCTGCAGCTGGTGGACGTAATACTCCGCCTTCTCGAATCCCTCGCGGGCCACCACGCTGCGACCCTGCTGATGAACTTCGAGCATGTGTTTCTCCGCCTTCGCCTTGCCCCACCCGAAAATCTTCATGAACACGTGGGTGACGTAATCCATGAAGTTCACCGGATCATTCCACACGATGACCATGTACCCGGAATCGAGGCGCGTGGCCTCGTCCGTCTTCTCCTCCGTGGTCTTGCCCGGAAGCACCGTGGGCTCGGCCGTGTCAGGCATGCTGGAATCGTAGGTCGCAAGGGTGCCGGCGGCAAGGCAGCGGCGGGTCCCCGTCCTGGGCGTCATGCGTCCAGGGCCACGGACCTGACCTGCCGTTTTTCGAACCGCACGGCATGGGTGAAACCACAGCTGCGCGCCAGGGCCACCGCCCCCGTGAAATCCATGCCCACCTCCTCCGGCTTGTGGGCATCCGAACCAAACGTCAACCCCACCCGCCGCGCCGAAGCCAGTGCCAGAAAGGCAGGACTGGGATACATCTCCCGGCATTCCTTCCGCAAACCCGCGGTGTTGATCTCGATCGCCACTCCGTGGCGTGCCGCCACGTCCAGAAAACGCTCGAAAAGCGGCGTGCAATCGCGCGCCGGCACGAACCGGAATTTCTTCGGCAGATCGGGATGCCCGATGGTCTGAAACAACCCGCTCGCCGCCGCCGCAGTCAACCGCTCGAAATACTCGTGCCACACGTCGAACGCATCCCGCTCCCGCCACTGGGAAAGCTTCATCGGATTGTCGATGTCCCATCCGCCCTGCACGTAATGCACCGATCCAATGAAGTAATCCCACGTGTATCGCGAGGCCAGGTCCCGGATCCATTCCTCCGCCCCGGGAAGATAATCCACCTCCAGCGCCGCCAGGATCCGCAACTGGGGATACCGCCCGCGCGCCTCCTCGATTCCGGCGATGTACTCGTCCATCTTCGAGAGGTACATCCGCCAGTTGTCGAAATCGTCCCGCGGCATCGGGTTATGCTCGGAGATTCCGATTTCCGGGATCCCCAGTTCCACGGCGCGACGCGCGAGATCCAGGGGCACCCCCTCCGCATGATGGCAGAGGTGGGTGTGCATGTGATAATCCGAAGGCAACGACACGCCCCAAGCCTAGGCACCCCGCCGCCCGTGTCGAGACGCGGGCTCCAGCCCCAATCGGCACGGGTGCGTCTCGATGTTATGGGTATCGGGTCGGACTCCGACGATCCCGCAGGGATCACAGAAAGTGGCCGGAGGTGGCGTCGTCGCCGACGCCACCTCCGGAAAGAGGCAAAGGGCTGCCGCACTCCATACACGTCGGCGTATGGACTGCGGTGACATGTCACCGCTTTGGATTCAGCGCGGGCTGGGCAAGCGACGTCGGTGGGCCTTCCGACGTCGGGCGGCGGGGTGTCGGCGAATCGAAAGCTGCGACATGTCGCAGCACTCCAAAACCCCTTTCCCACGGCGATCCTGATGTCTCCCTTCCCCGGATCCCTATCCATCCCCCGGTCGACAACTCGGAGATGCGCCCCCCGCACTCCCGCACTCGCGCATCCATTCCCGATCCGGCACTCTCGCCCCGAAGCTCACGAACCTCCCCACACCCCGACTCATGCCTTCCCCCTCCCCCGATCGCACGCCGTCACCCTTCACGCTCTCCGGTCGTGTCGCCTGGATCACCGGCGGCACCAAGGGGCTCGGACTCCAGATGGCCCGCGCCCTGGCCAACGCCGGAGCCCACCTCGCGCTGAACAGCCGACACGGGGACGAAGCGGTCGCCGTCGCCCGTCAATTGGCCGAAGCCCACGGCGTCCGGACCTTTGGCGGAGCCGCGGACGTCGGCCAGGAGGCGCAGGTGCTCGAGTTCTTGGCGCAGGCCCGGGCAGCCCTGGGCCCGATCGACATCCTGGTGGCCAACGCAGGTATCAACATCCGGAAACCGACGGTCGACCAGACCCTGGACGACTGGAACCAGGTGCTGTCCACCAATCTCACCGGGCCGTTTCTGTGTTCACGCGCGGTGCTGCCCGGGATGGCGGAGCGGCGGTGGGGACGGGTGATCCACGTGGCCTCCATGGTGGGCCTCGTGGGACTGGCCGCCCGCCCTTCCTACACCGCGACCAAGGGCGCCCTGGTGCAGCTCACCCGAACCCAGGCGCTCGAGATGGCGCCGCACGGCGTGACCGTGAACGCCCTTTGTCCCGGTCCCTTCGGCACCGAGATGAATAAACCGCTGCTGGAGGACCCAAAGAAATACGCTGAGTTCGTCTCGCGCATTCCCCTCGGCCGATGGGGGGATCTCCCCGAGATCGAGGGGCCGATTGTCTTCCTCGCCTCCAACGCCTCCAGCTTCATGACCGGCGCCACGCTGGTCGTCGATGGCGGGTGGACGGCCCAATAGCCGCATCACGCCGCACGACGCCGCACCAGGCCGCAACGTGCTCAGGCCAGTGCTTCGAGCTCGTTCCGCAGCAGTTCGGCCAGCGGCTTCAGCGTCTCGCGGTCGAGGGAAAACCGGCAGCCCGCCCGGGCGAACAATTCCGGCAGCGGCCGTGAACCACCCAACGCCAGACCCGCCTTGTAGGCCTCCAGGGCGGCCCGACGATCCCGTCGCGAATTAAGCCACACCTGCAACGCCCCGATCTGCGCGATGCCGTACTCGATATAATAAAACGGGTACAGGAACACATGCAGCTGCCGGTGCCACATGTGGGCTCTGGCCGATTCCCAACCGGACCAATCCACGTCGCCACCGAAACGTTCGATCAATCCGTTCCAGGCCGCCGCCCGCTCCGCTCCGGTGTGACCGGGATGGGTGTAAACCCAGTGCTGGAAGGCATCCACGGTGGCGATCCAGGGGAAGGTTTCCACGATCCCTTCGAGATGATCCCGGCGGGCGCGCTTCAGTTCGGGCGGCGCATAAAACGCGTCCATGTACTCGCCCCCGAGCAGTTCCATGCTCATCGACGCCACTTCGCAGAACTCGATGGGCGCGTCGCGGTAAGCGAAGAAATCCTCGCCCTGGGTCGCGTAGGTATGAAACGCGTGACCCGCCTCGTGCAGAATGGTCTCCACGTCCCGCTGCTGACCCACCGCATTCATGAAGATGAACGGCATGCGCGCCTCCGACAGCGTGCTCTGGTAGCCGCCCGGCGCCTTGCCCTTCCGGTTGTCCAGGTCCAGAAGCTTGAGGCGATCCATCTCCGCGAACTGCCGCGATAAATCCGGATCAAGTCGGTCGAAAATGGACCGCGTCCTCGCCACCATCTCCTCCACCTTGTCGAACGGCCGCAGAGGCTGCCGCCCCATCGGATCGACCGCCAGATCCCAAGGACGCAGCCGATCCAACCCCATCTGCTTCCGGCGCTCCGACTGCAACACGCGCAGGACCGGAACGATTTCGCGCTCAATGGCGTCGTGGAAGGCCAGGCAGTCGTCCGGGGTGTAGTCGAACCGCCCGCGTTCCTTGAACACGTAATCGCGGTAGTTCGAAAAACCGGCGTTGGCGGCAATCTGCTGACGCAGGGATACCAGGTCGTCGAACTGCTTTTCGAAGTCGGCCTTCGACTCCAGCCGTCGTCGCGCCACCAGTTCCCAGGCCTCCTGCCGCAGCGGCCGCTCCGGCTCCTCCAGCAACCGTCCCATCTGCACCAACGTCCGCTCTTCGCCCCGGAAATGGACCGTCAGCGATCCCGCGAGCTTCTGGTACTGCTGTCCGATCCGGGCCTCCTCCGTCTCCAGGGGCACATTCTCGTCCCGGTACAACGCCACATGCACCGCCGTCTGCCGGTCGAACACATCATACCTCCCCGCCGGCAACTGGGCGCGCAGCGGGTTCGCCAGGTAGATCTTTTCCAGCGCGAACTGCCGGGGCTTCAGCATCGGCTCGATCTGCTCCACGAAATGCAGATACGCGCGCTCCGCCTCGGGATCATCCGTCCGACAGGTCATCGCTATCTGCCGAAGCGACCCCTCCTCGCTGAACGCCGACCTCACCTCGCCCCAGTCCAAAAGCCACGACTCCAACGCCGCCACCGTCGACGCCGCATTTCCCCGACGCTCGAGTTCATCGAACATGGGCGCGATCCCCGACCAATCCCCCCAGGGAATGTTCGCGGGCAGGAAACGACGGGCACGAAACGCCGGCAGGACACCAAAGGGCAACGACGACATGGCGGCGCAGACCCTCTCCCAGCCTCCCCACCGCTGCAAGCCGGGGACGGGTTCGGAGATCGGAGTTCGGAGTTCGGGGCGACGCACGACGCTCTGGGGTCTGGCGTCTGGGGTCTGGCGTCTGGGGTCTGGCGTTTGGGGTCTGGCGTTTAGGGTTCGGAGATCGGGGCGACACACGACACACGACACACGACAACCTCTCCCAACTCCCCACTCCCAACTCCCAACTCCGAATCAGGCACTCTGCCGCACCCGTTTGCTGGCGTATTCCATGGCCGGGGTCACGTGGACCACGGTCTTCGGCACGGGGCTCATGGTCAGCTTGAGCTTGGGCAAGGGGGGCAGGCCGTGGCTCGGGGGGACCAGCGACTCGGCGGCGGCGGGGGGTGGAAACCCCACGGGCGCGGCTGACTCCGTCGCGGCCGCTTCCCGGGAGGACGCGGGCTGACCCCGCGGTGGCGCCATCGAGGCCGCCACGGGCACGGGAGTATGGCCGGGCTCTGCTGACTTCAAACGGATGGGTTTGTGGGACGGTGCGAGCTCGGCAACCGCCGCCTCGACCGGAGCAGGACTGGGAAATCGCAGGGGGGAAATCGTGGAATCGGCGGGGACCGCTGAAGACCCCGAAGCAACGACAGCCCCGGCCCCCTGGCCCTCGGCGGGTTGCCATTCGGGGACTTCATCCGCGGACGGCGGAAACGGAACGACGCGGGATTGCCGATCGACCGGGCCCCCCGGGGCGGGACGAGTGGAGGCGATCGGGGGTGTCCGGCGGGGAGCGGCGCCCTGGGCCACGCGTCGGAAACGAACAATCAGAAGGGTGGCGATGGCTCCGACCGCCAGAATCAATCCCATAAGCACGAAGGCGGGCTCGACCATGCGCCGGAGATTGTTCGCGGCTTCGATGGAAGTGCGCGTGGGTTGCGTGGCCGAGGCGGCGGCCCGGCTGGCCGGGGGGGCCATGGCAAGAACCCCGACCGAGACAGCCATGGCAGACACCTGGATCCCCAGCATGGGGCTCCCGAGGATTGGATTGCGCTTCAAGGTGGGGCTCAGCCGCCGTTCCTCCAGATCTCGCGTCCCTGCGCCACGTCGTGCGCGGCAAAAACGGCAGCCGACCTCCACCTTGTCGCTCTCCTCGCCCCCTTCTGTCCATGCGCGAGTGACTCCCGGGCCTACCTATATTCGCTGCGCAAACTTGGTACTCCGGTCCGGTTACTTGGGATGCCCGGCGCGACCGCACCCTCCCCAAATCGACTCGCCTTGCCCGGATTCTCACGGTAATCCACCGCCCACGATGCGATTTTTCCTCGTCGACGCCGCGGGCCGCCGCG
Organism: uncultured Verrucomicrobiota bacterium; assembly: GCA_964476125.1. Classification (GTDB taxonomy): domain Bacteria; phylum Verrucomicrobiota; class Verrucomicrobiia; order Limisphaerales; family CAIMTB01; genus CAIMTB01. Next base: position 5,946 of record CAYZAE010000094.1, on the reverse strand, counting down.
TCGGTCCGTATTCGCGGGAGGAACTGGTCCTCTTCGTGAACCGCGGACTCATCGACCCCCGATCGGAGGTGGTCGTCGGTCCGAACGGTTCGCCCATCACGGTGGAGCGGGCCCTGACGCATCCACCTTACTCCCTGGAAGGCAGCCTCAATGCCGGGCCGGAGGCCGGGAATCGCGCGTCGGCGGGTGAGGGTCCGGGGCAGGTGCCGGAGCCGGCCAGCGCGGGGCGGGATTTTCTGCGTCTTGCGCCGCACCTGATGCTTCCGATCGATGACCTCGTCCGGCTGCGCTGGCTGGACAATCGGCGGATCCTGGCGATGGCCTTCGTGGGACTCCTGCCGCTCTTCCTGCTCATCTACCTTCAGTCGAGCAATGACTTCGTGGGCGCGATCTGGGGGGTGGCCCTGTATTCCTCCCTGCTCTGGGCGGCCTTCTTCTATGGGGCGTTCTCCCAGCCGGAGGTGACGTTTCTGCGGTGCGCGACGACCTTTGCCGGATCCGCCATCTTCTCCATCTCGCTTGTCGCGCTGGCCCGGTTCGTCGTGCCGTTCGAATGGGTGCTGGTGTGGGTCAATTCCACCAGCCTGCCCACCCGCTGGGCCGGGCATCTGGTCGGGGTGGCGTTCATCGAGGAGATCGCGAAGCTGTTCATGCTCTACTTCCTCTGGCACTTCCGCCCCAGGCCCCAGGTGATGATGTTCTACGGTCTCATGGCCGGCCTCGGCTTCGGCATCTACGAAGGCGTCGCCTACCAAAGCTCCCAGAACCTCCGCGTCTCCTTCCCGGGCGGCCGTCCCACCGTCGAAGGCGCCGCCATCTACTATCTCCTGAATATCCTCCGACTGACTTCGCTGCCCTTTCTGCATGCCATGTGGACCGGCATCGCCGGGTACTTCGTCGGCTTCGCCTCGCGTTTCCCCAAACGCCGCGGCGGGCTGCTCCTGGCAGCATTCACCGTCCCTTCCCTGCTCCACGCCACTTACAACAGCTTCAGCAACTCCCTCGCCGGCGTCACCGTCGCCCTCGTGACCGTGCTCGCCCTCAACCTCTACCTCGTGAAAGGACGCGATTTCGAACGGCTCCTGACCGTCGACCGACCCGAGTGAGACGCGGCTCCGGCGTTCCAAAAGCATGGACGCCCCCTCCGGAGCCGCCCCAGATTCGCGGCATGCCGAAGTCCGGCCCGCCCGCCGCCACCCTCGCCGCACTGCTGTCGACCGCCCTGCTCGCCGCCTGCGCCGCGCATCCGCCCGCCGCCCCGGCCCTCCCCAAGGCCACCCGGAACACGCTGGTTTATACCCCCCTCTTTCCCAAGGACGGGCCCCCGGCGGGTTGGACGGTGCACCCCTGGACCGACGTGGCCCAGGAGGCCCCCTCCAGCGCAGGCTGGCGCGTGGAGAATGGCATTCTCACCAGCGGCACCCCCAGGGGCTCCTGGCTGGTGAGCGACGCGGAATACGGCGATTTCACCCTGGAATGCGAATTCCGGCTGCCCGAACTCGGCAACGCCGGATTCGCCCTCCGCTTTCCCGCCGCCGGAGATCCCTCCGTGCAGGGATTCGAAATCCAGTGGGTGGACCCCCGCTACTTCGGCACCAACTACCCCGCCCGGGACCTGGAACTATCCGGGGCCATTTTCCGTGTGCTTCCCCCGCTGGAGCAGGCGTATCGCCCCCTCGAGTGGAACCGCTTCACCCTTTCCGCCCAGGGCTCCAGGCTGGTCGCAGAACTCAACGGCCGCAGGGTGATCGACACCAACCTGGCAACCCAGTCCGAGCCCCCCACCCACGGACTGCCCCTCGCTCAGCGGCCGGCACGCGGTAAAATTGGTTTCCAGGAAATCAGCCGCGGAACCGGTCGGGTTGAAATCCGAAACGCCCGGATTGGACTCCCCTCCCCCTCCCCCCGCCCTCCCGGGTCTTGATGCCCCCACCGACCGTTCCCCTCCCTGTCCAGGTCCGTCCGCAGTCGGCTGAAGTTTTCTCCCGAAGCTGAACTTGACGATTGCCCTCGAAGAGCCCGGCTGGCAATAGAGGCACAAAGAAGGGATTCCGGGCGCAGCCGGGCCGCCCATGTCCAACGAACCCAATAACGACGATTCCCTGCAGACCCACGCCAGTCTTCTGGTGCGTCTTCGCGACCTCGATGACTCGGATAGCTGGGGCGAGTTTTATCGCACCTACGAACACGTCGTTCGCGGTCTGGCCCGGAAACGCGGACTGACCGATTCCGAAGCCGAGGAAGTGGCCCAGGAGGTCTTCAAGCGCATCGCCGAGACCATCCATACCTTCGAACGATCCCCCCGCGCCGGCTCGTTCCGGCGCTGGCTCTACCAACTGGCCCGCTGGCGATCCGACGACAAAATCCGCGAGCGCGGCCGCATCGTGGTCGAACCAATGCACGACCGTTCCGGCACTGGCAGTTCCAGCCGGGCCAACCGCGTCGCCGCCCCGGATGACCTGGAGGAAAACCTGGAATCCGAGGCCCGCCGGGGCCTTTTGAAAGCAGCCCTCGACCGTCTCGCCCGCAAACTCGCCCCCCGCGACCTCCAGATCTTCCAACTTCTCGTGCTCGAGGAATGGCCCGCCCCCAAGGTGGCCCAGTTCCTCGGCGTCTCCTCCTCCCTCGTCTACGTCGTGCGCCATCGCGTCGCCCAACAGCTCCGAACAGAACTGGACGCCATCCAGCGCAGGCTCTCGAAGGGTCACCCGAAAAGCTGAACCCAGCCACCCCCCTTGCCCCCGGCCCCCCAAGCCTCCGTTCCCCCGATCATCCCCGACTACGAACTGCTTCGGCCCATCGGCAAGGGCAGCTATGGGGAAGTCTGGCTCGCCCGCTCCGTCACCGGAGTTTTCCGCGTCATCAAGGTCGTCCGACGCGACCGCTTCGAGGACGAACGCCCCTACCTGCGGGAACTGGAGGGAATCTCCCGCTTCCAGGCCGCCGCCTCCGGACGCCCCCGCCAACTCGCCCTCCTCCACGTCGGCCGAAATGACGCCGCCGGCTACTTCTATTACGTCATGGAGCCCGCCGACGACGTCGAGGCCGGCTCCTCCATCGACCCCGACCGCTACGTTCCCCTCACCCTCAAGGAACTGTTCTCACGACGCGGCCGGCTGCCCGCCAACGAGTGCATCCAACTCGCCCTCGAACTCGCCCGCGGACTCGCCATCCTCCACGGCGCCAACCTGATCCATCGGGACATCAAGCCCTCCAACATCATCTTCGTCCAACGGGTCCCCAAACTCGCCGACGTCGGCCTCGTCGCCTCATCCGAAGCCACCATGACCTGTGCCGGAACCCCCGGCTACGCCCCCCGCGAAGGCGCAGGCACCGTCGCCGCCGACATCTTCAGCCTCGGCAAGGTGCTGTACGAAATCGCCACCGGCCTCGACCGCATGGAGTTTCCACGGCTCCCCTCGGATATCGTGGACGGCCCCGACGCCCCCCTGCTGCGCGAGATCAATTCCATCGTCCTCAAGGCCTGCCACCATGACCCGGACGCACGCCACACCTCCGCCGAAGCCCTGGCCCGCGACCTCGAAGTCGTCCAGGCCGGACGCTCCGTCGCATTCTACGAAGCCTTGCGCAAACGCCTGAGGGCCATTGCTTTCGCCGCCGCCCTCATCGCCCTGCTCGCCGGCGGCGGAGCCGGGCTCCTCGTCTGGCGCTCCCAAATCCTCGCCGCCGCCAACGAACAAACCCGACAAGCACTCTACCGTTCCGACCTCGCCGTCGCCCAACTGGCCCGCTCCAGCGGCGACCTCGGCCGCGCCCGCGCCGCCCTCCTTCGGCAAATCCCCAAAAACGACGAATCCGATCTCCGCGGACTGGAATGGCGAATCCTGTCCCATGCCGTCCGCGGCGAAGGAACCCCCCTCGAACCCGCCTCCGAGGGAAATGCCGTCATCCAAATCGTCACCGACCCCTCGGGACGCTGGGCCGCGGCCAGCTTCAAGGACGACAGCGCCGCCATCTGGGATCTCACCACCCACCGCATCACCCGCCGACTCAACAACGTCCGCGTCCTGGGAGGCTTCACCCGCGACGGAACCCTGATCATCGACGAAACCAACCGAGCCCTCCGCTACGAATCCCCCACCCAAGGCACCCTCCGGCGATGGGAAACGGGGCAGAGGTTGGGAGCTATCGTTGCTGGTGAATCTCCAGCGGTCGTGTCGAAGGAAGGCCGCTTCGAAGTTTCTATCCTTGCGAGCCCTACATCCACAGAATCATCAACAAAACCTATTATCCACGAGCACGAAGGTTTCATACCTTCAGATTGGACGATAACGAAGGACGCACAGCGATTTGTAATCGCGCTTTTTCGAGAGGAAGGAGCACAGAAAGAGCGAATCCTAGCAGGGATAGACATATCAACAGGACGCCAAACTTGGGAAATTCATCATTCGAGCAAATTAGTGTGGGTCAGAGCATCTCCAGACGGAGAAACATTCGCGGTGAACGTGGGCGGAGTAAATCCAACAATATTTCACTTTGATTCACCAACAAACACAATCCAACTTCAGGGACACACAGCAAGAGTTCACGACGGAAGCTTCTCTCAAAACGGGCTATTGATTGCAACCGCTTCTGCCGACCAGACCATACGCGTATGGAACACGAAGTCCGGAAACCAAGTATCAACACATCGAGGATTAAGCTCCCCAGCGACATCCATCGCTTGGGCCGCCAATGGTGAATACCTGCTCGCTGGAGACGATCGCGGAAACGTTGTCGAGTTTCCGTTTTCCGCCACGAGAAAAGGAGCAACGATGCGCACAGGTTTCTTCAGTGATGCGCACGGCGACGTCATCTACGACGAAGCCGATAAAAATCTACTTGTAACAGCATCAACCAACCGAATCGATATTGTTGACATAACAAGCCTGTCAACAGTCGATTCAATATCCAATTATTTTCAAGCAATTAGATGCCAATCTAACAAAATTACATTAATAAAGTCTGACTTCTCTATTCACGAAATTGAGTCTGAAAGCAAAAGACCGATAAGATCATCCCCGACAATAGATAACGCATTTTCACCAAAATTCTTTTCCCTCTCACCAAGCCAAAGATACTTTGCCGTAACCGGTGACTCAGGAAAAATTTGCCTGCTCGATTTAGATAGCTTCAGCTCTATAAACCTCCAGGATCCAGAATCCAACACGGTCTGGACATGTACCTTTTCTTTTGATTCCAAAGAACTCTGGACTGGCAACATGTCAGGCCAAATTCGCAGATGGGAAATCGAAACTGGTCAACTGCTACCAACACAGATCACAGCGGAAGGGGACATTACATCAATCGCACTGTCGCCGGATGGTAGATGGGTGGCAGCAGCCCTTTATGAAAAAAGCAGCGTCCAAATCTACGATCGAGTCAAAGATACTTGGATTAGCCATAGCCTTAAGCACAGAAGATTTGTCCAGTCTCTACTCTTTACCAAAAAAGGAGACCGCCTTATTTCAGGAGGAGCCGACGGTAGAATCGTATATTGGTCGACGCCTGATTTCGATGAAATCGCTGCGTTCGAGGTAGAATCAACCCCCGAGGTCTGGGGTGACGAAGGCGTAGCTACACTGAAAATCTCCCCCAAAGAGGACGGCATGGCTGCACTTACTGAAGACGGCCGGCTGGCTGTATGGCACACCAGATAAAGCCGCATACCACTTCAACGCCAAACGAACTTTTTAGGCATCCGCAAGCCAGCCAATTCGGGGCGTAGAACCTGACGACCGAACCTCAATTCAGAGACACCCCAGATTCGATCCAGCCCAAATCCAAGAAATCCGACCCAAAAGGCAACCCCCATCACCAGGAACCCCCAGTAAGGCTTCGCTCGCCCCATCGCGACAACACGCTGGGGCCCAAGTTTTTCCCAAAGTAGTGCGGAACCCTCACTTCGCCAAAGGCCGGTCGCTCAATCGGCTCGAGCCCTGATCC
>CAYZAE010000093.1:4896-26012 GCA_964476125.1 uncultured Verrucomicrobiota bacterium | reverse complement strand
ACGCCCAAAATCCCTCGCCGCAGGACCCCACTCACTTTTCAGACGGGCTCTAAGGGTCGTACGTCGCTCCGCGACGCCAATCTAAAAACCCATGCAAACCGTGGGCGTTGCCCACGGCTACCATCCTCCTGTCGCTCCGCGACGCCTGAAAATGGCCAAACTCCAGGCGCCGCTGGACGCGGCGCTACTCGTCGCAGCGCGACGAGTCCCACCACCCACAAAATGCGGATGCAGCGGGCAGCGTCCGAAGGGCAACATTTCACTTGGTCGAGGTCGGTTCGCCGCTAGATTCTCGGCGCCCTTCGCGGCGTCCACAGAGCCGGAACCACGCGGGGAACGGATCCAACAGGAATTCTTCATGCACAACGTCACGACGGTCGAACTCACGCGCGATTGCGAAGCAGTCCAGATCCCGGTCGGCAACACGGTGATGCTGCCCGCGGGCACTTCGGTCGACATCACCCAGACGCTGGGCGGAACGTTCACCGTCCATGCGATGGGTGGGCTGTTCCGGATTTCGTCCAAGGACGCGGATGCCCTCGGCGTCGATCCTGCAGCCACCGAGGTTCCAAAGCCGGTGACGGCGGGGCCGGTGGATGAGAAGGCGGTGTGGGAGGTCCTGAAGACCTGCTATGACCCCGAGATCCCGGTAAACATCGTCGATCTGGGGCTGGTGTACGATCTGGTCATTGAACCCACGCCGGCGGGCAACAGCCGTTTGGCGGTGAAGATGACCCTCACGGCGCCGGGTTGCGGCATGGGGGGCGTCATTGCCCGGGACGCGCAGGAGAAGCTATTGATGCTGGAGGGTGTGGAATCCGCTGACGTCGAGATCGTGTGGGATCCGCCTTGGCACCAATCGATGATTTCGGCCGATGGCCGGAAGGTGTTGGGGCTGGAATAGGGCATCTGGCGTCTGGCGTCTGGGGTCTCGGATCCGGAGTTGATCAGAGGGAAGAGGGGGGGATGGGAAGTCAGAGCTAACGAGGTTCGGTGATGCGATGAATGCGAGATTCGAGGCCTTCTATCGGGGGCTGCTGGTTCTGTTGGCGGTGGGGTTGTTCTGGGTGATGGGCTATCGGCCTTTCGGGGCCAAGGCTGCGGAGAGCCCGGGAGGTGGTGCAGGAGCGGCGACGGCCGCCCCCGCTGTGCCAGCTCCTGGAGCGACGCCTGCTGCGACGGCGTCCACGAATGCCGCGCCCGCCCCGGCAGGAACGGGGACCAACACAGCGGCGGTGGATTCCTCGATCCTGGGAGGCAAGGGCATTCATCTCCTGCCGACCATTGATCGCCAGTACCTGACCTTTGGTTTGGACCGCGTTCCGTTCCTGCGGGAGCGCGTGGTTCTGGGCATTCCGCTCTGGCAGTACATTGCCTCGTTCCTCTTCATTTTTGGCGCGTTCTACGTCTCGAAATTCCTCGATTACACGGCGCGCATCTGGCTCAGGCGCTGGGCGGAGAAGACCTCGAGCCGAGCGGACGACATGCTGCTGGAGTTGGCGCACGGGCCGGTGAAGATCGTGGCTTTTGTGATTCTTCTGCACGTCGGGTTGAGCGTGTTTCAGTGGCCGCCGACGGTGGAGCGCTGGATTTCGAACGTGCTGAAGGTGGTGGTGGGGCTGTCGATCACCTACGCGGCGCTGAAGATCGTGGACATCGCCGTGGGGGCGTGGCGCCAGCGGGCGGTTCCGAACGATGACCGGAGTTTTGACCAGCAGTTGGGGCCGATCCTGCGCAAGGCGTTGAAGGCGCTGGTGGTGGTGGTGGCGGCGCTGGTGACCCTGGATAACGTGGGGGTGAACATCAATGGCCTGATCGCCTCGCTGTCGATCGGTGGCCTGGCCCTGGGGCTGGCGGCCCAGGACACCGTGGCGAACCTGTTTGGTGCGGTGGCGGTGCTGGTGGACAAGCCGTTCGTGGTGGGGGATCGCGTCCGGTTTGAGGGCGTGGATGGCACGGTGGAATCGATCGGGCTGCGGTCGACGCGCATCCGGAATCTGGACGGTCATCTGATCACGGTTCCCAACAAGACGATGGGCAACACCACCATCACGAACATCACGCTGCGACCCACGATCCGCACGGTGATGAACCTGGGGCTCACCTACGACACCACGCCGGAGAAGGTGGTGCGGGCGACGGAGATCCTGCGGGAAGTGATGAAGAGCCATCCCTCGACCCAGGAGGTCTCGGTCGGGTTCAACCGTTTTGCCGACTCGAGCCTGAACATCGAGGTGGTCCATGTGTGGAACAACGTCGATGCCGACGCCCATCGTGAGGGCTTGCAGCAGTTCAATCTCGAGATCAAACGACGCTTCGATGCGGAGCGGATCGAGTTCGCTTATCCGACCCAGACCCTGTTCGTGAAGCGGGAGCCGGTGGCGTAGTCGAATTCCGGTGCATTCACGAGTTAACGATAGGGCGCGATCTCCGAGCGCGCCGCCTTGCAGGTCGACCTCGCGTGCGGCGCCCCCGGAGAGACCGCCCTACCCATGCCCGGCAATTCAGGGACTCCGGTAAATGGTCTCGAACGGGTGGGTGTCGAGTGGGTTGGGATGGGCGCCGTGGATGCGGTGGGGGCGGTACAGGGCGAAGCCGACTTCGAACCAGAGCGGGATCACGGGGGCTTCGTCACGGACGAGCAGGGTTTCGGCGTCGCGCAGGATGGCGGCGCGTTTGTCCAACCGGGGTTCGGCGGCGGCGTCGCGCAGCAGTTGGTCGTAGGTCGGGTTGGACCAGCCGGTGCGGTTGTTGCCGTTCGAGGTCATGAACAGGTCGAGGAATGTGTTCGGATCGTTGTAATCGCCGATCCAGCTTGAGCGGCTGATGGAGTATTCGAGGGCCCGTTGGGCAACCAGGAACGTCTTCTTTTCCATGCGCCGGATTTCCACCCGGACCCCGAGTTCGCGTTCCCACATTTCCTTCAGCTCGACCCCGGTCCGCTCGAAGGTGCGGGCGGCGCCGCCGGCGGCGCTGTCGATCAATAGATCCACGGTGGGGAATCCTCTTCCGTCCGGGAACCCGGCTTCCGTCAGGAGCCGGCGAGCCTCGCCTGGGTTGTGGCTTTGGCCGGGACCTCGCAGGTAGTTCGCGGTGACCGTGGGCACCAGGTGATCGGCGGGTTGCTCGCCGCTGGCGGTGATGCGCTGGGTCAGCCGACGCTTGTCGGTGGCCAGGGCAAAGGCCCGGCGGACCCGGGCGTCGTCGAAGGGTTTGCGGGTGACGTTCAGCCGCAGAAAGAAGGTTCCGAGGATCGGAAACGAGTGGAAGTCGGGGGTGCGCGCCAGGTCCTCCATCAGTTCGGTGGGCACGAGCGGTTTGTCCCAGAGAATGTCGGCGCGACCCTGCAGGTAGAGGTTGATCGCGGTGCCCGGGGCGCTCACGGAAAGCAGGTCGATGACCTGGGAGCGGGTGTTGGCGGTGTCCCAATAGCGGGTATTCCGGCGGAGGCGGATGCGGTCGTTAAGTCGCCAGAAATCGAGTTCGTAAGGGCCGCTGGAGGGGAGGGGGCGGGCCAGGATCCAGCGGTCCCCGTGCTCTTCGATGGTCCATCGTGGCACGACGGAAAGCGTCTGGAAGGCGCAGAGATCAAGGAAGAAGGCGCAGGGAGCGTGGAGGTCCACGCGCACCGCGTGGGGGTTGGGAGCGTGGAGTCCGACAGATTCGAACCGGGTGGAGCGTCCGAGCAGGTAGTCCTCGGCTCCGCGAACGGGGAAAAGGAGATTGGCGTACTGGCAGGCGTTGGTGGGTTCGAGCACCCGTCGCCAGGAGTAGATCACATCGGCGGAGGTGATGGGTTCGCCGGTGGACCAGGTGGCGTTGGTGCGGAGGTGGAAGGTGTAGGAGCGTCCGTCCGGGGAGATCTCCCAGCGTTGGGCGAGGCCGGGGAGGGCGCGGCCGGTGGAGGCGTCGACCCGGGTCAATCCGCCGAAGAGCGGGAGCACGGTGCGAAGTTCCTCGATGCCGGTGACGAGCATGGGATCGAGCGAACTGGGTTCGGCGCCATTGATGACGGTGAGGTCGGCGGGCGGCAGGGGGTGGCAGGCGGTCAGGCCGAGGGAGATTGCCAGCCCCAGGAGGGCGAGCAGAGGGCGGATCGCGTGCCGGACCGGGTGGGGGCAGGAGCGGCTCCGTGGGGCGTCCGGGGGGGCGGATTCCCTGGCGGGAGGAGGGTTGGGGGCCGGCAGGTGCACCGCGGGCATGGTTGCGGTCGGCTCGCGCTCAGGCAATCCCGGGTGTGGAAAGCGAAACGCGCCGATCCTGGAGGGATCGGCGCGTTGTCGGAGAGAGGGGAAGGGGAGGAGGGTGGATCAGTTCCCGGCGGGCTTGGCCGCGGGGGTGGCTGGCGCGGCGGCGGGCGGGGTCGTGGCCGCGGGAGCGGGAGCGGGAGCGGGTGTGGCGGCGGCGGGGGTCGGGTTGACCACGGTGGTGGTGGAGACCAGCGGGGTGGTGGCGGGGGTGTTGGTGGAGGTGAGCGGGAGCAGGCCGGGGGTGCCGGGGGTGGCCGGGGCGGTGGCGGCGGGGCGGGACTCATTGGCCTGCGCATCGAGGGCCTGGGCGACGCCGAGGCCGCGTTTGCGGGACTGGCTGGAGACCAGGACGGACAGGATGAGGGCGCCGCCGAGGAAGGCGATGACCACGTATTTGGTGATGCGGGTCAGCACGTTGCCGGAGCCTGCGCCGAGGAGCATTTCGCTCATGCCTGCGCCGAAAGCCATGCCGACGCCGGCTTCCTTCTTCGGGAGCTGGACGAGCACCAGAAGGATGAGGAACACCGCGACGAGGACCATGATGAAGGTCAGGAAGCCAATAAGGATCGCCATAAAAAGGGCCGGGAGAATGAACGAAGAGGGGAGGCGTGTCGAGAGATGATCAGGAAGTCAACCCGGCGCGGGCCTGGAGGCCCGGCCGGGTTGGATCGCGTCGGGACGACGCGGGGGGCGTTCAGATCGAGTTCCGGATGATATCGGCGAAGCTGCGGGCTTCGAGGGCGGCACCGCCGACCAGGGCGCCATCGACGTCGGGGAGGCTCATCAGTTCGCGGGCGTTGGAGGGTTTGACGCTGCCGCCGTACTGGATGCGGACGCGTTTGGCGGTGGCGTCGTCGAACATTTCGGCGAGCACGCGGCGGATGAAGGCGTGGACGTCCTGGGCCTGCTGGGGGGAGGCGGTTTTGCCGGTGCCGATGGCCCAGACGGGTTCGTAGGCGATGACGGTTTCCTCGACTTGTTCGCGGGAGAGTCCGGCGAGCGAGCCACGGATCTGGGTGCCGACGACCTTTTCGGTGATGCCGCCTTCGCGTTCGGCGAGGGTTTCGCCGACGCAGACGATGGGTTTGAGGGCGGAGGCGTGGGCGGCGGCGGCCTTTTTGGCGATCAGTTCATCCGATTCCTTCTGGAACTGGCGCCGTTCGGAGTGGCCAAGGATGACGTAGCGGACGGAGAATTCCTTGAGCATGGACGCCGCGATTTCGCCGGTGAAGGCGCCGGGTCCGTTTTCGCTCATGTTCTGGGCGCCGAGGCGGATGTTGGAATTGAGCAGCTCCTCGGAGACGCTGGCGAGGGCGGTGAAAGGGGGGCAGACCACGATGTCGACCTCCTTGACGCTGGCGACCTCGCGCTTGATCCCGTTGACGAGATCGAGGGCTTCGGCGGCCGTCTTATTCATTTTCCAATTGCCTGCGATGATGAGTTTGCGGTCTTTGACCATGGTATCTCCTGAGCTCGGGGGCTGGGTTCGGACGGGGTGGTTGGAAAGCGGTGGGATTATTTGTCCTGAAGGGCGGCGACACCGGGGAGCACCTGGCCTTCGAGGAACTCGAGGCTGGCGCCGCCGCCGGTGCTCATGAAGGTGACCTGGTCACCGAGCTTGGCCTTGTTGATGGCCTTGACGCTGTCGCCACCGCCGATGATCGACTTGGCGCCTTTCTGGGTGGCTTCGGCGACCGCCTTGGCGACGGCGAAGGTGCCTTCGGCGAAGCGAGGGTCTTCGAAGATGCCCATGGGCCCGTTCCAGAGCACGGTCTTCGCGGAGGCGAGGATCGCGGCGTAGTTCTTCGCGGTGGCGGGTCCGATGTCGACGCCTTCCTCGTGGTCCGGGATGCTGTCACCCGAGTTCACGCGCGGACTGGTGAGGTCCATCTTGGGACGGCCCTTCTTGTCCTTCTTTCCGCTGTCGACGGGCGTGGCCACGATGTTGTCGGTGGGCAGTACGAACTGCACGCCGCGTTCCTTGGCCTTGGCGAGCGCCTGGAGGGCGATGTCGGTCTTGTCCTTTTCGACGAGGGAGAGCCCGACCTTGTTGCCGAGGGCCAGCTTGAAGGTGTAGGCCATGGCGCCGCCGATGAGGATGACGTCGGCCTTTTCGATCAGCCGGTCGATCACCTGGATTTTGTCGGAGACCTTGGCCCCGCCGAGGATCACGACGAAGGGGCGGGTGGGGTGATCCAGTTCGTCGCCGAGGAACTTGAGTTCGCGGTCGATGAGCAGACCCGCGGCCGCCTTGCCGCCGCGGCCGGCGACGATGCGGGCGACGCCTTCGGTGGAGGCGTGGGCGCGGTGGGCGGTGCCGAAGGCGTCATTGACGTAGATATCGGCGAGGCTGGCCAGCTGGGTGGCGAAGGCGGGGTCGTTGGCTTCCTCACCGGCGTGGAAGCGGACGTTCTCGAGCAGGGTGACATCGCCGGGTTGCATGGCGGCGACGGCCTGGTTGGCGGCATCCCCGACGCATTCCGCGGCGAATCGGACCGGTTGGCCGAGCAGTTCGGAGAGCCGGGTGGCCACGGGGGCGAGCGACATGCTGGGGACCACCTGCCCGTCGGGGCGTCCGAGGTGGGAGGCAAGGATCACCTTGGCTCCGCGGGAGATGAGCAGGCGGAGGGTGGAGAGTGTTTCGCGGATGCGGGTTTCGTCGGTGATCACCATCCGGCCGTCCTTCTCTTCGAGCGGGACGTTGAAATCGACGCGCACGAAGACGCGCTTGCCTTGAACCTCGAGGTCGTTAACGGAGAGTTTTGCCATAAGCCTGGTACGTCTCAGGGCCGGGCAGGATACGGCAGGGGGAAAGTCAGTCAAAGGCATTCAGGCGAATCACGGGAACTCATGGGCCCCAGAGATTTCCGTGCGGAGGGGGATTCCGACAATGGGCTGGATTCGGGTCGCGGGGACCGGGCAACCCGGGGGATGGTCGGTGACGGCGGGGGGTGGGTGGGGGTGAAGACCTTTATGATCCTCCTTGGGATGGGATCGGGGGGCCTGTAGACTTGGGGGGTCGCCGCGGAAGGGTTTTCTTCCGCGGCAAAGAACATGCAACCGGTCGGGTACGGCCGGTGTCCCGGGAAAGCATCATGGCCAGTTCCAAACGCGGCACGGCACGCCTCATCGCCGTTTTAGTGGTTTTCCTCCTCGTGGTTCTCGCCGGTCTGGGGGCCTGGTTCTATTACAAAAAGCGGCAGCCGGTGATCACCGTGCAGACGGAGACGGTGGCCCGCCGCAACCTCACGGAATTGGTGGTGGCGACGGGGCGGGTCCAGGCGGTGACCAAGGTGGTGATCAACCCGGAAGTCTCGGGGGAGATCGTGGACCTGCCGGTGCGCGAGGGGCAGGCGGTGAAAAAGGGCGAGGTGCTGGTCCGGATCAAGGCCGACCCGTACGTGGCAAGCCGCAATTCGGCGGACGCCAGCCATCGGTCGGCCCTGGCCAGTGTCGATCTGGCGAAGGCCGAGATGGAGAAGGTCCGGATCGAGTTCTCGCGGTTTGAGAGGCTTTACGCGGAGAAGCTGGTGTCGGAATCGGATTTCATGTCCGCGAAGACCTCGCTGGAAGTCGGGGCGGCGCGGTATCAGGCGGCGCGGCATCAGGCGGACCAGGCCAAGGCGGCGCTGGCCCGGGCGGAGGAGGATTTGTTGAAGACCACGATTCTGGCGCCCATCGACGGCACGGTGACCAATCTCCGTTCCGAGCGGGGGGAGCGGGTGGTGGGGACGGCGATGATGGCGGGGACGGAGATCATGACTGTGGCGGAACTCACGGACATGGAGGCGCGGGTGGAGGTGGGGGAGATCGACGTGGTTTCCGTGCAAATCGGGCAGAAGGCGCGGTTGGAGGTGGATTCGTTCCGGGACCGGCGGTTTGCGGGCATTGTGACCGAGATCGCGAATGCGGCGCGCACGCAGGGCATGAACACGCAGCAGGAGGCGACCAAGTTCGAGGTCCGGATCCGGATCCAGGAAAAGGAGTTCTTCCGGCCGGGGATGTCGGTGACGGCGGAGGTGGAGACGCGGTATCGGACGAATGTGCTGACCGTGCCGTTGCAGAGCGTGACCACGCGCCTGCCGAAGGAGGACAAGGAACGGTTGGAGCAGGAGAAGAAACTGGCGTCGAAGCAGACCAAGGAGGAGAAGGAGGAGCAGGAGGCCAATGAATCGGCTCGGAAACGGCGGGGGAGCGGGGCGCCGAAGCCGGTGGAGGTGGTGTTCGGGGTGAAGGAGGGCAAGGTCGTGGCCACGCCGGTGAAGCGGGGAATCAGCGACGACTCCCACGTGGAGATCGTCGAAGGGGTTGCCGAGGGGGAGGAGATTGTTTCGGGCGGATACAAGGCCATCAACCGTGAGCTGGAGGACGGCCATCCGGTGAAGATCGACAACACGCTCAAGCCGTTCGTGCGGCGGGATCAGGAGAAGAAGCCGTGAGCCTGATACGCATCGCCGGGCTGGCGAAGCGGTACACGATGGGTACCGAGGTCATTCATGCGCTGCGTGCGGTCTCGGTTTCGATCGAGCGCGGTGAGTACCTTGCGATCATGGGGCCCTCCGGCTCCGGCAAGTCGACCTTGATGAACCTGCTGGGCTGCCTGGATTCCCCGAGCGACGGCCTCTACGAGTTGAATGGTGTCAACGTGGCGGACATGGACGACAACCAGCTGGCGGAGATCCGGAACCGCGAGATCGGCTTTGTTTTTCAGAGCTTCAACCTGCTGGCGCGTTCCGACGCGTTGCACAACGTGGAACTGCCGCTGGTTTATGGCGGTGTGCCGGCGGAGGAACGGCGGGCGCGGGCGTTGGAGGCGTTGCGCCGGGTGAACCTGGGCGATCGCGTCCATCACAAGCCGAACGAGCTGTCCGGCGGACAGCGTCAGCGCGTGGCCATTGCCCGCGCGCTGGTGAACCGGCCCTCGATCATTCTGGCGGACGAACCGACGGGGAACCTGGATTCGCGGACGGGCGTGGAGATTCTGGGGTTGTTCGACGAGCTCTCGCGGGGGGGCAACACGATCATTGTGGTGACCCATGAGGAGGACGTGGCCCAGCATGCGCGTCGGATTGTCCGGATCCGGGACGGCGCGATCGCTTCGGATGAGGTGAATCAGCATCGGCGTGTGCCGGGCGATGGGGTGCCGCCCGTGCTGGCCGGCGGGGGGGCGGTGGGCGGATGAAGTTCGTGGATGAATTTCGGGAGGCGTTCCTGATCGCGGTGGCGGCGTTGAGGGCGAACAAGCTGCGGGCGGGCCTGACCACCCTGGGCATTGTGATCGGGATTGTGACCGTGACCCTGATGGCCACGGCGATCGACGGATTGAACCGGGCGTTCCGCAAGAGCATCGCGGTGATCGGGGCCGATGTGCTGTTCATCGAGCGTTTTTCCTGGTTCACCAGCGAGCAGGAGTGGCGTCGAAGCCGGAACCGCCGTGAACTGACCCTGGCCAACGCGCGGGAGGTGGTCCGGCTGTCGAGGCTGGCGCGGGCGGTGTCGGTGGAGAGCCAGGGCAGTGCGGATGTGAAGTACGGGAACCGCAGTGCGCGGGGGGTCTGGGTGGTGGGCAACACGGAGGACAGCGCGCTGGTGCGGGGGTTGACGCTGACGGAAGGGCGGTGGTTCAGCGAGGCGGAGGTTATGGGGGCGCGAGCCATTTGCGTCATCGGCCGGGATCTGGCGTTGAAGTTCTTCCCGTATGAATCGCCGCTGGGCAAGCGGCTGCGGGTGGGGAGTGCGAACTACGAGGTGGTGGGGGTGCTGGACCGCATGGGCCAGTTCTTCACCGGGTTCAACTTCGACAACCAGATCGTGATCCCGGTTACGCGGTTCACCTCGGACCTGACGCGGTGGCCGGACGTGTCGATCATGGTCAAGGTGACGGATGTGAAAATGATGGGGGAGGCGCGGGAAGAGTTGCGCGGGATCATGCGCCAGTTGAGGCATGTGGAGCCGGGGGCGGACGATGACTTCGCGATCAACGAGCAGGATGCGCTGGTCAAGAACTTCAACCAGATCGGGGGCACCCTGGCGCTGGTGGGTTTGTTCATCACCAGTTTGTCGCTGTTCGTCGGCGGCATCGGCGTGATGAACATCATGTTTGTTTCGGTGGCGGAGCGGACCCGCGAGATCGGGGTGCGGAAGGCCATCGGGGCGAAGCGCCGCAACATTCTGACCCAGTTCCTGACCGAGGCCGCCTTGATCTCGTTCGGAGCCGGACTGGTGGGCTTGATGCTGGCGTGGCCGATGACCCTGGTCATCGACCGTTTTCTCGCGGCGACAATGTCCATTCCGACCGCGGTGGCAGCGCTGCTGGTGTCGGCGGTGACCGGCATTGTGTCCGGCTACCTGCCGGCGTGGCGGGCGGCGCGCCTGAATCCGGTGGACGCCCTGCGGGCGGAGTAGATCGCGCCCCTAATTCACCCTTCCTGAATCCGATGACCACAGCGGCCCACCGCAAAGCCAACCGGAACCTCCTGAGGGCGGAGCTGAAGGAGAGCTTTGGCATGGCGCTCTCGTCGATTGCGGCGCACAAGCTGCGGTCGGGGCTGACGTTGCTTGGGGTGTTGGTGGGGGTGTTCTCGATCGTGGTGGTGATGACCGCGCTGCGGGTGTTGCAGAGCAACATTGAGTCGAAGTTGAACGTGCTGGGGGCGAACAGTTTTTCGGTGCAGCGGTTCCCGGCGGTCCAGGTGGATGACTCCCCCGGGGCGTACGAGCGGTATTTCCGGAGGAAACAGTTCCGGTATTGGATGGCCCGGGCGGTGGCGGAGCGTGCGACGCTGGCGAAGAGCGTGGGATTGACCTGCCAGCTGTACATGGGCGAGGTGACCACGCCCTGGGGCAAGACCAATCCGGACGTGCCGTTGGTGGGGGTGGTGCCGGGCACGTTCCAGACGCGGAACTGGGTGGTGGACCGCGGACGGGCGATCGATGAGACGGACGTGGAGGGGGCGCGGGATGTGTGCGTGGTGGGGGCCAGTGTTTCGAAGCGGGTTTTTCCGCACACTTCAGGCGTGGGGGAACGCCTCAAGATCGGTGGCATTTCCTACACCGTGGTGGGGGTGACGGAGGAGAATGGCCGGTTGTTCGGGCAGGATCAGGATGCCTTCGTCCTGATCCCCATCAGTTCGGGGTTGAACCGCTATGGCCGGGAGCGGTCCATCTCGATCCAGGTCGAGGCGTGGTCGCAGGCGATGTACGAGGAAACGCTCGAGCAGACCCGGGGCATTCTGCGAACGGTCCGGAAGGTGCCGCCCGGGGATCCGGATGACTTCGAGGTCACGTCGAACGATTCGATCATCCGTCAGTTTCGCGCCCTGACCCTGGCGGTGCGGATGGGGGCGGCGGTGATCAGTTCGATCGCCCTGGTGGCGGCGGGCATCGGGATCATGAACATCATGCTGGTGAGCGTGACTGAGCGGACGCGGGAGATCGGAATCCGCCGGGCGATCGGGGCGAAGAAGCGCCACATCATGACCCAGTTCATCACCGAGGCGATCGCGCTGTGCCAGATCGGTGGCGCCCTCGGCGTGGTGCTGGGAATCCTGGCGGGCAATGTCGCGGCCCTGATCTTCCAGTTTCCCGTGGTGATCCCCTGGGATTGGGCGGCCATCGGGATGGTGGTGTGTTCGTTGGTTGGACTGGGGTTTGGGACCTACCCGGCCTGGAAAGCCGCCAACCTCGATCCCATCGAGTCGCTGCGGTACGAGTGATCCGGCGGTCCGGGGCGAACGTTGGCCGGTGAATCCGACCCCCCTGAGGGGAGGCCAGTCCGGGGTGCGCCCGCACGCGGAGGTCCTTCAGCGGTTGAAAAGCCGGAGCAGACCGTGGGAGAGGCCCGGCGTGCCCAGGAACCGCTGCCAGCCGCCCGCGCCCAGGAAGTCGTGTTGGAGGAGAATGCCAACCATCTGCCCGCCGATGCTTTCGTCGCGTTCGGCGTTGAGGCCGACGCCGTAGAAGCAGGTGACCACCCAGTTCCGTTTCGGCGAATTCCAACTTACACCGCCGCCGACACCGGAATGCGAATTGCCTCGGTAATCGAGACCGTCGATGAAGGACATGCGCGAGGTCGCGCCGAAGACGGCGAGCCGCCAGCCCGAGTCGGGGGAGATGCCGAACGAATAATTGCCGCTGAGCAGGACGAAGGTGTCGGCGGAAAGCTCCTGGTGGTAGTAGCCCGGGATCATGAGGGGGAACTCACTGGCAAACGGCAGCATCCCGCCGAGTCGGTAGGCGGAAAGGCGATCCATGCCGATGCCGGTGCCCAGGGTGACGGCCATCTCGGCGTCGTGACGGCGGTCCTCGGTGGTGGCCCGTCCCAGCACCCGGGCCCAGAACAACTGGGAGACCTCGGAAAGCTGTCGATCGCCCCCGTACCCGTAGGGGCCGTGCTCGGGCCGGTAGCGCGCCTCGTACCAGGCGGACACCTCGAGCGCGTAGGGGGAACGGAAATCCGGTTCCTGTCCGCCGAGCCGGAGTCCGACCCGGGCCACGGGCGAGGTGTTGTCGCGGGGCAGCACAAAATCCGGGGCGGTATCGCCGTCGGAGGTGAAGTAGCTGCCCTCGGTGGTGAGGGCGACCAGGCCGTTGAGGGGAAGTCGGTCGTCCGGATTGAACAGGTGATAGGCGGCCAGCCCGGCGGTGAAACCATGGCCGGTGAAGCTTTCGCCGCGTTTCCATTCCCCGCGGCGCATCTCGTTGTAATTGCGGGCGAATCCTCCGCCGGCGGTGATGATGCCCAGATCCGTGTGCGGGCCGAGCAGACCGCGCCAGCCCAGCTGGGCATCGACCCAGACCGGGGCCACGGCCGCCCGCAGGGTCCAGTCCTCGCGCAGGAAGTTGGTCTGGTTGTGGAGGTAGAAGGCGTAGAGTGCGAGCGGCGTCCGGCCTTCGATCGGCTGGGTGTACCCGACATGCACCAGTTGACGTTCCACCGGATCGATCTGGGCGCGGGCCCCTGGGGCGAGGGTGGACAGCAGGCCGAGGGCGAAGCCGCGGAGGGCCCGGGGGCGGAGGAGGGAAAGGCAGGACATCATGGCATTCCCGACTTCGCAAAGCGTGAGGCGTGCGGGAAGACTACGCAAGGATCCGGATTGAATCGGGGGCGACTTGCGGCGGACGCTTCCGGCATGCGGAGGATTTCCTCGACGTCATCGATGCAGCGACTGGCCCTGGAACTGCGTCGGGGCGGGGTGCGGATCGGGTTTGTTCCCACCATGGGTTACCTGCATGCGGGCCATCTCAGCCTGGTGCATCGGGCGCGCCGGATGGTGGGGCCGAAGGGTTGCGTGGTGCTGAGCATCTACGTCAATCCGACCCAGTTCGCTCCCACGGAGGATCTCTCGAAGTATCCCCGGGATCTGAAGCGGGATCTGGCGCTGTGCCGGGAGGCGGGCGTGGACGTGGTTTTCCTGCCGTCGGACGAGGTCATGTACCCGGGCCGGGCGGAAGGGGGTTACAGCACCTATGTCGTGGAGGAATTGCTGACGCGGGGCATGGAGGGGGCGTCGCGACCGACGCATTTCCGGGGTGTGACCACGGTGGTGGCGAAGCTCTTCAACCTGGTTCAGCCTGAGGTTTCGGTGTTTGGGGCGAAGGACTGGCAGCAGGCGGCGGTGGTGCGGCGCATGACCCGGGACCTCGATTTTCCGGTGCGCGTGGTGGTGGCGCCGACGGTGCGGGAGCGGGACGGGTTGGCGATGAGTTCCCGGAACAAGTACCTGGACGTCGAACAACGTCGGCAGGCGACGGTGCTTTGGCGGGCGATCGGCCATGCCCGGGCGCGGATCAGGGCGTTCGGAGCGATCGACGCCGCGGCGTTGCGGAAGGAAGTGGCGGGCCTGATCGCCGGGGAAACGCAGGCGCGGTTGGACTATGTGGAGTTCTTCGACCCGGACACCCTGAGTGTGGTGGATCCGGTGTCGCGCGGCGCGCAGATGGCGATGGCGGTCTTCGTGGGCAAGACCCGGTTGATTGACAATGCTCAGCTGTAGGAAGTGGGGAGTTGGGAGTTGGGAGCCTTCTCCAGAAAGTTGGCGGTCAGGAGCTGGCGCTGGCGTAGTGGCGGATGGAGGCGCGCCAGAAGGCTTCCGAGGCGACGAACATCAGGACGCTGAGTACGAGCAGCCAGACGATTTCGAAGGGGCTGCCGAGTTTGTCGATGATCAGTTTGACGGGGACGTTGGTGACGAGCAGCACGGGGATGACGAAGGAGAACGCGGCGCGGAAGAACCCGCGGAACGCCTCGTCGGGGAGACGGGCGAGCTGGAACAGGTTGTAGTAGCCCCAGACGATTCCCTGGGCGCGGACGGTCCAGAAACTGATGCAGGCGAGGAGGTACATGACCGAGTAATGGACCGAGAGGCCGACCAGCAGGAGCGCGGTGAAGCCGGCGATCTGGGGGAGGGAAGGGGTGAGATGGAGTTGGAAACCGGCGTAGCCCATGACGGCGAGGGCGGAGGCGGCGTTGAAGAAGGCCCCGAAGTCCACGTGCCGCAAGGAGATCAGGAACCGGGCGTTGATGGGCATGAGCAGCATGAAGTCGAGGGCGCCGGTGCGGACGTTCTCGGACAGCTTCACGCAGTTGTTCATGAACAGGGCGGTGAACAGCTGCTGGATGAAATGGTTGGCACCCACCAGGAAGACCACCTGCCACTTGGTCCAGGAGGCGATGTGGTCGGTGTGACTGTAGACCACCGCCATGAACGCCAGTTGCAACGCGAACCAGAGCAGTTCGACGAGGATCCAGAGAAGGAAGTTGGCCTTGAACCCCATCTCGCGCACCAGCGCGTTGCGCCAGAAGGCCGCATAGATCCCCAGGTAACGGCCAAGTCCGGTGGGAACCCCCGGGGAAGCCGTGGCTGAGATCGGCGCGGGTTGGGATGGCGTGGGTGTCATGGGCGGGGTGCGGGTTCAGCCGCCGACGGCGGAGTAGTGTTTCAATCCGCGGCGCCAGACCACGCGGGCGAGGGTAAGCGAGGCGACCACCCAGAAGCCCTGAAGGGCGAGTCCCTGCCACAGTTCGGCGCCCTGCAGACGTCCGAGGTAAACGCTCACCGGAAAGTAGAGCATGTAGGGGAACGGGGTGAGTTGGAGGGCGGTCTGGACTCCGGCGGGGAGCATGTCGAGAGGGAACAAGTGGCCGCCGGCGACGTACTCGAAGGCGAAGAGGATGAAGATGAACGTGGCGACCTCGAGCACCCAAAAGGCAAGCAGCGCCATGGTGTAGGAGATGAAGAACTGGAGCAGCGCGGTGAGCACGAGGGAAACGGCGAAGACGCCCAGGTGCAGCGTGGACGCCGGTCCTTGCAGATCCGCGCGCTGGGCCCAGAGGAAGACCGCGGTGGGGATCAGGGCGGCGGCGGTGTAGACCAGCCGGCCCGCGGCGAAAAGACAGAGCCGGTAACGAAGGTAATCGATGGGCTTGAGCAGGAACTGGCTGATCTTGCCGTCCCGGATATCCGCCGCGATCTGCCAGTCGTCCTCGGTCACGGAAGTGAGGGCGAGCACGACATTGACGATGAGGTAGTAGGTGATCACCGAGGACTGGGAATAGCCGCCGACCTCGCCGTCGGTGCGGCCCTCGTAGATCGCGCGCCAGAGCAGGATGAGGGCGAGCAGGGGGACCAGCCCGAAGAGGGCGCGCACGACGAAGTTCACCCGGTACACGAGGGTGCTCTGGATGCCGAGGCTGATGACGTGCGCGTATTTGCCCATGGGGGGACGGGAGGCCGGTGGTGGGTCGGGATCTTGGGTGCGGGCGTTCGGATTCTTGCCCGCGGCCCGGTCTGACCGTAGAAACCCGCGTGCCTCCGAAACAAGCGCCGAGTCCGTCGCAATTACCGGCATCGCTCCGGGTCTTCCTTTATGTGACCGCCCTGATCACGGGGGGCGTGGTCCTGGTGGTGGAGATTCTGGGCGCGAAAATGCTGACGCCGTGGTTCGGGTCGTCGCACTTTGTCTGGACCGCGCAGATCACCATCACGCTGCTGGCGCTGGCCGCGGGGTATTACCTGGGCGGCTGGCTGGCGGATCGCACCGACCGGATTGCCGTGATTTACGCCGGGTTGGCCATTGCGGCGGCCTATCTGGCGTTCGCGGTGCGGATCCGTTCGCCGCTGGCCGCGCGATGTCTCGAGTTCAACCTGGCGCTTGGTTCGATCCTGGCGTCGCTCGCCCTTTTCCTGGTGCCGCTCACCCTCCTGGCGGCCGTTGGTCCGTTCTTCGTTCGCCGCCTCACCTCCTCGGTCGACAACGTTGGTCGTGCCGTGGGCCGATTGTCGTCGCTGGGAACGGTGGGAAGCGTGCTGGGGGTCCTGGTGACGAGCTATTTGCTGGTGCCGTATTGCCGTGATTCCACCGGCATGCTGGCGACGGCGGGGGTTCTGGCCGCCATTTCCGTGGTGTACTTCCTCGGCTGGGGATTGGGAGAACGCGGGCAGGGCACGGCGGTGGGAGCCGTGGGCGCTGGAATCCTGATGACCATCGCGGCCCTGCGCGCCGAGGCCACCGGCCCGGCCCAGTTGTTTGTGGAACGGGCCCGGGCGAATTCCCATTTCGGCAACCTGCAGGTCGCCGAATCCCGCAATGGCCGCGCCCGGTACTATTTCAACGATCGGTTGATGCAGAATTCCTACGACCCGGAGCGTCGCGCCAGTCTCTCGATGTTCACCTACGGCCTCTACCACCTGTCGAAGGGGTACACGCCCGAAATCAGGAGGGCGCTTTGTCTGGGCATGGGCATCGGCATTACGCCCACGCGACTGGCCGCCGACGGCATCCAGGTGGACGTGGTGGAGATCAATGCGGCTGTGGTGCCCCTCGCGGAGCGGTGGTTCGATTTTCCGAGGTCGGCGGTCAATCTGGTCATCGACGATGCCCGCCATTTCGTGCGCGTCTCCACCAACCTCTACGACACCATTCATCTGGATGCCTTTCTCGGGGATTCCTCGCCTTCGCACCTCATGACCCGGGAGGCGTTCTCGGAGATCCAGGCCCGGTTGAATCCCGGTGGAACCCTGGTGATCAACTCCTTCGCGCACTTCGAACCCGGTCGAGATTTCCTGGGCGCCTCGTTGCACCGCACCCTTTCCGCCGTGTTCCGCACCGTGCGCATCCACCAGTCGCCGGGCGGCAATGTCTTCTACGTCGCCTCGGATCGTGACCCGTTGTCCTTCCGCCCTCCGCCCAACCTTGACGATGTCCATCCGTATTGCCGCACGGATGTCGCCGCCACGATCGCCAAACCCGCCGAGGTGGATGTGTCCCGGGGACTCCTGCTCACGGACGACTACAACCCGGTGGATTACCACGACGCCGGCAACCGGGAGAAGACACGACGCATGCTGGCGACGAGCATTGGGGGGGACGGGCTTTAGGGAGTGTGTCGTGGGTCGTGGGTCGTGGGTCGTTGGGAGAGGGGAGTGGGGAGTAGGGGGTGGGGAGGTGGGAGAGGGGGCGGATCTCCGAGTTGTTGGAGGTGGGACTTGCCGCGCTGCGGCAAGTCTTGAGGAGCGGAGTGGTTGAACGCGTGGGGGGCGGCGATGGCTTCGCCCGCTGCGCTGGCTGGGTTGTCGCTACGCGGCAATGCCCTGGAGTTTCGCCCGTTTCGCCCATCCCAGAGCAGTCGCGGAGCGACGGAACGAGGGTAGCCAGGGGCTTCAGCCCCTGGACCCGGTTCGAGTTTCGGGTGCGTCGCGGCGCGACGCCGGAATCGATTGCCTGCAATTCCTCACGAACCCTTCGATTCGCCTACGCCTCCCCTATTGGCCGTACGTCGCTCCGCGACGCCAACCCAAAAAATCCATGCCAACCGTGGGCCCTGCCCACGGCTACCATCGTTCCGTCGCTCCGCGACTCCTGAAAATCGCCAAATTCCATGGGATTATCGCAATGCGACAATCCCCACCCGCAACTCGCAGAGGCACCCGGAGAGGGGGGCGGTTAGGAAAGGATTTCCTGGATGACGTGGCCGTGGACGTCGGTGAGGCGGCGGTCGGCGCCGTTGTGGCGGAAAGTCAGGCGTTCGTGGTCGAGGCCGAGCAGGTGGAGCAGGGTGGCGTGGAGATCGTAGGTGGTGGTTTTGTTGGTCGCGGCTTTCCAGGACCACGGATCGCTTTCGCCGTGGGCGACGCCGGGTTGGATGCCGGCTCCGGCGAGCCAGCCGGCGAAGGTGCCTCCGTTGTGGTCGCGTCCGGTGGCTCCCTGAGTGAAGGGCATGCGACCGAACTCGGTGCTCCAGACCAGGAGGGTGTCCTCGAGCAGGCCGCGGGCCTGGAGATCCCGGAGCAGGCCGGCGACGGGGCGGTCGGTGGCCACGGCGATCTTGGGGAGTTCGGTGATGATGTCGGTATGGTTGTCCCAGTTGTTGGTGGGACCTCCGGCGCCGCTCCAGACCTGCACGAATCGGACCCCGCGCTCGATGAGGCGGCGGGCGGTCAGGCAGCGGCGTCCGAAATCCGCGGTGATTTTGTCGTCGATGCCGTAAAGCGCGCGGGTGGCGGGCGATTCCGATTTCAGATCGAAGGCCTCGGGGGCGGCCAGTTGCATGCGGGCGGCGAGTTCGTAGCTCCGGATGCGCGCTTCGAGACGGGAATCCCCCGGGATCGCGGCCTGATGTCCCTGGTTCAGGTGCCGCAGCAGGTCGAAGCCCTCGGATTCGCTGTGCGGGTTGATGAAGGCGGCGGATTCCGGCGGCTGTAGGTAGTGGATCGGCGTCGCGGCGCTGGCGTCGATGATGGTCCCGGCATGGGTGGCGGGGAGGAATCCCGAGGAAAAGTTTCCGCGCTGGTTGTAGGGGAGCCCGCGGGGGTCGGGCAGGACGATGAAGGTGGGCAGGTTTTCGGATTCGTTGCCGAGGGCGTAGGAGACCCAGGCGCCGAAGCTGGGAAAACCGGGGAGGAGAAACCCGGTGTTCATCAGGAAACTGGCGGGCCCATGGACATTGGTCCGCGACTCCATGGCGAGCAGGAAGGCGAGGTCATCGACGCAGCCGGCGACGTGGGGGAAGACGGAGCTGACCCAGCGACCCGACTGACCGTGCTGCCGGAACTCGAACGGGGGTTTCATGACCGTCCCGGGTTCGCTGGTGGCGGCTTCGACGCGTGAGCCGTCGCCGGGATCGAACTTCTGACCGTGGCGCCGGTACAGCTCAGGTTTGTAGTCGAAGGTGTCCATCTGGCTGGCCCCGCCGTTCATGAACAGCTGGATGATGCGGCGGACCCGCGGGCGGTGATGGGGACGCAGGGTGGATGGGGCGGGGTCGGGTGTCGCCGCGAGCAACCCCTGCCGTGCGAGCAGTTGGGTGAGGGCGACGCCTCCGAGACCCCCGCCGAAGCGCCAGAGGAACGAACGGCGCGATCCGGCTCCCTGGCCCGGGCGTGCGGTGCCGTCGGCCGCAGCGCGCGCCGGATCAGTCGAGGAAGTGGAGTTCATTGCTGTTGAGCAGGACCCGGCCGAGGTGGGGCAGTCCGTGGCTGCGGGCGTGGAGGGCGAAACGCTCCTGTTCGTCGGGCGTGGGGTCGCGTTGCCAGACGATCTGGCAGAGTCGGCGCACCTGCCCCTGGGGATCGCCGCATTCGCCTGAGATTCGGGTGGCGAGGTGTTCGCTTTGCCGGATCACGAACGGGTGGTTGAGCAGGGCAAACGCCTGGAGCGCGGTGAACGATTCGCTCCGCACCGGCGCCGACTGATCCCCGGCCGGGCTGTCGAGGGTGTCCATCAGCGGATCCGGCAGGGTGCGGAACAGGAACCGGTAGATCGAACGGCGCCGGCTTCCGGGGGCATCCGGATCGAACGCGGCATAATTGACGTTCGGGGTGACATGGATGCCCGGGGACATGGCGAACTGCTTGATCGAAGGTCCGCCCAGGGTGTCGTCGAGCTGTCCGGAGAACCGAAGCACGCTGTCCCGGAACGATTCCGCATCCAGGCGTCGACGGGTGGGTTCCAGCGCGGTCGCGGTTTCCGGGGAGGCCGCGGACTGCTGCCAGGCGCGGCTGGTGAGAATCAGTCGGTGGAGCGCCTTGAAGGATCCTCCGAGATCGTCGCGGAAGGTCACCGCCAGCCAGTCCAGGAGCTCTGGCGCGACGGGCGTGCCGCCCATTCGGCCGAAGTCATTGGGGGTTTCCACCAGCCCGCGGCCGAAGTGGTGCTGCCAGACCCGGTTGACAATGGAACGCCAGACGAGCGGATTGTCCCGGTGACTGAGCCAGCGGGCCAGCGCGGCGCGCCGACCGGCTTCCTCGGGAAGGTCCGGGCGGCTGGGATCCCAGACGGGCGCCACGGTTTCGAAGCGCGGAGAAAGGGCGGTAACACAGGACAGGGCCCCCGGCGCCGCGACCTCGATGGGCCGTGAAACCTCCCCGCGCCGAAGAACCCGGACCGGTCGTGGGCGAGCCGTGGATTTCTGGCCGCCATTGGCCGGAAACAGCGAGGCGCCGGCGAACACCCGTTTCGGTTCGGGCAGACGGGCGAGTTCCGTCGTGGCGCGCGTGGCGAGGTAATGCGTGGTGACAGTCGATTGTTGTTCGGGAGTGCGCCGGTCGGGGGCGACGGCCAGGGCGGCCAGCAAGGGGGCGGGCAGGGAGTCGGCCCGAATGGGCGGGGCATCCCCGGTGAGGGACACGCGGAAACGCCCCAGGGTGTGTTCGCGGCCGTGCTGCTGTTCGAGCACCAGACGCAGGGAGGAACCGGGCGGGAACGCGCGCGGGGTGGCGAGTTCGAAGACGGCAACGTGAGCCTTGCCTTCCTGCGGGTGAATGCCCCAGCCGGTGCCCGCGTCGCTGTCGATCGCCTTGGCGATATCCCAGCCCTCCTGGTTGAAGTCGGCGCTCGGATTCGCCAGGGGAATGGGCTGTGGCTGTG
>CAYZAE010000093.1:0-4796 GCA_964476125.1 uncultured Verrucomicrobiota bacterium | reverse complement strand
GGAGCAGAAAGGCGCGGACGTCGGTCAGGTGCAGGTTCCCGTTGGGGGCGCGTCCGGGGCCGCGGGCGGGGAGGGAATCATCGGGGATCAATTCCAGCCTTAGGGCGGAGACGGTGCCTGGTGGCAGGGACGCGGTGAGGGTGGTGGTGTTGGTGGCTGGGGAGGGACCGGTGGCGAGGAGGGATCCGTCGGGTTGCGGGACGAGGCTGCCGTGCTTCGCCTCGGCGTGAAGGCCGTCGCAAAGGGGAACCCAAGTGACGGTTCGCTGGGCCGCGCTGGCCGCCCAGGCGTTCATGTCGTCGCGCAATTGGGGCGTGAGAAGGCTTTCGACGAGACCCAGGTCGCGTCGATCCAGCGCGACCTGGATCCGGGTCCAGAACTGGCGCTTCCGGTGGAGGGCGGGATCCGGGTCGTAAAGCCGTTCGGCCTTTTCGGTGCCTGCGAACACAGCCTGGAGTGCGTAGTAATCCTGTTGTCCGATGGGATCGAACTTGTGGTCGTGGCAGCGGGCGCAGTGCGCCGTGACGCTGGTGAACGTCGACATCACGTTCGCCACGATGTCGTCGCGGTCGATGTAACGGCCAATCTCGCGATCGAGGGTGTCCTCGCGGATGTCGCGCAGGGAACTTTCATCCCAGGGACCCGCCGCCAGAAAACCGAGGGCCGGGATGCGTTCGGGTTCGTCCGGGAAGAGGGCGTCGGCGGCGATTTGTTCCTGGACGAAGCGGTCGTAGGGCCGGTCCTGGTTGAGCGCGTTGATGACGTATTCGCGGTAGCGCCAGGCGGATTCTCGGGGACGATCCTGGTCGTGTCCGTGGGTTTCGGCGAAATGAACGACGTCGAGCCAGTGCCGGGCCCAGCGTTCGCCGTAACGGGGGGAGGCCAGCAAGCGATCGATCCAACGCTCCACGGCGTCGGGGGCGGTGTCCTGCTGAAATTCCGCGACCTCCTCCGGTGTGGGCAGGAGTCCATGAAGATCCAGGGACAATCGTCGAAGCAACGTGCGGCGGTCCGCCATCGGGGCCGGCTTGCGGGCGTGGGCCTTGGACAGGATCAGGGCGTCAATGGGATGCGTGCTGTCGTGGGGCGGCAGGGTGGGTTTGAGCAGGGGCCGGAGGGCCCATGATTCCGGGGAGCGGCTGGGGTTGGGGGAGGACGGAATGCGCGGGTCGGGGGCGCCGCGACGGACCCATTCCACCAGGAGCCCGACCTGCTCGGGTGGCAGCGGTTGGTCGGGCGGCATGGCGGGACCGGGGTGGGAGTGGGTCCGGCGGATGGCCTGGATCAAGCGGCTGGAGTCGGGGTTGCCGGGGATGACGACGGGTCCGTGGTCGCCGCCGGTGTTCCAGCCGCTGCGCGAATCGAGGGTGAGGCCGCCCTTCATTTTGCCGCCGGCGTGGCTGTGGCAGGGAAGGCAGTGTTCGCGCAGCACCGGTTCGATCTGTTGCCGGAAGAACGTTTCGCCGCTGGGATCAGGGTTGCCCGCGAGCGATCCGGGGCTGGGGCTGGCGCCGAGCCAGGCCGCGAGGCGGAGAACGGCCAGGGCGCGGGAGGATCTCGGGGCGGTCTGGGGCACGGATCCAAGATGTGCCCCGAAGAACGATCCGCGTCGAGCAACAGTTCGCGCCGTGGACAACCCGGGGGTGTTTTCGTAAGCATCCGCGACTCCAATGCATCCGAGACTTCATCGTGGCGCGATTCTTACCCTGGCGACCGGTTGCCTTTCCTGGTTCCTGTGTGGCGGTTCCGTGCTTGGGGCGGGGGCGGACGTTCCCGTGACCGGCGGTCCGTTGCGGGTTCTTTACGTCAGTCCGCAGCGCGGTCCCAGTGCGGATCGTGTGCACGGGTTGATGCGGGAGTTGGGCCGCGACGCCATCTGGTTCGAGTACAGCTCGGAGCCGGACGAGGTGACGGTCGATTGGGCGGGGCGTTTCGATGTGGTGCTGGTGGATGGTCCCAGGATGGCCTTCCAGGCGTTGTCGGCGTTGGACGCCTCGAAGCTGGTGGAGGTGGAGGGGGCGTCGGGGGGCGACGCGGCGGCGCAGGTGCAGTTCGTCACGAAGACGCGGGCTGCGATTCTCGCGGCGGCGGGTGAGGCGCGGGTGGGGCGTTGGAAAACGTTTCTGGCGGGGCGCGAGGCGGAGAGGCGCGAGGCGAATCCGAACATTGCGAATTACGAGCGCCGGCCGGAGGCGATCACCTTGCAGCATCCCTTCTCGGTGAAGGGGAGCATTGAACGCACCCAGGTGGCGCCGGACCTGCGTCTGGAGTTGTTTGCGGCGGAGCCGGACATCGCCAAACCCATTGCCTTCGCCTGGGACGAACGGGGGCGCTGCTGGGTGGCGGAGACCCGGAACTATCCCCATGACGTGAAGCCGGATGGGGCGGGGGACGACAGCATCAAGATTTGCGAGGACACCGATGGCGACGGGCGGGCGGACAAGTTCACGGTGT
This sequence comes from uncultured Verrucomicrobiota bacterium, assembly GCA_964476125.1. GTDB lineage: Bacteria > Verrucomicrobiota > Verrucomicrobiia > Limisphaerales > CAIMTB01 > CAIMTB01. The sequence continues at coordinate 2,342 of CAYZAE010000093.1, read as the reverse complement.
TCGCGGACAAGCTGAACATTCCGACCAGTTTCACCTTTGCCCGGGGCGGCGTGATTGTGTCGCAGTCGCCGCGGTTCCTGCTCTTGAAGGACACGGATGGCGATGATCGGGCGGACGTTCGTGAAGTGTTGATGGAGGGGTGGGGCATTTCGGACACCCATGCCCAGGCGAACAGTCTTCATTACGGGCACGACAACTGGATTTACGGGTGCGTGGGTTACTCGGGCTTCAAGGGGTACGTGGGGGGGCGCGAGTTGGATTTCCGCATGGGCACCTACCGGTTCAAGTCCGACGGGTCGGCCCTGGAATTTCTCCACCAATTCTCGAACAACTCCTGGGGCCATAGCGCGAATGGGGCGGGGGACCAGTTCGGTGGCACGGCCAACGGGGCGCCGATCTTTTACGGCGGCATTCCGGCCTCGGCCTTTCCCGCCGGCGCCAAGGGCATGACCGCGCGCAAGATCAACGTCGAGGACAAGGCTCACCCCATCACTCCGAACTTCCGGCAGGTGGACGTGTTCGGCGGATACACGGCGGCGGCGGGCAGCGCGTTCATCGAGTCGGCCAACCTTCCCCCCCGCCTCCAGGGCCGGGCCATGGTTTGCGAACCCACCCTGAAACTGATCGCGCTGATGGATGTGCGACGGGATGGGGCGGGTTACGTGGCGCGGGACGGTTTTAATCTCGTGGCGAGCAGCGATGAATGGATGTCCCCGGTGTTCGCCGAGGTCGGCCCCGACGGCGCGGTGTGGTTCGCGGACTGGCAGAATTTCATCATCCAGCACAATCCCACGCCGAGCGTGGCCCGCGGGGGTTACGACGCCAAGACGGGGGTGGGCGGCGCTCACGAGAATCCGTTGCGCGACCATGCGCGCGGCCGGATCTACCGGGTGGTCTGGGAAGGCGCGAAGCCGTCGAAGGTCAAATCGCTGAAAGGCGCCTCGTCCGAGCAGATGGTGTCGGCGCTGGGCTCGGACACGCTTCACTGGCGGCTGACGGCGCAGCGCCTGCTGGTGGAAGGGGGGCGGCGGGAAACGGCGGAGAGCCTGAAGCAACTTGTGGCCTCCACCAACACCCCCCTGGCTTCGATCCATGCCTTGTGGACGCTGCATGGGTTGGGGTTGCTGGACGACGCCACCCATCGCGCCGCGTTGCTTTCGAACGATTCCACCGTCCGCCGGAATGCCACCCGGGCCCTGCCGGAGGATGCCCGTGGGCAGGCGATGTTCTTCAGTGCGGGCGTGGTCAGCGACCGGGACCTGGTCACACGCTGTGCCGCGCTGGTGAAGCTGGCGCAGCTGCCCACCTCGCCCCAGATCCAGACCGTGGTGGCCAGCCTGGCCCGGAACCCGGCCCTGCAATCGGATCCCTGGCTCGTGGAATCGATCCGACTGCTGTCCGTCCGGCATCACGTTCAGCTCCATCGCGAAGGACCGAACCTGCTGCCGAATCCGGGCCTGGAGAAGATCGGGGCCGACGGATTGCCGGAAGGCTGGAAGCGGCGGGACTACGGTTCGCGGCCCGCCAACACGGCGGCCCGCTGGGAGGGGGTGTCGGGGACCGGAAACGCCCATGCGGGAGAGCGCGCGGTCCGCTGCGTGTCTCCGGAGGGCGAGGCCGACACCAGCCTGTATGCCGACGTCGTGCTGAAGCCGAACACCTCCTATCGCCTGGCGGGCTGGGTCCGGGGCAAGGGATTGCGCGGCAAGTTGAGTTTCAACGATCACATCAACCGGTACGAAACCGATCGCGTGACCCGCGACGGCGACTGGAAGGAAGTGGAGATCGTGTTCAACAGCGGCGCCGCGAAATCCGGGAGCATCAACATCCTCTTCGTGGCCCGGGGCGAGGGATCCTTCGATGATGTCCGGCTCTGCGAACTGCTCCCGATGGAGTCGGCGACCGGCCAGCTGGCGGCCGGGGATCCGGCCCGGGGCGAGCATGTGTTCTTCAAGCACGCGGCCGCGTGCGTTTACTGCCATCAGCTCAAGGGCGTGGGCAGCACGGTGGGGCCGGCCCTGGACGGCGTGGCATCGCGTCAGACGGCGGCCTACATCAAGGAGAGCCTCCTGGAACCCAGCAAGGTGATGGCCAAGGGATACGAGAACCTCTCGATGTCGCCGATGCCGCCCATGGGCGACGTGCTCACTCCCCAGGAAATGGCGGATGTCGAGGCGTTTGTCCGGACGTTGAAATAGTCCGGCACGCCCGGAGGTCGCGCCCTACCGGGGAAGGGTAGGGCGACCTCGCCGAGGGCGCCCTGGAGTTTGGCCATTTTCGCACTTCGCCCAGAAGTCGCGGAGCGACGGGACGATGGTAGCCAGGGGCTTCAGCCCCTGGAT
>CAYZAE010000092.1:25449-26805 GCA_964476125.1 uncultured Verrucomicrobiota bacterium | reverse complement strand
CGCCCACTCCGGCGCCCACACCGGGCTCTCCGGTTTCCGTGGTTCAAGCAACCGATCCACCGCCCCCTCCGGCCCCAGTCGGACCAGCGACTCCACCTCCTCGGGGCCGCCCCCAAAGCCCGCCCGATTCAACAAATGCGCGGCCGCCCCGAAACCCCAGCGACTTTTGGCGATCGGCTCCAGCATACCCGATCGCAGACGCCCCCGCCCCGCCCAAGGTTTCACCCCGCATTCCCCGATCTCCGATCTCCGATCTCCGAACTCCGAACTCCGCCCCCACTCCCTACCACTCCCCTCTCCCCACGACACACGACAAACAACACACTCCCGCCTGTCCCTTCCCCGCCGGCCTGCCTCAGAATGCCGGCGTCATGACGACCGCGGATCGTACGTTCCTCGCCCTCGAAATCGGAGGCACGAAACTTCAACTGGTGGCCGGCTCGGCCAGGGGCGACATCACCCGGCGCTGGCGTCACACGGTCGATCCGGAGGCCGGCGCCGCCGGAATCCGCCGGCAGATCGAGCTCTGGCTGCCCGAAGCCCTCGACACCCAGCAACCCGCCGCCCTCGGCGTGGGATTCGGCGGACCCGTGGACTGGCGGACCGGTTCCATCGCGAAATCGCACCAGATCGAAGGCTGGTCGGGGTTCGAAATCGGTTCCTGGCTGCGCGGACTCACCCGGCTGCCGGTGTCGGTGGACAACGACGCCAATGTCGCCGCCCTGGGTGAGGCGCACGCCGGCAATGGACGCGGCGCGAACACGATCTTCTACGTCACCCTGGGCAGCGGTGTGGGCGGCGGACTGGTGGTGGACGGACGGATTTATCATGGGGCCCGCCCCGGGGAATCCGAGATCGGCCATGTGCGCCTCGACAAATCGGGCGTGCTCGTGGAACAGCGCTGTTCGGGATGGGCGGTCGACCGGCGCATCCGGGAGGCGATCGCCCTCCATCCGGGAAGTCCGCTGTCCCTGCTCGCCGACGGCGCCACGCGCGGGGAAGCCCGGTTTCTGGGTGAGGCGCTGGCCAGGAATGACGCGCTGGCCCATGCCATCCTCAGCGAGCTTGCGGACAACCTGGCGTTCGCGCTGTCGCATGTCAGCCATCTGATGCATCCCGAGCGCATCGTGATCGGAGGCGGTCTCGCGCTGGTGGGCGAACCGCTCCGGCTCGCCGTGGCGGAGGCGCTAAAGCACTACCTGATGGAGGTTTTCCTTCCCGGGCCGGCGCTCTTTCTCGCCTCCCTGCGCGAGGACTCCGTCCCGGTGGGTGCCCTGCGCCTGGCGGCGGAGGCGACACAGGGCATCGGGCCTTCTTGAGGGAATCGGAGACAACGGATTTGGGAATCCTGAAGGG
>CAYZAE010000092.1:0-25349 GCA_964476125.1 uncultured Verrucomicrobiota bacterium | reverse complement strand
CCTGAAGGGGTTTCGTCCGCACCCGGCCCCTCCACGCCCCGCGCCGGGAAGCCGCAACCTCGTTGGGATTGGACAAACCCGGATCCTTGGTCAGAAAGGCAGGTGTACTGATGCATCACGCCGCGTTTCTCCAGGATCTGGCCATCGTCATGCTGGTGGCCTCCGTGGCCACCCTGCTTTTTCGGTGGATGAAGCAGCCGGTGGTGCTCGGGTACATCCTGGCCGGAATCGTGATCGGTCCCCATACCCCGCCGGTGCAGTGGATCTCCGACCGGACCACCGTCGACACCCTGGCGGAACTCGGGGTGGTCTTTCTCATGTTCTCGCTGGGCCTCGAGTTCAGCCTGCGCAAGCTGAAGCGCGTCGGCGCCACCGCCTTCGTCGCCGCCAGCCTGGAGATTCTGCTGATGGTGTTCGTGGGATACGAACTCGGACAGGCCTTTGGCTGGAGTCCGATGGACAGTCTCTTTCTTGGGGCGATCCTTTCGATCTCCTCGACCACGATCATCGTGAAGGCCCTGGCGGAGCTGGGCCGGATGAAGGAGCGGTTCACCGAGCTGACCTTCGGCATTCTCATCGTGGAAGACATCCTTGCGATCGTGATGATCGCCCTGCTGTCCGGGTTTGCGGTCAGCGGCAAGGTTGATGCCTTCCAGATCGGGGAGATCGTGCTCCGGCTCGGGTCGTTCCTGGGACTGCTGCTGGTGTCGGGGCTGCTGCTGGTCCCCCGGCTGCTCAATCACGTCGCCAGCTTCAAGAACGACGAGATCCTGCTGGTGACGGTGGTGGGCCTCTGCTTCGGCGTGTCGTTGCTCACGGTGAAACTGGGTTACAGCGTGGCGCTCGGGGCCTTTCTGATCGGGGCGATCATCGCCGAGGCGCGGCAGATCACGAAGATCGAGACCCTGATGCATCCGGTGCGGGACCTGTTCAGCGCGGTGTTTTTCGTGTCCATCGGCCTGCTGATCGACCCGAGGCTGCTGCTGACCCAGGCCCTGCCGATTCTGGCCATCACGGCGGTGGTGATCCTCGGCAAGGTCTTCGCCTGTGCGCTGGGGTGTTTCGCGGCGGGACACGACACCCGGACGTCGCTCCGGGTCGGCATGAGTCTCGCCCAGATCGGTGAGTTCTCGTTCATCATCGCGTCGCTGGGGTTGAGCCTGGGCGTGACCAGTTCGTTCCTGTACCCCATCGCGGTGGCTGTCTCCGCCCTGACCACCCTGGCGACGCCCTACCTGGTGAGGCACTCGGACACGGTGGTGCGCTGGTTCGACCGCATCGCCCCGACGGCTCTGGTGCAGACGCTGGAGAGTTACACGCTTTGGCTGGGGCGGTTGGGAGGGCGGAAGACAGTTCCCACAGGCCGCAGGATCCTTTCACGAATTGGCCTGCAGATGGGACTCAACGTGCTCCTGCTCACGGGAATCTTCATTGCCGCGGTGTTCCTGGAGCAGCGGGCCGAGGCGGTCTGGCCGGGGTTTCCCGGCGGTGAAAACGCCCTCAAGGCCCTGGCCTGGCTGGCCTCCGTTCTGGTCTCCTTCCCGCTGTTGGTCGCCACCTGGCGCAAACTTGAGGCCGGCGCCCTGATCGTGGCCTCGATGCGCGTCTCAACCAAATCAGCCGGGGCTGACACCCGACTCTTCCGCTCGCTGATCTCAGGGGGCATCACGATCGTGGGAACACTCACCCTGCTGCTGTTCCTGTTCCTCCTGAGCTCAGCCCTGCTTCCCACCGGCAACATGCTGCTGCTGGTGGTGCTCGTCCTGCTCGTCGCCGGCATGCGGCTCTACCGCTGGGCCGTCAAATTCTACGCCAGCGCCCAGTTCGCACTCCGGGACACCTTCGCCGGATCGGGTCCCGCGGACTCCCATCCCGGGGAGCCCGAGGCCGACCCGCTGCCCTCCCTGCTCCGCCAGGCACGACTGCTCACCCTCGAGGTCGCTCCCGGATCTCCCGCCGAGAACCGGATCATCGCCGAGCTTCGCATCCGCACGGAAACCGGGGCCAGCGTGGTGGGCATTGATCGTGGCGGCGTCCCGGTCATCAATCCCGCCCCGCACGAGGAATTCAAACGGGGCGACCAGGTGCTCCTGATCGGCACGGCCGAACAACTCGCCGTCAGCCGGGCCCTCTTCGCGGCCCCCGACCGACCAGGGCCACCGACGGCTGTCTGAACCCAGCCCACGCCGGCTGCAGCGACCCAGGAAGAATGGCCCGTCCCCCTCCCGGGAACAGAGCCCACGCCCGAAAGGCCTGAGTGAGGCCGGATCACTCCGGTTCCGCCACGACGATTCTGTCCAGGATTCGACCCCACGATCGGGGCTCCGCGCGTCACGGCGGAGATTGGGACGTCGAAGATCCACCCCGGAAGGCATAGAGCGCCCCCGCGGTGCGAAGAAGGAGCCGGTCCCCCGCCAGCGCGGGTGTCGCCTGAATGACCGACCCGAAGTCGTACCGCCCCAAAACCTCGAACTGATCCGAGGCCCGAACGACCGTGACCAACCCCGGCTGGGAGGCGAGATACAAACGCCCGTCCCCGGCCACCGGACTGGCGTAATAGTCGCCCACCGCCCCGAGCCGTTCCTCCTGATAAATCGCCTTGCCCGAAACGGGATCCAGGCAGGTCAGCATGCCCCCGTTTTTCACAAGATAGAGGCGTCCACGGCAATAGACCGGGGACGCCACGTAAGGCAGTCCCTTCTTGAACCGCCACAGCACGCCTCCGTCGGAAACACCGCCCCGTCCATCGGGCCGGACCGCAAAGGCCTGGTTCTCGACGCGGAGAAAGATTTCGGCCATCGACTCCCATTCGTCGCGGGAGATGAAACCGTCGCGGTTCCCGTCGAGGTGCTTGAATCGCTGCTTCACCGGTCCGTCCGGAAGTTCCTGGAACTCGAACCGGCCATCGTGATTGGCGTCATGGCGGGAAAGGAACTCCGGGAAGTCCGGCATGGTGATCCGGTCCGCCGCACGATCGCCGCCCGTGGTCCAACTGGCGGTGAAGAGCAGGCCGTCGCCGGCCGTGGGCGAGGTGCAGGTGATCCGGGCCAGCCCGCTGACGCGCCAGCGCTCCACCCCGGTGGCCGGATCGAGGCCTTTCAACCAGATCGTTCCCGGCACCACCAGATCCACCGCCCCGTCATGCGACCACACCAGGGGCGTTCCGAAGCCGCGCCGCATCTCCGGCCGCTCGACCCGCCAGTCCACTTCGCCGGTCGCGGTCTTGAGCGCGACCAGGTGAGATCCGCCGTCCTGATCCAAAAGCTGGTAAACCCGGTCCCCGTGCACCACCGGCGAGGAGCTGGCGCCGTACTCGGTCTGGGTCAGGTTCATCGGCCGACGCCAGAGCTCCCCGCCTGCAAGATCGTAGGCCACCATGCCGAAGGAGCCGAAATGAGAATAAACCCGGACGCCGTCGGTCACGGGCGTGGCCGACGCGGGACTGCCCAGCGACCGGTGCACCTCCTCGACCTTGTCCGTGGCCAACTCGCGCCGCCACAGCTCCCGTCCGGTCGCCAGATCGAGCCCGTAGGTGATCAGTTTTCCGTCCTGGTAGCCGGTCAGGAAAACCCGATTCCCCCAGACGATCGGCGAGGAGTTGCCCGGGGGAACGGAGATCTTCCAGGCGATGTTGGTGGTCGGGCTGAGGGCCTGGGGTGGGCGGGCGTCCTCGGACGCCACCCCGGTTCCGTAAGGGCCGCGGAACTGGGACCACTCGGCGCTTTGGCAGGTCCCGGAAACAAGAATCGCCATCAAACCCACCAGCGCCGAGCGAGTGGAACCGGGAGTCTCCGGACAAAAACCACGAAGGGCTTCTCCGGGAATCTCCGTCTGAGGTTGGGATGGAGGTTGCATCGAGATTCTCCCGGGAAACCGGCGCCGGCTATTTGCGCGTCACCAGCGGGGTGAACACGTCGGCGAGCCGTTTCGCGACCAACTCATTGCCCCGGGCGTTCAGGTGGACCGGGTCCGCGTCGAGATACAGTTCGCCCGCGCCGGGGAGCTTGATGTCGTCGCCAAAGTCGACGAACGGCACGCCCAGCCGGGAGCAGATTTCGCGTTTACCGTGCTGAACATTGTTGGTCGCGCCCTGCTCCAGTTCGGTGAGAATGGGGATGAACATCACCACCGGCTTGGCCTTGGCCGCCAGCGTCGAGGTGCAGATCTCCTCAATGGCCTTCTTGAAAAAGGCGTCGGGATCCGTCTTCTGCGCCTCCTTGAACAGCTGGTCCTGCTTGGGATCGATGGGAATGAACTTGGTCCGGTACTTCTGATAAACATGGGCCAGCTGCACCTCGATCAGGAAGTGGTAGATGCCGGAACGACGCAGGAGATTCTTGAGCCGGACCCGGGACAGCATCTGCTCCACGAACGCCGGATCGCTGTCCTCGGAGAACTGGGTCCAGAGGTTGGCATCGGCGAGCAGGACAAAATCGGGTTGCCAGGCGAAGCCGTACTCGCGGAGGAAGACCTTGATCTGGGGATAGGACCAGGCGTTGACGCCGGCGTTGATGACCTCGATCCGGACGTCCTTGCCCGCGCGTTCCTGGAGCAGCGCCTGGAGCCGACCTGAGTAGCTCTCAGCCTCGGTCAGCCCCCAGCCGAAGGTTTTTGAATCGCCGACGGAAAGGATGCGGACGACGCCCGGCGGTTTGACGGGTTCGAACTCGGCGCCGCGGGTGCCGCGGGAATTGATGTGAACCGGCTTGTGATCGACCTTGGTGTAGCAATCCTGGTTGGCCTTCAGCCGCCAGTAGAGCTTCGGGTCGGCGTCATAGATCTCCACCTGGCCGAAGCCGGCGAGATGCAGCACGACCTCCGCGAGAACGAGAAACAGCCCAAGGCTGATGGCCGCGGCGGCAAGTTTGGGCAGAAGACGCCCCTTGCGCGGGGCGGCGGACGGTTCCGAGGAATGGCTCATGATCGACAGGGGACGAACGTCAGGATGACGGAGTCAAGGACAGCCGGCCCGGTGAGTCAACCCACGCGCCAGCGGCCCAAGGGTTTCGGTTGAGCCTGAAATCCAGCCCCTGCTAGCCTCGGCCACCTCATGGATGTCGAACGGTGGGATGCCTGGTTGGAGCGGACGATCCTGATCCTGGTCGGTGCCGCCTTGGGCTTCGGGATTCTCGCCTTCGGCGGGGTGCGGGTCCGGGATTTTGTCATCGTCGAAGCGCTGGTGGCCCTGGCAACCCTGGTCTGGATCGTCCGGATCTGGGCGGTCCGCGAACATCGGTTGCTCTGGCCCCCGGTGGTGTGGGGGGTGCTGGCGTTCGCCGGCTGGGCGGTCTGGCGGGCGACCGAAGCCGAGATGGCTTATCTCGCCTGGGACGAAGTGCATCGTGTACTCACCTACACCGCGCTGTTCCTGGTGATCCTGAACAATCTTCACCGGCAGGGCACCTCGCAGGGATTGACCTGGTTCATCATCGCCCTCGCCACGGTCCTCTGCTTTTACGGCGCCTGGCAGTTCACCTCGGCGCGCAACACGGTCTGGGGCCTGGACCGCGCGGACATCGACTACACGCACCGGGCCAGCGGGGCGTACGTGAACCCGAATCATTTCGCCGGCCTGCTGGGAATGCTGCTGCCGGTGGCGATCTCCATGGCCATAGCCAGCCGGATGAAGGCGCTGGGTCGCGTTTTGCTGATCTACACGATCCTGGTGATGCTCGCGGGACTGGCCCTCACGCATTCGCGGGGCGGCTGGCTGGCCTCCGGTTTCGGCATGACCTGCGTTCTCATCGCCCTGGCGCGCAATGCCGATTACCGCCGTCCCGCGCTGATCACACTCGCCATCCTCGGCCTCGCCGCCGTCGCAGTCACGTTCCGGAGCGAGATCATGAAGGGACGGCTCGCGATGTCCCACGACCTCGACCCCCAGGCACGGAACTCACGCCCCAACATCTGGCGGCCGACGATCGCCATGTGGAAGGACCACCAGGTCTGGGGAGTCGGCCCCGCCCACTTCAACGAGCGCTTCCGCCAATACCGGACCCATTGGGCCCACGGGGAACCGGACCGCGCCCACAACGATTACCTCAACACCCTCGCCGACTGGGGAACCGCCGGCACCGCCGTCGTCGCCGTGCCGTGGCTCCTGCTGGCCTACGGCGTCGGCCGCACGCTCCGCCAGGTCCGCCGCGACCCGGGGTCGATCGAGGTCAAACGGAGCGGCCGCTATGCCTTCGTGCTCGGCGCCTCCTCCGGCCTCGCCGCCCTGCTCACACACAGTCTCACCGACTTCAATTTCCACATCCCCGGCAATGCCCTCGTCGCAGTCACCTGGATCGCCCTGCTGGCCGGATATTCCCGGTACGCGACGGACAACTGGTGGGTTTCCTCGAAGTTGCCCTGGCGTTTTCTGGTGTCCCTGCTCGCCCTCGCCCTCGCCGCCGCCCTGGGCTGGGACTTCCTGATCCGCGGCCGTGCCCAGCTCCACATCGTGCGGGCCGCGCATCAGGCGCCGGCTTCCGACGCCCAGCTCACGGAATTCGAGGCGGCCTGGAAAGCCGACCCGCGAAATCCCTGGACCGCCTATGAAATCGGGGAACTCCAGCGGCTTCGCAGCTTCACCGGGACGGTGGGATACGAGAAGCGGGCGCGCGAAGCGATCGAGTGGTTCGACCGCGCCGCCCTGCTGAACCCCTATCACCCCGCCTTCCCCATCCGCGCCGGCATGTGTCTCGACTGGCTCGGGCAGCTCGACGACGGCGGCAAACGATTCCAGCACGCGCTGAAACTGGATCCTCAGGGTTACGTGACCAGCTGCTTCCTGGGCTGGCACGAATTGCAGAAGGGCGATGAAGCCGCCGCCCGGGCCTGGTTCATCAAATCCACCGAACAGGCCTGGCCCATCTACGAGCCGGCCATGAATTATCTGCGCCTGCTCGAAAACCGCGCCCGCGCCCGGGTCAATCTTCCACCCCTGCCCGACCCCGCCCCACCAGCCGCCACCCCCTCCCCGGCACCGCGCAAACCCTGACTGCTCCTGCGAGGATGGCCGAGGAACGGGTTCTTTTGAGTGCGGCGGCAGGACGCCGCTTTCGATTCGCCGGCGGGTCACCCCTGACGCCCGGAGCACTCCCCAACGTCGGTTCCCCTACCCGCGCCGAATCCAAAGCGGTGACCTGTCACCGCAGTCCATAAATCAGGCTCCCTCCCTCTCCCCTCTCCCCTCTCCCAGCCCAGCCCCCAGACGCCAGACGCCAGACCCCAGCCACCAGCCCCCACCCCGGCGCGCGCCCGAACGGAAGACTCAAAATTACTTTTTGACGCAGCGTCATTTTCAATTAGGGTCGCCGCCGTCGTGAGCGTTTCGACCGCCAGGAAACAAAGGGAACGGCAGGCCCGCGAGGATCTGATCCTCGAGCATGCCGGCCGGTTTCTTCTGCGCGACGGCTATCAGCAGCTCAATCTCGACGAACTGGCGAAGGCGGTGGAGTACTCCAAGGGCACCCTCTACCTCCACTTCGAGACCAAGGAGGACCTGGTCCTGGCCATCGCCACCCGGGTGCTCAAGGAACGGGCGGACCTCTTCGAGCGCGCCTCGAAATTCACGGGGCGCAGCCGGGAACGCATGTACGCGATCGGCTTTGCCTGCTGCCAGTTCGCCGCCATGCACCGCGAGTATTTCAACCTCGAGATGATGCTGAAATCCGACAGTTTCTGGGAACGCGCCTCGGAGGAACGGCGTCAGGCCCATGGACTCGAGGCCGCGCGTCTCTTCCACACCGTCAACGGCATCGTCATCGAAGCCCTGCGCGCCGGCGACCTCCCGGCCTCCACCCGCCCGCAGGACGTCACCCTCAGCCTGATCGCCATCACCATGGGCAGTCACATCGTCGCCATGCAGCCCGAACTCCAACTGCTCTGCGGCATCAACGACCCCTTCTGCACCGTCCGCCTGAACCAGAACTGCATCTGCGACGGCTGGAACTGGACCCCGCTGTCGACGCAATGGGACTACTCCGCCACCGACCGCCGGATCCGGGCGGAGATCTTCCCCGAAGCCACCTGGCTGAAACTCGCCTGACCTCACCCCCCTTTTTTTTAACCCATCCATGACCGTTGGTCATAAATTACCTCAACGGCATAAATTATCCGCGTGTCCTGATCCAACCCCATGAACTTCGTCGCCCTCCGCCTGCTCACCGGGGATCGAGCCAAGTACCTCGGCCTGATCTTCGCCATCGCCTTCAGCACCTTCCTGCTCCAGAACCAGACCAGCATCTTCGCCGGCATCATGCGGCGGACCGGCAGTCAGATCGCCGACGTTCTCGACGCCGAGGTCTGGGTGATGGATCCCGCAACGAAGTACTTCGAGGAAACCAAGGCGCTCAAGGACACGGACCTGCTCCGCGTGCGTGGGGTCGAGGGGGTGGCCTACGCCGTGCGGCTGTTCAAGGGCCAGCCCGTGGCCCGGGCTCCCAGCGGCCGGTTTTCCGCCGCCATCGTGCTGGGCATCGACGACGCCAGCCTGGTGGGAGCGCCGCGGAAGATGATCCTGGGCAGCTGGGAGAAACTGCGGGAGCCGGATTCCGTGGTCATCGACCGCGCCGGATACCAACTGCTCTTTCCCGGGGAACCCTACGAACTGGGCCGGACGCTGGAGATGAACGATCACCTGGTCCGGATCGTCGGGGTCAGCGACGCATCGGCGCCCTTCGCCAGTTTCCCGGTGATTCATGCGCGCTACAGCGAGGCGCTCGACTTCCAGGGGCCCCAGCGAAGTCAGATGTCCTTCGTGCTGGCGCGCCCCGACCCCGGGGTGTCCCCCACGGAACTGGCCCGCCGGATCGAATCCCAAACTTCGCTCCGCGCCCGCACCACCGACGAATTCCGCTGGGACTGCATCGCGTACTACATGGCCAACACCGGGATTCCGGTGAACTTCGGCATCACCATCGCCATCGCCCTGATCGTGGGACTGGTGGTGTCCGGCCAGACCTTCTACCTGTTCACGGTCGAAAACCTGAAGCAGTTCGGCGCCTTGAAAGCCATCGGGGTCACGAACCGGCGCCTGGTCGGCATGATCCTGCTTCAGGCGCTGACCGTGGGGTTCATCGGCTATTCGCTCGGCACCGGGATGGCCGCCGCGTTCTTCGAGTTCTTCGGCCGGCAGATCGCCACCCGGGGCATCGTGCTGCTCTGGCAAAGCGCCGTCGGCGTCGGACTCCTGATGTTCGCCGTCGTGATCGCCGCAAGTCTTCTGAGCATCCGCCGCGTGCTGGTGCTCGAACCCGCCGCCGTTTTCCGCGGATGAAAGCCCCCACCCCTCCCCCTCCCACCGAGTCCGACCCTTTCCCGTCATGAGTCCTTCCACACCTCCCGCCGTGCGCTGTCAGGGCGTCGAAAAAACCTTCGGCCAGGGCGAAGCCGGCGTTCGCGTGCTGCGCGGTGTCGATTTCGAGGCGCGTTCCGGCGAACTGACCTTCCTGGTCGGCCCCAGCGGCTGCGGTAAAACCACGCTGATCTCCCTGATCGCCGGCCTGCTCGACGCCTCCGCCGGCCGGATCGAAGTGCTCGGCAGCAACCCCTCCGAATTCCCGGCCGAGGACCGGATCCTGTTTCGTCGACGCAACCTCGGCTTCGTTTTCCAGCAGTACAATCTGCTCACCTCCCTCACCGCCGCCGAGAACGCCGCCGTGCCGCTGCTCGCCGCGGGGGTGCGACGTCGCGACGCGGTGGAACAGGGCCGGGCGCTGCTCAACCAGCTCGGGCTCGGCTCCCGAACCCACGCCCTGCCCCGCGAACTCTCCGGCGGCCAGCAGCAGCGCGTCGCCCTGGCCCGCGCGCTCATCCATCAACCCCGGTTGATCGTCTGCGACGAACCGACCGCCGCCCTCGACCACACCACCGGCGAGGCCGTCATGGAACTGCTCGCCCAATCCGCGCTCCACCCGGACCGCGCCGTCATCGTCGTGACCCACGACAACCGCGTCTTCCACCACGCCGACGCCATCGCCCACATGGACGACGGCCGCATCACCCACACCGAAACCTTTTCCTGACCCACCCCAGCTCGCCCTGCCCCTGTTCCTGTTCCTGCTCCGACTCGTGTTCCCATTCCCATCCTCGTTCCCGCGCCATCCCATGAAATCCTTCCTCCTGCCCCTCGCCGCGCTCGTCGTGCTCATCGTCTCCACGTTCTCCATTCTCCGGACCCAGCCCCTCCGGGCTGCCTCCGAACCACCCACCCCGCCGCCCAGCACGGATTTCGAGCACCGTGTGGCCGCCGTCGGTCTGGTCGAGGCCGGTTCCGAAAACATCTCCCTCAGCGCCCACCTGCCCGGGGTGGTCGAGAAGGTCCTGGTCACCGTGGGGCAGGAGGTCAAGACCGGCGAGGCGCTGGTGAAACTCGACACCCGGGCCCTCGAAGCAGCGCTTCTCGAACGCCAGGGCGAACTGCTCGGACGCCGCGCCGCCGTCGCCACCACCCGGGCCCGCGCCGTCAAAGCCCGCGCCCTGCTTGCCGACGCCCAGCGAAACCTGAAATTCGCCGAATCCGTCGGCGATTCCCGCAGCATCAGCGCCGAGGAGGTCACCCGCCGACGCAGCGCCGTCGAAATCGCCAGCGCCGAACTCGAGGCCGCGCAAGCCGAAATCACCTCGGCCGAGGCCTCGGTCAAAGTCGCCGAGGCCACCCTCCAAACGGTCGAGACCGACCTGCGGCGAAGCACCATCACGGCCCCGATCGATGGCCGCATCCTCCAGGTGCGGATCCGCCCGGGCGAATACGCCACCGCGGGCCCCTCGAACCAGGCCTGGCTGATCCTCGGCAACGTCAATCCGCTGCACGTGCGCGTCGACATCGATGAACACGAAGCCTGGCGCGTCCGCCCCGAGGCGACCGCAACGGCTCAGGTCCGCGGCAATGCGAGTCTGTCGAGCCCTCTCAAATTCGTCCGGTTCGAGCCGCTGGTCGTTCCCAAGCAATCGCTCACCGGCGGCGCCACCGAACGTGTCGATACCCGCGTGCTCCAGGCGGTCTATCGGGTGGAGAACGGCAACCTGCCGCTGTTCGTCGGGCAACAGATGGACGTCTTCATCCAAACCAAGGAACGGGAAATCGCGGCCGTTGCGGTTGCCCCGGCCGGGAACGGTCCGCGGCACTAACCCCCCAAGCAGTTCCAAGAATTCCCCTGCGTGCCATGAATACCCACGGTTCCCTTCCCCGCAGGACCGCCAGCGCGGTCCTCGGCGCAACCTCCCTGATCGCCGTGCTCCTCACCGGCTGCGCCGTCGGACCCAATCCCCGGACCCCGGCCGTGACCCTGCCCGACCGCTATCATTCGGTTGAAACGAACAACCCTGCTCCGCCCGAGGCACCGTCCTCGAAGGACACCCCCGCCCTCGCCCAGTGGTGGAAACTGTTCGGTGACCCGCAACTCGAGGAACTGATCACCCGGGCGCTGTCCTCCAACCTCGATCTGCGCCTCGCCGAAAGCCGGGTTCGGGAGGCCCGCGCGCTTCGCGCCATCGCCCGCGCCCCGCTCTTTCCGGGGCTCGACGCCGACGGCAGCCTGTCCCGTTCCCGGCTCAGCGAAAACTCACCGAACGGCCAGCTTCTGTCCGGGACCGGTCGTTCGCTCGAACTCGACTCCTTCAACGCGGGGCTCTCGATGAACTGGGAGATCGATGTGTTCGGGGGACGTCGCCGGGCCAGCCAGGCCGCCAAGGCCGATCTCGAAGCCCAGGCCGAACACCGCGAAGGCATCCGTCTTGCCCTCCTGGCCGAGGTCGGCGTCACCTACCTCGATCTTCGCGGCTTCCAGAACGAACGCGCCGTCGCTCTCGAAACACTCCGCATCCAGGAGGAAACGCTCGCCCTCACCCGCGACCGCGTCCGCGCCGGGCTCACCAGCGACCTCGACACCACCCGGGCCGAGGCCCAGGTCGCACGGACCCGGGCCGGCATCCCGCCGCTGGAGGAAAGTCTCCAGCGGACCGTGCATCGCCTTGGCATCCTCCTGGGCCGGCCCCCGGCGGAACTTGAACCCGAACTCACCAGCCCGCGCGCCCTTCCCCGGGTGCCCGCCGAGCTTCCCGGAGGTCTTCCTTCCGACCTGCTGCGCCGACGCCCGGACATCCGCCGCGCCGAACGCGAACTCGCCGCGGCCACGGCACGGATCGGGGTGGCCACCGCCGATCTCTTTCCCAAGTTCCAACTGACCGGCACCGCCGGCCTTCAGAGCCTCGATGCCGGCGACTTCTTCGCACCCGAAAGCCGGCTCTGGTCGATCGGCCCCTCGGTCCGCTGGCCGATCTTCAGCGCGGGCCGCATCCGGCAGCAGATCCGCGCCGCGAACGAACGCGAGGAACAGGCCGCGATCCGCTACGAACAGACAATCCTCACCTCGCTGGAAGAGGTCGAAAACTCGCTCGTCGCCGTTCTCCGGGAACAGGACCGGATCCGGGCCCTGGCAGATTCGGAGTCGGCCGGCCGCCGCGCCGCCGCGCTGGCCAACGAACGGTACCGGGGCGGGCTGGTGGATTTTCTGGCCGTGCTGGACGCCGAACGCGTGCTGCTCGAAGCGCGACTGAGCCTTGCCGAGAGCGAACGCAACGCGGCGAAAAAGTGGGTCCAGCTCTTCAGGGCGCTGGGCGGCGGCTGGGGCTGACCACGCCCTCCCAGATCTCCGACAGCACTTCGTGCAGCCGCGGATCGTGCTCCTTCAGTTCCGCCCGCACGAACGGGTAAAAGTCGTTCCGATAGAAAAACGCCTCCGTGCCCTCCGCGAAGTACTCCTTCGCATCGGTCATTCCGTAGTGTCGGACCCGTTGCCCGGTGTAGAGCAGGACCTTGTCATAGGTCCCCGAGGCCTTGGCCCGCTCGTAGGCTTCGACGATGTCCGGGCGGTCGAACCCGAGAATCTGATCATGATAGGCGTGGGCCAGTTCGTGCAGGATCACGGCGGGATGCTTCAGCATCTGCTCCCGCGAGAGGAGATCCCGGGCCTGGGTGATGTGCACCTTGCGCGCCAACCGCGGATCGTGACCATGCGACACCAGCCATTCGCGGCTCGGATGGTACTGCATCGACCTCAGCTTCGGATGGTCATGCTCGATCCACAGGCCGAGACCCCGCAGACGTTCGAGCGGCCCGGACGGCACCAGAATCGCGATGCGCTGCAGATGATTGGCCAGCATCGACAACGCCCTGGCTCCCTCCTCCCGGTGCGCGCCCTCGATGAGGGCGGGATCGACCTGCACGGTCCATCCCTCGATCTCCCGGGGCACCGGATCGAACCGGACGCCGTCCGAACCCGCGGAGACGGCTTTCGAATCCTTCCCGACAGGGACTTCGGCCGACCAGCCCGTGACGACCGACAGCACCATTCCAACCAGCAGCGTGCCCAGGAGTTTCATGACCTTCGGATGCCGACTCGTTCGTCCCCACTCATTCCCGCACCAGGCGCAGGGAGCCTTCATCGAAAGCCACCAAGCCGGCGCCCGCCTCGAATTCGCAGACTAATTCCACGTCCGCAGCCTGCTCCACGGAGAACCGGTAACTGAGCGGCACCCATTCGTCCGGAGCTCCGCGAACGTAGTTTTTCTCGCCCCTTGAGATCCTGAGGCAAACCCCGCCCGCCTGGCCGTTGCCGGAAATCCGCGCGCGTCCCTCGAAGCGATAATCCCCTCCCTCCAACTGGACCAGGGTCCGCCAGGATCCCGGCCCCGCCTGCCGGCTGGCGTCGACCTGCAGCAACCGCAGTCCATCGCGTTCGATTCGACCCACCCGCGAACGGCCTTCGCGCGCCGGCTGATTGTTCGCCCGAAACTCCCAGGGACCCGGGGTGAACGGACCAGGACCGCTCAAGGTCGTCATCTGTCGGGGCCGGTTCAGCTGGTCACCAATGGACCGCGACCGCGCCCGGATCGATTCGCAAAGCTCGGAAACCGCCGATTCCTCCTCGGCTGCGAAATCGCGTCCATAGGCGGCGAGAGTCGGTTGGATCTCCGCCGCCAACTCCCGGGTCCGCGCCACGAGGCGATCGGCGTCGAACAACTTCGCGTGCAGTTCCTTCATCCGGTCGTGGTAAAGGCGCCTTCCTTCCGGGGTCGACATGAACCCCCGGGCAACGATGCCCTGCATGCCGGGGTCGATGGAGGAGCTCGGCGACATTCTTCCCCCGCGACCGAACATCTGGTCCATGCCATGCGGCATGAACACGAACCGGCCCGTCGAGCGGTCATGAAACACCCGGTAATTGTTCCGGTTCAGCCCGTAGCCGTCCCAGTGACAGGTCATCACCTCCAACGCCAGCAGGCTCGCGAAGCGATCGACGTCCAGAACCTTGCTGAGGCGCGCCCAGCGGTTCGTTCGATCCCGGCCGGTTGCCGCCTCCACCAGTTCTCTCATGCCTGGCCTCGACGGCCCGTCGTCCCCGGAATTGATGTCCAGATCGGAATCCACGTCCTTCACGAACCCGCTGTCGTAAAGATTGCCGCCCGGATCCTTGAAATGCTTTTTCAGGAAGGGTTTCCCCCAGCCCTCCGCCAAAACATACAAGCCAAGATCCCGACCATTCACCACCACCGTCGCGTGGTCCGTCTTCGGCACCGGCACGCCCGCCGCCAGGAACAACTCCCGGCACACCGCCTCCGCCACATAACTCGGATCCTGCACCGAGTTGTTCAGGGACAGCTTCTTCAACCCATGGAAATCCTGGCCGGACGCGTGCTTGGAAAAGTTCAGGGTCATGCCCGGCTTGTCGTCGAAATGCCGGAAACTCCCGGCCGCACCCTTCAGGTGAAGGGACACGTTGGTGTACACCCGGCCTCCTTCAGTCACCGTCACCTGCACCTCCGGCCGCTCCGTCCTTCCGCCACGGCCCCATTCAAACGAGGTCTGCCGCAGCACGTTGGCATCGCGCTCCGACATCGTGATTTCCATTCGCCAGATATTCGTCGGCAGGGGACCTGCCGGCGTGCGCACCCGGGCGGGAGGGCGCCATCGACGCTGGCCGCCGTCCCGGCCGATAAAGATCCCGCCCGGCTGCGGGCCGCCCCAACCGCCCCGGTTGGAGAAGGTCGGTTCCGGCGGAAAGAGCACCCGCATGCCCAGGACCACCGCGAAGGCCGCCCAGACCACCCGCCGGGCCCATCGACGAAACGGGGAAATGAGTTTCGGAGGCTTTTTCATGGGGGATTCTGGGGGGACAGGGCTCCGGATTCAGCTGGATGAACGCGCACGCTGCCCGGACCCACGGGGAAAGCAAATCCAATGAACGCACTCACTCCCTCCGCCGCATCGCGCGATAGACCCGGAGGGGATCGTCGGTCTGGATCACATCAATCCCCCACGCGATCACTTCGCGATACCGCGCCTCAGCCATGTTCGGCTCCGGCTCGTCCGAGAAAACCCGGATGCCCAGCGCATGGCACCGTTCCATGAGTTCCTTCGTCAGCACCCTCCAGTTGGCGTCCACCGCATAAGGCTTGAGCCCGCCCGCCAATCGATCGAGATCCTTCGGATCGCGCAACGGCGGCAGTGCCCGGATCCGGGGATTCACCGACTTCAATCGAAGGAGATACTCCTCACTTTGATACACCACCGTCCGCTCCACCAACCCATGGCGACCCAGCGCCGACGCCAGCGCTTCCGGCGTGATATCCTTGGCGTCGAAGTACAATTCCATCCCCGGCGGAAACGCCGCCAGCAATTCGTCCATCGACGGCACCCGGGCTTCCGAAAACGGACGACCAAACCAACGTCCCGCGGACAGCGCCCGGACCTCCGCCCCGGTCTTTTCAGAAATCGGCCCCTGCCCGTCGGTCGTTCGATCCAGCCGACCGTCATGCAGCACAAACCACTCCCCATCCCGCGTGGTGCGGATATCGAACTCCACGAAATCCGCCCCCAGTCGCCCGGCCTTCGTCAGGGCCTCCAGGGTGTTCTCCGGCGCGTACCGGTTCGCCCCCCGGTGGTAGGACACCTTCAAGGTTTTCTCCGCCCCGGCCAGACGCAGGCGCCAGGCAAGAATCTCCTCCGGCACATCGGTCTGGATCCAGTCGACCCCCGCCGCAGCGACCGCCTGCCAAACCCGCTTCGTATCCCAATCCCCCAGACACTTCGCTTCCACGCGCACGCCCTGTCGATGCCAGAAGGCCACCGCCTCGGGACTGATGTCAGGGGCGTCGATCTCCACCGCATCCGGCCTCTCCGCCCCGGGAAGTGCCCTCAAGCCCCCGGCGGGCCGCCACTTGGACATGACTGCGATCCGCCCTGCCCCGGCCGACCGCCATACGGAAAGTCGGGCGGGTTCATCGTGGATCAGCACCTGACGTTCCATGCCCGCCGCCAGGATCTCGCGAACCACCCCCGCGGGGTCCACCTCCTTGCAGTCCAACAACAGATGAATCCGTCCCCGGGCCCGTTGCAGCGCCTCCTCCAGCGTCAGGAGGGTTTCCTCGCGAAACCGCGGCGCGAACCAGCCCCCGACATCCAGCGTTCTCAATTCCTCCAGACTGGAGTCCTTCACCCGCCGGACACTGTCGCCCAGCTTTTCAAAGGTCGCGTCATGCCAAAGCACGTGCCGACCGTCCCGGGTCCGACGGACGTCCACCTCGACCCAGGAACAGCCATCGTCGATACAGCGCTCCAGGGCGGCGCGGGTGTTCTCCGGAGCGCGACCCGCCGCACCTCGATGCGCGATCGGTTCCACGCCGCCGGTTGAAGACACCCCCAGGGGCGGCTGGAACGGGAAAAAGGCGGGTTCAGCCGATTCCGCGGCGGCCGCTGAAAGCGATCCTGGCAAGCCTGACGTGAGCATCCAAAGCACGGAGACAACCCGGATCGCCCGGAAAAGGGAAGCAACCGCCTTTTTCGCGACTGCCCCCATTCGATCGGTCGGCGCGCAGCTGCTTTCAAACACGCCCCGAAGGCTATCGCCTCCCGCCTCCAACTCCAATCCTCTCCCCACTCCCCACTCCCGTCCCCCAACTCCCGCCCCCCCCGCGCCGCGCTCCGGGCCCACCGCCCACCCCCTCGGGTAAGCAACCACGAAGCGCACGAAGCCACGAAGGAAGGCCGATCCAATGCAGCCAGAACAATGGCGCTGGGAGCGCATCCCGGAAGTCTCCTCCCCCGCATTCCGTTCGTGCCCTTCGTGGTGCGATCCGCCTTTCCGACGGTCCTTTACGCGGGGATCGCCCCCCCGGGACACGGTTTGAACTCCCCGGGCCCCGGTGCTAGGGTGCCCCCAGCAAAAAGTGAACATGAGCGAAACGACGACCCTCGGCACCGACACCGGTGTAATTCTGACCGAATCCGCAGCCCGCGAGATCAATGCCATGATCGAGAGGGATCCCGCCAATGCCGGGAAAAACCTTCGGGTCTACGTGGAGGCCGGCGGCTGCTCGGGACTTCAATACGGCATGGTCTTCGACGAAGCCCGGGGCGGCGATCACCAGGCCGACTTCCATGGCGCCAAGGTATTGGTCGATGAATTCAGCGCCGCCTACCTCAAGGGCGCCGTCATCGACTTCTCCGACGCCCTGACCGGCGGTGGTTTCAAGATCACCAACCCCAACGCCCGCCAATCCTGCGGCTGCGGCAAATCGTTCGAAGCCTGATTTCCCCGCTTCGACCCGATCCCATCCCCTTTCACAATCGAGGCCGGGCCATGGCTGGATCCACCAGCCGGCCCGGCTTTTTCGTGCTCGGAACCAATCCCGCCTCCTCTGTGCTCTCGGTGCCCTCTGGGGTGAAGAACCGGGCAAACTCCGACGATCCCAGAGGGATCGCAGACAGTGTCCGGAGGTGGCATCGCCTCACGACACCTCCTCCGGAATGGCGCCATCATGAATTTGCACCCCGAAGGGCGTGCCACGGTCCAACCGGACGTATCGTCCCCCCCACGCTGCCTTGTGCGAGACCGGCGGGGTCGGGATCTCTTGATTCCTCAGTCCGGAGGTCGGGCGGGCGCCCCGACCTCCGTCCACTTTCTGGCATGCGGTCGGCATGCTTTGGAAATTTCCGAGGCATGCCTTTGGCATGGACGCGTCCCAAGGGGCCTGTCCGTTCCACCGCCTTTTCTTCCTCTGCGCCTCCGCGCCTCTGCGCGAGAAAGCAACGGGCCGTGGGAAGTCCGCCTGCGTGAGGTTGGAAGAAAGGGCCAGGTTCGCGCGCCGACCGATGCAAGGCAGGCGGCATCGCGCGAAGGCGCTGTGCCGCCAACGTCCCGCCTACAGATCGACCCAGGACCGTGTCCGGGCCGATTCCACGGCGGCATCCATGACCGCCTGCCCCCGGGCGCCGTCCCGGAAGGTCACCGAGCACGGACGCTGCTCGCGAATGGCGTTCACGAACTCGATCGCCTGATCGTAGCGGAACGAAACCAGGGGATCCCCGACCGATGGATCCCGATTCGAACCCGGCCAGGTCCAGAATTCCCGCGGCACCGCCAGCGGCTGGAGTCCGGGCCCGCCCACCTTCCCTGACAGAAGCTCATTCCAACGGCCGGTGGTGAACTCGAAGGTGGCCTCGCTCCCATTGATCTCGACGTAATCGAGACTGCGCCAGCTCTCATTGCGGCCGCTGGCGAGCTTGGAACTTTCCAGCACCCCGGAGGCGCCGGCCTCAAACTCGGCCAGGATCGCCACCCAATCGTCGGTGTCATTCGGCTGACCGCCCCGCATCGGGGTCAGGTTCTTGAGATTCGCCACCAACCGTTTCATGGGCCCGATCAGGTGATGCGCGAAATCGATGCGGTGACTCAGCATGTCACCCAGTTCGCCGGTCCCCGCGAGGGCGCGCTGCTGTCGCCATCCGAGATTCCGGGTCCCCCAGTCCTGGAGGCGGCAGGAGCGATAGTGGTAGGGCGTGCCCAGATCGCCGCGGGTCACCAGGTGATGGAGGTAACGCATCGCGGGCACGAAGCGGTAGGTGAACGCGGTCATGTTCCGAACCCCCGCCGCCTCGGCAGCCTCCGCCATGCGGAAGGCATCCGCCCGGTTCAACGCCAGTGGCTTTTCCGAAAGCACGTGCTTTCCGTGCGCGATCGCCTCCAAGGCCACCGGCGGATGGGTGATGTTCGGCGTCGCAATGATCACCGCGTGAATGTCGTCCCGCGTCACGATCTGGCGGTAATCCGTCGACGCCACCGGCGCCCCGGTCGTCTGACGAGCCCGTTCGAGGGTTTCCGGATTGGCATCACAGACGGCATGGACCGCCACGTCCCGGCACAGGGCCAGTCCGGGAAGGTGATTCTGGAGGGTGATGCCGCCGCAACCGACGAGCGCAAAATTCAGCTTGGACATGGTCGATGGATGTCCCGGCCGCGACCGGCGCGTGGAAGCGCGACGGACGTCCGGAAAGTTCGCCGGGAGTAAGCGCCAATCCCGCCCGGGCAGGCAAGCGGACTCCTGGCTTCCTCATCCACCGTTTCCGCTGCTGATGCCGCCGGCACGCGGACTGATCTTCACCCGCGAGGGCCAGGCCTCCCAGTTCGCCGCCCGATCCGTGCGCAGGGCGAAGGGGAGGCGTTCCGGAATCTGGGCCTCCAGATTGCCGCGCACCGTGCTTTTCGAAAGCACTGCCACCTCGAGCGTCAGGAAAAACTGGCCCGCATCATGGGCCGGCCGCCATTCCTGCGGAATCCGCTCCACGCCGCCGCGATGCAGATCCCGCGCCCACTGGGCCCAGGGCACCCCCACCATCCAGGGCTCCCGCAGTCCGCAGACATTCCGGCCCGCGTCCCACTCGATCCAGGCGTTGCCCAGGGTGTTCACCGTTCCCGGCCCCACCCCGGGATCCGGCCCCAGCAGGGCCATGGCGATCCCCTCCGGATGTCGCACCAGCGGATCCCCCACCTGCGCTCCGGCTCCAACCCCGGACCCGGCTCCGGCTTTCCGCAACCGACCGCACGCCGCCGCGATGGCCGTCCAATCCAGGGATTCCATTCCCCGCCCATCGGCAAAACCGCACAACCCCACGATCGGCAGGTCGGCGTAGAAATCCCCCCGGATCGCGAACGCCCCAGGGAACTGTTCCCGGAACGTCCGCCGGATCACCTCCCACTGCCTCCCGGTCAGTTGGAACAGCGGAAACCACTGACAGAACATGCCCCCGGGCGCCAGGGACCGGCGCACCGACGCGAAGTGCTCGCGCGAATAGAGACGTCCCTCCCCCGTCCGCCAGGGCATGAAGAGATCGCCCACCACGAGGTCATGGCGCCCCGACCGGCCCAGGATCCCGATGCGTGCGTCCTCCACCACCAATCGCACCCGTGGATCGTCGAGAACGCCACGGTTCCAGGGACGGAAATGCCGTCCGGCGAGCGCCGCCGCCAGCGGGCTGAGTTCGAAGGCTTCGATCGATTCCACCCCCGGCATCCGTGCCGCTCCGGCCGTGGTGCTGCCCGTGGCGAACCCGAGCAGCGCGACCCGACGTGGTTTTGCGTGCAACAGCGCTGGCAGCAGCGCCTGACGTTCCTGATTCACGGCCGCACGGGAACCTCCCAGCGTGTAGGTGTTGTTGAAAACGATGCGCCAATCGTTGGTCGCCCCGGACACCACCGCCACCACCCCTTCCCGGCCCACGCCCACCTCCACCACCCGATCCCCGGCCACCGGCCGGACCTGCGCGCGATTCCTGTTCCAGGCCAGGGAAGCCAACGCGATCGAGATCGCGAGCATCCCTGGGGCCGCGGCTCGAAGCCGGCTCAACCCGGCACGCGCATCTCCCGGGGTGCGCCGGGCCTGTCCGAGCGCGGCTATACCGTAAAGCACTCCGATCCCCCCGGCCGCCCCCCAGATCCCGGCTCCGGGCAGGAGCCAGCCCTGGCTCACCTCGGTGCCCAGCCAGCCACCGACCCCGTTCACCGCCAGCCAGCCCGCCACTGTCCGGCCATTCCGGGCCTGGCGCAGCAACCAGGGAAACACCAGTCCCAATCCTCCGAAGACCGGCAGTCCCACCAGCAGCACCAGCCCCGCCAACCGTACGAAGTACCGCCAGGGCGGGAGATCGTAGGGAAGCATGGCCAGTCCCGGGTGCAGGGCCTGAAACAGAATCGGCTCAAAGGCACAGACCAGCGCCGCCAGGGAAAGAACCCGGGAGGCCCCCCAACGTCCGATCCCCACGAATGCTGCCGCGCCCAAGCCGATCAGAACGCCCGCCAGCACCACCGCCGAGGAATAGTACGAATTGATGGCGACCTGGGCGACCTGGTGCTGGAGCACCACCTCCAGGGCAAGCACGCCAAAACCCGAGATCGCCGCCACGCCCCAGCCTGCTGCTCCCACGGCATCCGCGCGTCCCGCTTCGTCCCCCACCCCACTCCCGGTCGTCCCTGGTACCGGGCCGACCCCGGGCCCGGCGAGGTGGGTGCTTCCCCGCCCCGGTTTGAGCACCCCCGCGAGCACGGCCACCACGACATTGATGCCGCAGGTCGCCAGGGCTGTTCCCACCAACCCCAGACGCGGCAATCCCACGAAGAACACCCAACCCAACCCCAGCACACCCCCCAGCGTATTCCACCCATACCAACGCACCACACCCGGGGCCTCCCCCGCCGGCACCCGGGCCACCACCGCCTCGGCGACGGCCGGAAAAACCAGCCCCATGGCAAAGGCCGGGGGACCGACCAAAACGGCGGGAAGCACCCATCGGCCCAGGCCTCCCAGGATCCAGGCAGGCATCGCCTCCGACCCCAGCCAACCCACGACCACCAGCGGCAAAAGGGCGGTCAACGCCACCAGGAATTCCGCCCGCCGCACCCTGAGCCACGCCGACTCCGCCCCTGCCGGCCGCCAGGCCGCCCAGGCGGAGCCCAAGGCGAGTCCCAGAAAAAACGCGCCCACCACCCGGGCAAAGGTCTCCGCACTGGCCCCCAGCCAATCCACCAACCGGCGCGTCCAAAGAATCTGGTGGGCCAGCGCGGCGGCTCCGCTCAGAAACAGCAACAACCCCACCCGCCAACCCGATCCCGGCGGGGTTGACGAGAATTCCGGCCGCACATCTCCCCGGCTCATGGCGTCTCCCACCGCAACCGGTAGAACCCGATTCCCGCCGGCGTAGGATCAAGCACTTCATGCAGCCGGTCGTCCCCCACCACCGGCTCCCCCACGGATTCCCAGACCGCCCCCACACCCAGCCGACCCGAGCGTTCGACCGTGTAACGTCCCCCCGCCAGGGCCGCGAAACTCAGCCGGACCCCGTCCGGCCCCGACCGAATTCCCGCCAGGCTCACCCCCGACTGCAGATGAAGCCGGAAAAGATCCGACGCGGGATGAAGCGGTCCGCCCCCGGGGCCGTTCCCCGAAACGTCATGGATGCGAAATCCCACCGTGTACAAACCGGGCCGGTCCAACGTGAACACCCGTCCATGAATGTGTCCGTAGGGGTCCTCCCCGGCCGCCCCCGATGTCTCACTCAGCGGGAATCGAAAAAGCCCCAAAGCCGTCCCCACCGGCAACAAAACGGAAAGTTGTCCGCCCTCCCCGCCCGCCTCGCCCTCCTCGCCTTCCCAGAAACCCAACGAGCCGCCGACCGGTCCCTCGACGGTCTCGATTCCCAATTCGAGATGCGCTCCGGGCGCGGCATGGCCGAAGGCGGGACCGCCGTAGTCCGAGGTCGAAGCCAGGGCCGTGAAGGTCACCGAACCGCGAAACAACCCGGCGTGCGGGCCGGAGGACACCGGAAGGCACGGCAGCACATAGCCCGATTCAGCGGCGAACCGGTCGCCGTTCAAAAAGGAAAGCCGGGTCCCCGGTTCGGATCCCAGCGCTCCGGCATTGATGTGCTGATGGCCGGCACCCAGGACCGGGCTGACACTTCCAACCAGCGCCAGCAGGAAAAGCAGCAAGGCCCGCCCTCCCTGGTTCACGGAGAGTCGGGGCCTGGCTTGGGCCGTCCCGGGACCCCGCGCCTCGAATGGATTGTCGGTTCTCATCGGATCGAAGTGGAACCGCCAGGCCCTCCCGGCGGTTCCACTTCCTGGATTCATGACCTGGTTAACCCAGTCCTCACGCGCGCTTGCGGCGATGCACGAGGACGAGGCCCGCCGCTCCCAGAGCCAGGAGCACACCGACCGACGGCTCCGGCACCGCCGAGAAGCGGATGTTGAGGGTGGCCGACGGCGTGTGGATGGCGCCGCCCCCGGTTCCGTTGCCCGAGTTGTCGAACAACTTGAACCCGACGAGATAATCACCAGGAACCGTGGCCGTGAAATTGCGGCCATGGAGGTGTCCGAACGGATCCGCCCCCGCGGCTCCAGCGCCGCCGGAAGCGTCGCTGATCGCCCATAGGGACGTCGGAACCGCGACATCGTAACCGACCGAGTAACTGAGGGTCGGCGCTGTGGCCCCTTCCTCCCAAAATGCGAAATCGCCACCGACCGGTCCCGTGACCGATTGGATGCCGATCATGAGGAAGCTGCCGGGAGCCGAGGCCCCGGCGGCCGGTCCGCCGTTGTCGATGCTGGTGGGAAGGGCGGTGATGGTGATTCCGCCGGAGTAGAAGCCGGCGTACTTGCCGGTGGTCGCCTGGGGCAGGCTTTTCACGTAACCCGAGGATTCCGCGAAGAGGCCGCCATTGGCGAAGGAGAGCCGGTCGCCCTGGTTCTGGCCAACCGCGCCGGCGTTGAGGTGCCCGTGCTGGGCTTGCAGATTGACCGCCCCGAACAGCGAGGCGGCAAGAATCAGGAGGTGGGTACTTCTCAAGTTCAAGTGCATGGGTTCGTCTGTCTCTGTCTCATGGTTTGTTGTCGGTATCCTGACCATCCGGCCGCACAAATCGCGACCCGGGCCGGTCAAGGCGGGGACTGACGAGCCTCCAGCGAAGGGTTTCCACGTGGGAATCGGCGAAAAGATAGTTCGCCGACTCCCGATGTCGCTCCACGGCCACCTGGGCCGCAAACGCAGTGTTCGAAAAGCCGCCGCTGGCGCGGTCGGCGAAGTGGAAATGGTCCGAGCCTTCGAAATCCCCCCGCGCCTCCGCCAGATGCAAAGTCTCGGCGGGCGACGGAACGGCGGTCAGCCGCGAGAAATCGAGCTCGCGGGCGCCAAAGGGCTGGGGCGTCAGAAAATCGTTGATGGCGTAACTCGTCGACCGCAGCCGGTTGGTATCCAGCGTGCACCGGTAGACGTTCGTCACTCCGTAGGGTTCGAGCTTCCCGATCCAGGAAGCCCCCTGATGCGCGGAGCGTGGCAGGGCATCGTTGTAGTCGCCGCTGTACAGCTGGCACCCGATGCCGATCTGCCGGAGGTTCGACACACACCGGATCGCCTGGGCCCGACCCTTCGCCGATGCCAACGCAGGCAGCAGCAAACTGGCCAGGATCGCCACCACGGCAATCACGACCAGCAATTCAATCAGGGTGAATCCAAGGCTCCAGCGGCGCTTCAATCGTCCTCCAACCCTCTCCCGAACCCCTTCCAGGGCGTCCGTTCAAGGTTCCAATCCTCTCATCCATCCAGGGAAACCGAATCTCCCCGTACCGGCCATGCCAGTACCGGAGTTCCGTCTCAACTCAGGCGGATCGAGGAGGTGGAAGAGGCGGAGGATCCCCGCGCATCGGCGCAAACACCACCGACCGCCGGCCATGCAAAACCACTCCCGCAGGAAAAAGGTTCGGCACGGATTCCAAACAAACCCAGGCGTCGAGCTTCAACCCGGACCCGGACGGCGCCGGCGCCGGCGTCGGAACGGATTCCTGGGAGGTCGCGGATTTACCTTCGCGGATGGCCAGACACAGCTGGCAGGGATGCCTTCCATCGAAGGTTGTCGCCACCGCGGAAGTCAGCGACTGGGTCGGGATGCGTTCGATGAGCATCGAGGTCCAGGCCACGGTCTGAAGCACGGCCCAGTGCAGGCCGAGCACCCCGCTCAGCATCAGCACCGCCATGACTCGGACGTACCCTCGCATCGAATGGGTCCTTCCCTACGCGGTGCCTAGGGATGAGTCAATGGCCTTCAAGCCAGGGAAACGGATCCGCGTGAAACCCGGAGTGGTTGGACGGCGACGGCATGACGACGCTTTCCACTCGCCATCCCTTCGCTCCCCGACGCCGTTGGCGTTGAGTCCGAGAGTCTGCCTTTCCTCCGCGCCTCTGCGCCTCTGCGCGAGCCTAACCCCGGCGCCAGCACGCCCCCGCCCGCGGCCCTCGCCCCAAGCCAAAGACAGAGGACGTCCCACGGCTTCTTCTTCTCGCGCAGAGGCGCGGAGGCGCAGAGGCAAAGAGGGGGAGCAGATCCCTCTGCAGCGAGAACGAGGTGAGCTTACTCGGGGAATCCCAAAGGGATTCCGGACCCGAGCCCGGGGTTGGACCGCGTCCGCGCGGGCCTACCCCGGGGACCCCGCCCCGTCGTCCCTCAGCCCCGTCGCTCCGACCACCGCCGGGAC
>CAYZAE010000091.1:6165-26951 GCA_964476125.1 uncultured Verrucomicrobiota bacterium | reverse complement strand
CGTCCTTCATGTCCCGCGACTCCCCGTACCAGGTGTAGAGAAATCCCGGCGGAAGCTCCGTCTTCATCATCTCTTCCACCCGCTCCACCGCCGTCCCCATCGTGACCCCCACCGGCGTGCCCGAAATAATGGCCGCACGCAGCCGGTTGAAGCGCGAAATCTTGTTCGGCGCCACCCCCACCTCCCGATTCACCACACTGCTCAATTGCACCAACTGCCCCGCCTCGTTGCGCACGTACAACCGGTCCAGATCCTGCGGGGTCGACCTCGACTTCCGCTCCAACTGCGCGATCACATCGTATTGCTTTCCATCCCGCTTGATCCGCGACAGATCCAGACCGCCGAACAGGATTTGCAGCGTCCGGGAAATCGCTTCGATCGACACGCCCAACGCAGCGGCACGGTCTCGGTCCACG
The DNA here is from genome assembly GCA_964476125.1 of uncultured Verrucomicrobiota bacterium. Lineage (GTDB taxonomy): Bacteria > Verrucomicrobiota > Verrucomicrobiia > Limisphaerales > CAIMTB01 > CAIMTB01. The sequence goes on along the minus strand of CAYZAE010000091.1, from coordinate 26,535 downwards.
GACAATCGGAGCTCCGGTTTGTTGATCTCGAACGACGACTGAACGTTCTGGAGAAACCCCGACGCCCGGAGTTTGTTCGCCAAATCGCGCGCCGCCACGTTCAGCTTATCGAGATCGTTCCCCTGAAGCACGAGCTGGAACGGGGAACCGAAGCCTCGGTCAATGGCCTTGGGAATGCTGGGAATGGCAATGGCACCCTCAACGTCCCTGAAAAAGTTCTGCCGGATCCCACCCGGAGCATTGACGACCTGCTGCACGGACCGCTCCCGTTCGTCCTTCAGCTTGACGAACACCATCCCACTGTTGCCCTGGCCGGGCCCTGAGAACCCCGGAGCCACCAGGGCTCCGTACAGTTCCACCTCTGGCGTCTTCGCCAGAATTCCCTCGGCCTGCCGCACCATCCGATCCGTGTACTCAGGCGTCGATCCTTCCGGAGCGATCACAAAGCAGAACAAGCGCCCCTTGTCCTCCTCCGGCAGGAAATCCCCCTCCAACCCCTTCCAGAGCCAGAAAGTCGCCCCGGAAACACCGCCCCCGATCAGCAGCAGAAAGGCCATCCGCACCCCGAGGGACCATCCCAGGAGGCGTCCCAACGTCCTCTCGTACACCCGCGTCATGGCATGGATGACCACCTCGAAGGCCCGCACCAGGCTGCCAGGCTTTTTCTCCACCCGTTGCAGGATGCGTCCCGCCATCATCGGGGTCAGCGTCAGGGCCACGAACGCCGAGATCAGCACCGACCCTGCGATGGCGATGGCAAACTCCACGAACAGGCGCCCCGTCGAGCTGGTCTGGAAGGCCAGTGGCGTGAAGACCGCCACCAGCGCGACCGTCGTGGCGATAACCGCGAAGGTGATCTCCTTCATGCCCTTGAAGGCCGCGTCCATCGGCGACAACCCCTCCTCGATGTGCCGGTGAATGTTCTCCAGCACCACGATGGCGTCATCGACCACCACCCCGATCGCCAGCACCAATGCCAGCATGGTCAGGATGTTCACCGAGAACCCCATCCAGTACATCACCGTGAAATTCGCCACGATCGACACCGGCACCGCCACCGCCGGAATCAGGGTCGCGCGGAAGTTGTGGAGGAACACGTAGATCACCACCACCACCAGGCCGAACGCGATGGCCAGCGATTCCCACACCTCCGAAATCGCGCGTTCCACGTACACCGACTCATCGTAGGCCACCACCATCTGCACACCTTCGGGCAGCGTCGGCTGGATCGCCTCCACCTCCCGCTTGATCCCCTTCGCCACGTCCACCGTGTTCGCCTTCGAGTTCTTGATCACTCCCAGGAAGATGCACGGACGTCCCATCTGCCGGGCCCGGGTCCGTTCGTCCTTCACACCCTCCCGCGCCTCCCCGATGTCCCGCAGCCGCACCACCCGGTCGCCGTCGCGCGAGATCACCATCCGGTTGAATTCCTCCGCCGTCTTCAGCTCGCCCTGGGTCTGGATGGTCATCTCCCGATCCAGTCCCTCCACCCGTCCGCTCGGCAGTTCGACGTTCTGCTGCATCAACGCCCGCTGCACATCCAGCACCGTGATCCGGTGGGCCGCCATCTTCTCGGCATCCAGCCACAACCGGATCGCGAACCGCTGCTCGCCGCCGATCATGATCGAGGACACCCCGGCCACGGTCTGAAGGCGGTTCTTGATCTGCTTCTCCGCCAGCGTGGTGAGTTCCAGCGGCGTCAGTCGCGAACTGTTCATCCCGATCCACAGCATCGGCCGCGCATCCGCGTCCTGCTTGTTGACGATCGGATCAAGGATGTCCTCCGGCAACGACCCCCGAACGCTCGCCACCCGGTCCCGCACGTCCTGCGCCGCCACCTCGATCGGGCGCGACAGATTGAACTCAATGGTGATGTTGCTGACCTGCTCCCGGCTCTCGCTCGTCAGGACCTTGATCCCCTCCACCGTGTTGATCACGTCCTCCAAACGCTCCGTCACCTCCGTCTCCACCACCCGCGCCGCCGCCCCCGGGTAAATCGTCGTCACACTCACGATCGGCGGATCAATGTCCGGCAGCTCGCGAACCGGCAGCCGGCTCAGGCCGATCGCCCCGAACAGCACCAGCGCCAGATTCATCATCGTGGCGAACACCGGCCGTCGAATACAGATGTCGGGAAGTTGCATCGCGGATTCCTCCTTGGTTCAGCTCAGCTCAGCTCGGGTCGAATCGAATCGAATCGAATCGAATCAGGCGTTCCGGCTCGGTTCATTCCCCCCCCACGGAGGCCGGTTTCTTCAATTCGTAAGGCTTGGATTTCTCCGGTGGCGCGAGTTCCACCGTCATCCCCGGCGCGATCTTCTGCAGGCCCTCCACCACCACCCGCTCGCCCCCCGACAACCCATCCCGGATCTCCACCCGCCCCGGCAGCCGCACCCCGACCTTCACTGGAACCAGCGACACCACATTGCTCGGTCCCACCACCATCACCATCGCGCGGTCGCCGTCCAGGATCTGGCTCAACCCCGCCTCCGGAATCACCACCGCGTCGCCGCGCACCTGCAGAGTGAGATCCAGGTTCGCGAACATCCCCGGCTTCAAACGCCGGTCCCGGTTCTCGATCTCCGCCTTCACCAGGATCGTCCGGCTCACCGGATCCACCGAAGGCGCCACGAAAAACACTTTCCCCCGGAACGGCGTTCCCGGCCACGCCGCCACCGTCACCGAAATTTCCTGGCCATTCTGGACCTGGCTCAGGAATCGCTCCGGCACATTGAACTCCACCTTCACCGGATCGAGATCAACCAGCGACGTGAGGGTCATGTTGCGGTTCACCAGCTGGCCCGGACTCACCATGCGCGACCCGACGATCCCCTCGAACGGCGCCGAGACCATGGCCTCCTTCAACTGCCGTCGACGCCCTGAAACCGCCGCCTCGTCCACCGCCAGCTTCGAGATCGCCTGATCGTACTCCTGCTGCGACACCAGCCGGGACGCGAGCAGTTCCTTCTGACGGTCATGGGTCTGCCGGCTCAGTTTCAGCGAAGCTTCCGCCTCCTCCAGCGCCGCTTGCAGCCGCGTCTCGTCCAAGGTCACCAGCACCGTCCCCTTCGCCACCTCCTGACCCTCCGTGAACCGGATCGATTCCACGAAGCCCTCGCTCTCCGCCCGCACCTCGATCTGCTCATTCGCAGTCACGCTGCCCACCAGGGACAACGATTCCTCCACGGATTGCCGCTCCGCCGGAATGGCGATGACCTGCATCACCGGCATGCCGCCTCCACGCCCCCCGCCTCCCGGCGGACCCGCAGGCCCCTTCGCGGTGTTCCCGCCAGGTCCGCAACCGCACACACCCCAGACCAGCACCGCCCACGCAAACACCGAGGGCAGGGAATACATTTTCAACATGACACGCCTTCCCATTCGAATTCGGCACGCTAGGGATGCGCTCCAACAACCGTCAACCGCTTTGCTGGATGTGCGACGGTGCATTCCGAGCCTCCAGCGGGTGGAACGTGTCGCCCGGACGGGTAGCACCGTGTCCAGCGGCGCTACGACATCGCCAGGGCGCAACAGCCAAAGGCCACTGCGCAGTCAACGCGGGCGGGGTTGTCGCAGCACGACAACCACTACCAACAACTTCGGGATGCGCCGGTACCACCCGCTGGGTGGCGTTCCTTCTTGCGAATCCCAAGGCTCACTTGGCCTTCTGCATCTTCACAATCGCCTCCGCAAACGCCTTGCCCATCTGGGCAAAGATCTTCGCGCTGCCAAAATAGTGATAGCCGCCATTGGAAGCTCCCTTGAGGGCTTCCCTGTCTCTGGGGGAAAGGACTTCCTCCAGGGCCAGTTCGAGTTTTTCCTGGTCCGCTTTGCTGATCCCCTCAATCCACGCATCCAACGCGGCATAATGTTCCGGGGACCGCTGGTCATACTGGTCATTGCCATAGACCGCCAACACGTTCCTGCCCTTCTTCAGATGCTTGATCTCTTTGTCATCGAGCACGATGGCACCGTATTGCGGCTTGTCCTGCCACCAGATGTAGGTGTGTATCCTGTGTCCGTTCAAATAAACATGGAATCCCTGTCTCGCCAGAACCGCGATGCGATAGGAATCGAAGTTGAGATCTTCGACTTCAAAAGTTGTACGCATGAGCAGGAATTCGCCCTTTCCCCAGGCTGAAGGGAATTTCTCCAGGATGATTCCGCTGTGTTTCCACCTGCCCTTCCCGATGGGAGCCTTGCCTTCCGTCCATTGGCTGTCATCGAACTCGGGCAAGTGCCAATCCTTAGTGCCGGCAGGCAGCGTGATGTCACGGAATCGCCGGTCGTCATATTTCTCAAGCTTGTCCTTCCCTTCGGTGGCATCCAGCGTGGTGAAGCGCCAGATCCTTTCCTCCGGCAGAGGCTTACCAACAGGCTTCCAGTAACCATCCCACTTCCGTTCCCTGTCGAGCGTGCCATCCCGTTTGAATGTATGCGCCGTGCCAACGATATCGTTGTACTTGCCCTGCCTGGGTTCCGCGGCGGCAATGGCATGATCCCAGAACGGAGCCGTCTCAACCGCCACGACATTGCCCTTGAACTCGGGCATCTCCGCCGGTGCTGCCATGGCCTTGCGGAAAACCTCATTTTCGTTCTCCCCCCCGACTCCCAGCACGCCGATCACGAATGGCATCTGCGGGGCTGACAGGTCCTTCCGAACGTCGCGAATGAACCTGGCCAGCAGGTCTGAATAAACATCGAACCTTCCGGGTTTGTCAGGACCGGGATAAGTCGTCCCATCAACCAGGTCGTTAAACCCCTGAAGCCAGACAAACCCCGCCAGCTCATAGCCAGCCTTCTCGTCATACTCCGGACAGACACGCTTCGGATCCGCCAGCACCCTCTTCACATGATCAATCATCATCCGATAAAACACTCCTGAGGCGGCATCCTTGTCTTCCTGCCACTTCTTCCGGTCCTCAAGTTTAGGAATGCCGTGGGCGCCCTGGGGGTGCTTGTCCCACTCATCCTGAATGACCTTGGGCAGCTGGTAGGGCCCGGCGCTGGGCGGACGAAACTCGGTGTTGAGCGACCTGCCACCCCAGGCGGTCTTGATGATCAGAATGGGCTCCTTCAGCTCCTTCTCCATGTAGATTCCGAAGGTGAACTCCGGACCAATCTTGCCACCCATTTGGGTGGGCCGATCTCCACGCGCGCCAAAACCAGCGGTCAATTTCCCCAACCCCTCGCCATTGGCACTGCCATCATAAGGTCCGGTCAAATAGGACATCCAGACCCTGTCACACACGCGCGGGGTTCCATCCAGGTTCCGCATCTCCTTGAGAATGGGCGCCGTCAGCGGGTCCTTGCCGATGTAGTCAAAGGTCCTGATTTCGGCATGTCCCTCCATGTTGGACTGCCCGGCGAGGATGAAGACCTTGAGCGGCCTGGCGAAGGAACACGGAGAGAGCGCGCACAGCAGTGCTGCGATGAGGAAGACAGCGGGTTTCATGGTCATCTAGGGGTTGTCCTGAATTCAATCGGGTTGCCTGGTTGCCTCGCGGCGCCAGGGCGTTCCAGCGCCTGCCTGGCCCCTGTGGGCTATGGCAGAGGGATGAGTTCCGGGGTGTCCGTCGAGGCCTCGATGGCCCGGATCGTTTCGCGAACGCTCCCGGCCTTCTGGAGCATGAGCTTCCTGGGAAAGTCCTTTTCGTCCTTCTCAAAGTAATTGGCGATGCGTGTCAGCTCCGGAATGACCGACTTGGCGTGGGTCCCGTAGCTGCGGAGAATCTCCATCAGTTCAGGGGTCCGATGCTCGCTCGCCCAGGGATTCTGGTCGCGGGTGTAATTCACGCAGGCGCGGATGCCTTCCTCGATCCGATGTTTGGCCAGAAGGCGCAGCCCCTCCACGCGGATGGAGTCGGCAAACATCTCGCCGCTGGGAGCCGGTTCGATGATCGCCTGATAAATCGCAGGCAACAGGGGGCGGATCCCTTCGGCCGAGAGATGGCGATAGACCGAGCCGATGGCACCCCGGGCGCGACCGTCCTGGTTCTTAAGCCCGGCCCGCACCGCCTCGTAGAGCGCCTCGCGATCCACACCTTCGAGCGACCGGCTCAGCATCCCGCCACCGTTGAAGAGCGCGAAGGAGAGGTAGCGCTGCTGCATGCCGCGCGGATCGCTCTGCGGGTCCACCTGAGCCAGCAGCTTGAGCAGCTGGGGAACTGCCGGCATGGCAGGGGCACCGATGGCTGCAAGCGCCTCCGCCGCCTTGATGCGCAGCCAGAGGTCCTGATCCGCCAGTGCCTTCCGCAACGGTTCAATGGCCGGTGCTCCACGACCACCCAGGGCGACCAGAGCCTGACACGCCCCATAGCGGGAATGCAGCGCCCCGGACTCCAGCAGGCTCACCAAGGGTGACACGGACACTTCCTTGCGCCGGCCCAGCGCCATTGCAGCCCGCTCACGAACCACCGGCGACCAACTCCCGAGGCGCTCCAAAATCTGCTCCGCGCTGAGTTTGTCGTAGGCGCTCTTGCGGTCCTTGTTGTCCCAGCCACGGCCATCGAGGATGAGGGCTTGCACGCCAGCGGCGTCCAACTGCGGGATGATCGCCGGACGCCTGCCAGTGAAATGAAGTCTCTTGAGCGGCATGGCGTAGGCCAGCAGATAGCCGCCCGTGGCGTCCCAGCCTTCGTAGCTGTCGTGGTCGGGCTCGGGCGGACCCTGGTGGGAGAAGGTGCCATCCCAGCGGCGTGCAAGGTCGAAATACCAGCCCCCGAATTCCTGCATCCAAGCCCCCGTCGCCTGGGGGCCGGACTGGGCGACGCCCGGGATGGACCACAGCATATTGAAGAAATTGCCGGTATGTCCCGTGTCACGCTCCGGGCCGTGGGAGGCGACACTCATTCGGGAGAAAAACTCGGCGCCATTCGCTTCGCCCATCAGGTTGAACAGGACGGCGGTCATCCCGCACTTGCCGTTGTCTTCATGGGTCTCAATCCAAGGATGATGATCGCCATAGGGAATCGCCCCTTTGCCAATGTAGAACCTCAACAGTCGGGCGCTGAGTTCAATGGCGCGGGCCACCTCCGGGTCTTTCACGCCGGCCTCGCGCGCCAGCACCAACGCAAGGGTGAGCGGCACCCCCGGAGAATTCATCATCCCGTAGCCGCGAAGGCGACCGTCGGGTCGCGCGAATCCGTGGCCCCACGAGCCGACCGCACTCTGGCCAAGAGCCGCCTCCAGCGCGAGGCGCCGCAGGCCGGGCAGGACCGACGCGTCACCGGTCGCCAGCACATACTCAGCGAGCAGGATCATGACGTAGCCGTAGTGCCAGGTCTGCATCGAGCGGGACGTGTAGCCCGCCGCCCACTCGGCCTCCTTTTTGACCAGAGGGAGATACGCGGATTCGCCGCTCGCCAGCAGCGCCAGCGCATTGAGGGAGCGCACGATGGGATCATCTCCGCGCGGAGACTTGGACACTTTCTCCGCCAGCGCCTTGCACCCCTGTTCGAGAATGCGTTTGGACTTCGGACAGTCGTAGGGCGCGGTCGCGCCGTAGCTGCCGAGAACCGCGACTCGAATAACGGCCTCCTCCACCTTGCCCGCCCGCCAGCGGGTCACAGCCAGTTTTCCCCCGCCCGCCTTGCTCTCAGCCATGGTGACCGCCCTGCCAAACTCGGTCCGCGGATCATGCGAGAATGGCTTGCCGCCAACTCCAAGGAGGACGTCCCCGACGGCAAGGATTCCATCGGCCGGAGACCCCTTCTCCACCTGGGTGATGGAAATTTGCCTCGCATCGGTGGTCACCATCTTGTCGCAGAACATCCACCCGCGCACCCCTGTAGGGCCAAGATTCCAGTCGTGCTTCGCCCCCGCGGGAATGGTGTCGCCCTGGGTGAAGTCGGGGTTGGCTGCCTTTCCCTTCGGTTCCGCGGCGGCGACGCTGACGGAAAGCGCCAAAAGCGAGGCAGCCACAAAAGCGGCCAAGGATTTCAGACTGACGAAAAGATTCATGGGTGTGGTCATCGTTGCACCTATTCCAGGACGGGAACCGAAGGGGACTCGTTGGGCTTGGGTGGCGCCCCCGGCGGAAGGCGTCATGCAGGGCATCCCCAGCGCTGCCCAAAACCTCAGGCAGCCTGCTCGCGTTCTTGGGCGCTCTTGAGTGTTCCTTGGCATGTCCGAACCAGTTCGATTGCCCGGCGTGGAGGAAAAATGGAGCCCGCTCACAGAGGGCCAGGTGAAAGGTTCTCGAGGAGATATCGCGCCATAAGCATGCGCACATGGACGACCGAGCCAGGACCCTCGCGGAGCCCATGGTCGCGATTGGGATAGGCCATGTAATCAAACCGCTTGCCCAACTCGATGAGCCGATCGACCAACCCTTCGACAATCTGCAGGTGAGTGTTGTGCTCACCTGTGCCGTGAATGATCAGCAGTTTGCCCTTCAAGCCCTCCGCATAATGGATCGGCGCCGACCGGCGGTAGCCATCCGGATTGGTCTCAGGCGTCTGCATGTAAATCTCCTGAAACCACGCGTTATACAGATGGGGCTGCGGTTTCGGCACCACGGCAATGCCGACCTGATACACATCCGGTTTGCGGAACATCGCGTTCAGCGTGTTGGAGCCACCGCCGCTCCAGCCCCAGATCGCGACCCGCGACGGATCCACGTACGGCCGTGTGCGGGCGAGTTCCTTCAGCGCCGCGGCCTGTTCCTCGGTGGAGAGCGGACCGAGGCTGCCAAAGATGGACCGCCGCCAGGCGGCTCCTTTGGGCGCCGGCGTGCCCCGGTTGTCAATCGACACCACCAGAAAGCCGAGGTCGGCGATCACGCGATGGTAGTCGGATTGAACTTTCCCCCAGGCGTCCAGCACGGTCTGGGCGTGCGGCTCGCCGTAGACGTAGACCAGCACGGGATATTTCCTTGATGGATCAAATCCAGACGGTTTGATCATCCACGCGTCCACCACCACACCATCGCTGATACCGAGCTGGATGAACTCCGTGGGCTGCGAGATCAACGGCTTCATCTTCTTGCGCAGCGCCTCGTTGTCTTCGGCCACGCGCATCACTTGGTGGTCGGACAGCCGGACCAGCTCCGTGATGGGTGGATCGTCGAACGTCGAGTACGTGTGCATGGCCCACTTGGCATCCGGGGAAAAATCGTACTCATGCGTGCCCGGCTGGTTCTTCGGTGTGACCCGTTCGGGCGTACCAGCGCCATGGAGGCGCACGCGGTAGAGGTATTTCTGGGTCGCGTTGTCGGGCGACGCGTAGAAGTAGAACCACCCCCCGTTCTCATCCACCACGGCGCGCTCGATGATGTCGAACTTTCCGGGCGTCAGGAGGGCGAGTTCCTTGCCGTCGCGCGAATAAGTATAGGCGTGCCGCCATCCGTCCTTTTCGGAAACGACAATGAACGCCTGACCTTTGCGAATCCAGGTCCACCCGGCATTGAGGGCGTAGCTTCCATCCACCCAGGCGGGATCCTTTTCGTGGAAAACACGCCGGAGCGCCCCGGTCCGCGTGTCGGCAAGCAGAAACTCACGTTCGTTACGGAAGCGGCTCAACTTCTCGATCAGGAGCTCCTCCGAGTTTCCAGCCCAACCGATGTCCCCCAAATAAAAGCCTTCTGCCGGCATGGGAATGGGAAGCCATCGTGTCTCCTTTCCCTGGGCATCCACCACCCCCACGCGCAGCGCCGGGATGGTCCCACCCACCCGCGCGAAACGCACCTGTCGGACTTCAGGATACGATGGGTCTCCCGGAACCAACTCGGACCGGAGTTTGACCTCGGATTCGTCCGATTGCACAAAAGCGATCCACTTTCCGTCGGGACTCCAGACCGCCTGACTGTGCGAAACCGGGCCGTCAGGGGCGCTTTGGGTCAGTGCCACCCTGGAGTCACCGTTCAGATCACGCACCTGGAGATTCCCCTGCTCCGAGAACACGATGCGCCGGCCATCCGGGGAGAGATTCCCGGATCTGGAGGTGTTTGGTTGCGACGAGGCATCCAGCACCGTGCGTTCCCCGCTGACCGCGTCATAGCGGACCCGCACCTTCTCGTTTGCATCGGGCACAGACTCCAGAACGGTGTAACCCGAGCTGTCGGCCAGCCAGTCGACTCGAAAACTCTGCGGGCGGAATTCATTCCGATCGTAAATCGCGCGAAATCGCGACTCCGCTTGTCGGAGCAGGACTTCCCGGGGCGTCTCGCAGCGGACCTCCGGTTGGGTCACCAGGGCAGCGAAGACGGCCGCCATAAGGCATGCGAAACGCGTGTTTCCGTGGGCGTTCATGGGTTGATGCAGGTTCCTTCAGGGTTCCGAAACGCCCGAAGATCCTAACAGGACAAACTCCCGTTGCATCTCGCCGGTCACTCGCGCGCTGCGTTCCTCGACGAAGAGGTTGATCTCCGTGCGAACCCCGAAATCGGGCAGGTAGAGTGCTGGTTCGATGGAAAAACAGGTCCACGGAATCACAGGTCGCTCATCGTGGGTCTCGAAGTTGTCCATGTTGGCGCCGACGCCATGCACTTCGCGCCCGATCGAATGGCCTGTCCGGTGGCGGACGCACGCTCCCATCCCGCAGGATTCGATGTGCCCACGCACCGCATCATCCACCTCGAAACCGCGCAGGATCCGGCCGGAGGCTGCCGCCTTCTGAACCAGAGCGATCCCGGCGTCGCGAGCTCCGACAACCACCGCAAACGCCTGCCGCATTCGCTCCGGCACTTCGCTGCCACAAAACGCCATCCAGGTGATGTCGTAATAGACGGCCTCCGGTTCGTCACTCAGCTTGGCCCAAAGGTCCAGCAGTACCAGGTCGCCGCGACGAACGGGCGCGCTCCCGGTTTCCGGTGGCGAGTAATGCGAATCGGCCGCGTTCACGTTGGCGCCGACGATGGGCGGATGGTTCGTGACCAGGCCGGTGTCCTGGAAACGCCGCATCACGAACTGCTGCACGCCGTACTCGTCCAACGCTTTCCCGGCACGCGTGGCTTGCTTGATGAAATCGAAAGCCTCCGCGCGAATCCGGTCCACCCGGCGGCCGGCTTCCAGGTGCATTTCCAGCTGGGCAGGAGTCCACTTCGCCTCGAACTCCTGGATCAACTCAGCCGAACTCACCACCTCCACACCAAGGCTGCGCACCAACTCAATCGTCCCGGCATCCACGTGGGCCACATAAGGGACGGAGCAGCGCGGCGAGTATTGCATGGCCACCCTTTTCGCATGCTGGAGCAGTTGCCGGAGCCCGGACTCCTGTTCCTGCCAGCGGGCGTATGGGATTTTGGTCCCCGGCAGAGCTTCCAGAACATGCGGTTCCACTTGGTGCACCAGCCCCCGCGGCTCGCCCTGCGCGGGGATGAAATAGTACCAGCGCCGAGAGACGTGGCCCGAAGATTTCAGGCCGAGCACCCGGTAGGCCAGCGGATCGCGTTCGTGATGATCAAAGAACAACCAGCCGTCGAGGCCGGCCTTCTGCAGTTCGCGCTGGATGGATTCGATGTTCATGGATTCCTCCTCAGATCACTCACTGCCTGGCCTGGCGGGTGACGATGGGAACGTAGCCGAGTTCCAGGCCCGCCGGCGGCGTCACGAGCAGCGCCGGATCAAAGCTCGCCAGCTTTCCGTGGCTGGGCGGCGCCATGTAGTCGCGGTCGATGGGCCACGCCGCATGGAGCTTCTCGACGAACGCCTGCAGCTTCGACTTCTTTTCCTAGCTCCAGGTGTACTGCTGGAACGACGGCTGATCCACGAAGCGATACCAGGAATAGGTAACCACCGAGCCGTCCACGAGCTTCACCGTGAAGGGGCCGCTCTTCGCACCGGGTTTCGCCCAGGCGCCCACGGTGGGCGAGGTGTAAGGCACTCCCGGCGTGGCCAGCTTGAACTCCTGCTGGTGCAACTGCGTCTCGGCCGGGACGTCCCTGGCCGGGACCGCCACGCGTTCATCGCCGACATGTTTGTAGTACTGCGGGAACAGGCCCTTCGGGCTGAGGTCGTTGGTGACCCACTGCAGGCCCCAGACGTTACCCTCAAAGATCTTCGTGTCGAAGGAACGCTCCACCCCGGCCATCACTTTGCCGCCCTGATCGAAGCGCGTCGTCCGCGTGGTCAGCTTGGGTTTCCAGGTGGCCTTTTCATCGAATCGTCCGGAGCAGGCCGGACCGCCGTCGCGCCAGGCCTTGAAGGCGTCGTACAAGGCGGCCTTCGAGTAGTAGGTCACGTCCTGGACGAGGATGGCCCGGCCATCGGCATCCACGGGGAATTGCAGTTTGGGGATCTTGGAATAGCGGGTGCCCTTGGCGTCCTGGCTGTCGAAGCGGGGCACGGTGTTGATCTCCATGGCGCCGCCGCCCATGTCGCCGGGGCGCGCGTCGAGTCCGCGCCCGTAGATGAACGGGTAATTGAACAGCTTGCCGATCTTGCTCCAGGTCTCCGGGATATAATAGGCCATCGGCCCCTTGTAGTTCGCGGCGCTCAGGAAACAGGTCCAACTCTGGTCGCCGGTGGGGGGATCGCCCGTCGTGGGGTCGGTGAAAGGCAGCGCCATCCAGGTGTAGCCGAGGAACTCGCCGTTGGGATTGCCCTGGAACGGCAGTGCATCGGGAGGAATCAGCAGCCGGTTGCTCAACTGGGCGATGCCCAGGCGATTGTCGGGGAGCGCCTCGTTGTCGTAGAAAAACGACCATCCAGGCGAGCCGACCTCATAGTCGTAGCATTGCGGCGTGGCGTTCAGGCTGAACTTCGGTGGGCCATACCGGAAGTGGTTCCCGGCCCAGTAACCCAGACCGCCTTCCAACGTTTGAAAGACGCTGTCCCAGGTCGGCCCTCGCTCCTTCCAGGTGCGCGCGAGCGTTCCCTCGGGGGCCAGCGGTTTGTCTTTGTTGTCCGCGTTGTTCGGCGTGACCCACGAACTCGGCAGACCAATCTGGAAATCCGCCAGCGGCTGATCCACGAGCGGCCAAACCGCAGCATAGAAGCCCATCCCGGCACTGTAGCCGGATCCCGCCGGGGGGCGGTCGTGGCTGAAGCCGATATACCCGTGCAGACCTTGGGACTGCGATGTGACGGCACCAGCCTGGTCTGCCGCAGGGGCGGTCGAGCCCCCCATCATGAGGGCAACAATCAGGAGGCCGAGCTTCTCGGGGGTTGTGCGTTTCACGGTCGTGTGTTGGAGGGGCCTATCCTGGGCTTGGGTATCGACGGAGATCCAGACCGGCCCTGTCAGGATGGCGCCGGCGCCACCTCCCTCCGAAGTGGCTCAAGAGCTTCCAGATCCCAACGCCTTTCGGAAATCGAGCTCCGGAAGGCGGCAGGCCATCAACCGACCCTACCTTGGCTTTGCCTTCCGGCTTGGCTAATTTTTACGCGTGACTGTGAAAGTCGGCACAATGCGCGCCCTGGGTGCCAGGCTTCAGGACAGCAACCTGGCGGTGGCGGCCGGGGTGCTGGCGGAACTCTTCGATCACGCCCCCGACCTCGCCTTCTTCGTGAAGGACCGCGAGGGACGCTATGTGGCGGTCAACGCCTCCCTGATCAAACGGCACGGGTACCGCCACAAATCGCAGGTGCTCGGCCGCCGCCCCAGCGACATCTGCCCGAGCGATTTCGGCCGTCTGCCCACCGAGCAGGACGCCCAGGTTTTGCGCACCGGAAAACCGCTCATCGATCATCTTGAACGGCAATGGTACCTGCCACGAAAGCCGGTGTGGTGCCTCACCACCAAGCTGCCGCTTCGCGACACGGACGGAAAGGTCATCGGGCTGGTCGGCATCTCGCGCGATGTCCGGGCACCTGTGGATCCCCGGAATATTCCCATGGAATTGGCGGCCGCGCTGGAGGGTTTTGAGAAGAACCTCGCGGAGTCCGTCACCCCGGCCAGCCTCGCCCGGCGGGCTGGCCTGACGCCCTCCAGACTGGCCCGGCTGATCCACCGCTTCTTCGATCTCACCCCCGGACAGTTCCTGACCCAGACCCGCCTGGCGGCTGCCACGCGGCTCCTGCGCGAAACAAGCCTGGGCGTCTCCGAAATCGCCCACCAATGCGGCTTCTACGATCACAGCGCCTTCAGCCGGGCGTTTCACTCGGCCATGGGCACAACCCCCAGCGCCTACCGCGAGGCCATGCGCAAGGCTCCACTTCCGCCTTGAACCGCCTCCGCGCTTCGTCAGCGTCGTCCAGCGCTCCGAAAACAAGGAGCCCAACTTATGAGGAATCCTCTCTGCGGTCTGGCATCCTCCGCCGCGCGCCGTCTCCTGGTCACGCTGCTCCTGCTGATCGGGTGGGTCCCCGGGCATGCACATGAGTTCGCCTGCGCCCACGCACTGCGCCTGGCCGCCGCGTCGGATTCAGCGGGCGCCCGCAAGTACGCCCCGGACCGGTTGGTCGACATCCAGCACGTGCTCATCGATGTGACGCCGGACTTCAAGGCCAGGACGATCGCCGCCCAAACCACGCTCCGATTCCAGCCCATCGCCAAACCCCTGCGCGAACTCAAGCTCGACGCCGTGGACCTGCGCATCACCCAGGTCGAGTCGACCGCGCCCATCCAGGGCTGGCAGAACACGGATCGCCATCTGATCGTCACCTTCCGCGCAGACCTCCCCCCGTCCGCCGAAGTCAGCCTGTCTATCCGGTACACGGCCGAACCCACCGAGGGACTCTTCTTTCGCACACCCGAGATGGGCTACCCCGCCGGGGACACCCATCTGTTCACCCAGGGGGAACCGATCTCGCACCGGCACTGGTTTCCGTGTTTCGACGCGCCCAACGAGAAGTTCACGTCGGAGACGATCTGCCGCGTGCCGGAGGGCATGACCGTTGTTTCGAACGGCCGGCAGGTGTCGCAGGAAAAGGACCCCGCCACGGGATTGACGGCGTTTCGCTGGCTGCAGGACAAGCCGCATGTCAACTACCTGATCGCGCTGGTGGCCGGGAATTTCCAGAAACTTGAGGCGCGCCACCGCGACCTCGAACTCAGCTTTCTCACGCCTCCCTCGGAGTTCCAGTGGGCGGCCAGTTCGTTCGCCGACACCCGGGAGATCATGGCCTACCTCGAGGAGGAAATCGGGGTGCCCTATCCCTGGGCTAAGTATGCCCAAGCCTGCGTGCATGACTTCGTGGCCGGCGGCATGGAGAACACCTCGCTGACCGTCCTCACCCTGGGC
This sequence comes from uncultured Verrucomicrobiota bacterium, assembly GCA_964476125.1. Taxonomy (GTDB): domain Bacteria; phylum Verrucomicrobiota; class Verrucomicrobiia; order Limisphaerales; family CAIMTB01; genus CAIMTB01. The sequence goes on along the minus strand of CAYZAE010000091.1, from coordinate 11,411 downwards.
ACGCTGTTTCCGCCGGAAACCGGAAACATCCGGTCCAGCCAGGGACTGGTGGCGCACGAACTGGTGCACCAGTGGTTCGGCGATCTGGTCACGTGCAAGGACTGGAGTCACCTGTGGCTGAATGAAGGCTTCGCCACGTATTTCGAGGCGCTCTTCGACGGTCACAAGCACGGACGGGACCACCTGCTCTACAATCTGTGGGAAAAGGCGCAATCGGTGCTGGGCGTCGAGAACGACACCACCCCGATTGTCTGGCGCGACTTCGGCCACCCCGACGACCAGTTCAGCTTCCGGGCCTATCCAAAGGGAGCCTGGGTGTTGCACATGCTCCGCTCCCAGTTGGGGCCGGACCTGTTCCGTCGCTGCGTGAAAACGTGGCTCGAGCGTCATGCCTACGGCGTGGTGGTCACCGAGGACCTGAACTCCGTGATTGAGGAATTGTCCGGACGTTCCTTCGATCCGTTCTTCGACCAATGGGTGTATCACGCCGGCGTCCCGGAGCTGGAGATAACCTACGCGTGGGAGGAGCAGACCCGGTTGGCCCGGCTTTCCGTGCGGCAGACCCAGGCGGTCAGCGACAAGGTACGGCTCTTCCGATTCCCCTTGCCGGTGCGCTTCACCACGCCCTCCGGCGTCGTGGATCGCACGCTCAACATCGGGGAGAAGGCCGAGGACTTCTACGTGGCCCTGCCCTCCAAACCGACCCGCCTCCGCGTGGACCCGGACTACACTCTGCTGGCGAAGATGCGGGTGGAACTTCCCAACGACCTGCTCCACGCGCAGCTCGAGGATCCCGACGACAGCCTGGGCCGGCTGCTCGCGGTAACCACGCTTTCCGGGCGAAAGGATCAGGAAACCATCGACCGGCTGAAAAAGCGGCTGAACGAGGATACGTTCCACGGGGTACGCATCGAGGCCTCCAAAGCGCTGCGCGCAGCGCATACGGAGGAGGCTTTGGAAGCGCTGCTCACATCCAACCGCCAGACGGACGACCGGGTTCGCCAGCAGGTCCATGAGGATTTGGGGGCGTTCTATCGGGAGTCGGTCCTCCAAGCAGCCAGGGCGGCGATCGATGGGGAGCGCAATCCCGATGTCCAGGCCCCCCTGATTCGCGCGCTCGCCGCGTACGCTTCGCCGGAGACAAAAGCCATCCTGTTGCAACTCCTCGGCACGGACTCGTTCCGCAATGGAGTGGCCGACGCAGCGATTGACGCCATGCGCGGACAGGACGATCCAGCCTACATCCCGCCTCTCCTCGACACACTGCGAACGCGCGAGGCGGCGTTCACAACCCACGGCTACACGAGCGCCATGAAGGCTCTCGCATGGCTGGCGCGCCACCAGGAGAACCGCGAAGGCGTGCGCGAGTTCCTCGCGTCGAAACTGAACCATCCCAAACGATCCGTCCGTCGGGACGCCATCGAGGCGCTAGGCACGTTGGGCGACCCCAAGGCGCTCCCCAAGATCGAGACCTTCGCCCGAGGCGGGAAGGATTCGCCGGAGCGGGCGGCAGCCGAGGCAGCCGTCAGCACCCTCCGCGCGTCGAAGCGGCCGTCCGAAAACCTGCAGGACCTGCGCAACGAAGTCCTCGTCATGCAGAAGGAGAACCGGGAGTTGAAGAAGGAGTTCGAGTCCCTGCGAAAAAAGCTTGAGGAACTCCAGGGCGCCAAGGCCGAGCCCCCAAAGCCTGTAGAGAGTAAGCCGTAAGCGAAAACGGCCAGCGCCTTGGGTGTTTCCCTAACCAAGCCCAAGCGCGGGTGGCATTACGCAGATCAAGCCTTCGGAGGGGGACGTCGGCGTGAATCCGGTGTCCCAGTCAGCTCCGGATTCGTTATCATCCCGGATGCGTGCCAGCCTGACGCAAATGGCTCCCATCCGGGTTGATTCCTGGCGCTGATCGAGAAGCTGCCCGTTGAGATCGACACCGAGACTCACCTCCGAGCCTCATCGACGATTATTGCTCTCGCTCAAAAGCACGGCCTGACGAGCTACGACACCGCCTATCTCGAACTCGCAATTCGGCGTGGGATCCCGCTCGCCACCTTCGACAAGGAACTCCGGAAAGCCGCCAAGGCGGAAGGGGTTCAACTCATCCCCGTGTAGGGATTCGCAGCTGAGATTCCTGGTTGGGGTCAGACTCGGCCGGGGAATCGACTTCCGTGAAGATCTCCCGCGTCGGGTCGATTTGCGTCCACAGGCCGGTGCCGATCACAAGCAGCGCCACCATCGGCACAAAGGGAGAACTGTAGCTTCCAAAATGCTGCACGAGGTAACCGAACACAATAGACGAGACGAATGAGCCGGCTTGGGCGGCGGTGTTGCCAAACCCCAGCACGACTCCCGCGTGTTTCCGTCCGATGTCCACCGCCACGGCGCAAATGACGGGTTGCTGGAGCGTCATGCCACCGTAGGCAAGTGAGAGAAAAGCAAGGCTCCACGCCCCGCTGGTTGTCAGGGTGTTGGCCAAAAGGCAAAGGGCGGCGGTCCCGAGGCCCACGATTCCGACGAGGCGGCGGCCGACTTTCACTCCCAGTCGGCCAACAAGCCAGTCGCTGGAAAATCCACCGACGAAGTTCGCGCCGGCGCCCACCAGATAAGGCAGGGACGAGAGCCAGAGATCGCCTTCACCATAGCCGCGTCCTTTCACCAGGTTTCATGGGAAACCAGCGCGCGATGACGATGGAAGCATTCGGGTAGGCCCCGGCCTCACCCATGCCGAAGCAGAACCTCATGACCAGCAGGAGGACGTAGTTTGAGACGGCACCGGTCAAGGCCGTGAAGGCAGACCACCAGATCACGATGCGGGTAAGAACCCGGCGCGGGCCGATCCGGTCACCCAGGGCGCCGCTCGGAATCTCGAAAAGGCCGTAGGAAAGAGCAAACACACCCGTCACCCAGCCCCACGCCTCCGGGCTGATGTGAAGGTCGGCCTGCATAGGTGGTCCGGCCACCGAAATGCACACGCGGTCCAGATAGGTAATGACAGCGAGCAGCGACAGCATCCCAAGCACACGGTTCTGATACTTCATGATGTGTTGGTAGGTTTAGAGTCCCGAACCCTTCTCCGCAAAGAGACCTGCAAGTTGCAAGTGCGTCTCCGTGGATTCTTCGAGCCCTCGGCGTGAACTGAAATCGTTGGTTGGTTTCAATTCCGTCCCAATAGTTTGCGCATCCAGTCGGCGACTTTGGCCACTGCGTCGGGGCTGTTTTGCACGTGATGCTTTTCCCCTTGGATCACGACGACCTCCGCATTCGAATGCTCCCGGAAAGCCTTGGCAGCCATGTCCGCGGTGATTCCTGTCGCTAAATCATTGCCGCCAAGGATCACAAGGGACGGCTTCTGCAAGGCTGCAATTCCCTTTCGATAGTCGTCGGGACGCACACTGAGGGCGGCTGTAAACGTGTACTGATTGATGTGGCCATCAAAGTCCGCGAAGCCAAAGTTCATGACAGGCAAATGGTTGAAGCTCTTTACGCCAACGGCATTGAGCATGAAAAGGCCTAGGAATCGGGACATGTGAGGCTTGATGGCGGGCGGCGTGATTTCCCCAGGCAACTCTCTGCCAAGAAGAGGAGCGAAGAGCAGGTAGGCGTCGGCCAACTTCGCCTCGTCACTCAGGCCGTAGCGTTGAATAATACCGCCGCCCATGGAATGTCCCGCCAGAATGATCCGACCGTTCGGTTTGAAGGCTTTAATGATCTTGAGGACGTCGGCGAGATCCTCGACGTATTGATCCTTGTGGTCGAGATCCCCGCGTGCCCCGGGGGAACTTCCGTGGCCGCGGTGGTCATAGGTGAAAATCTCGGCACCGGTGGCCTTACGGATCATGCCAATACTCTTGTTCAGTTGACTGCTGTGGCCGCTGGCACCATGGAGAAAGAGGAGGGTATGGGGCGAATCGGAGACATACCGGGCGCCATGAAGAATCAGGCCGTCTCGTGCGGTGAAGTCAAAGGGCTGTGATTCGTAAATCTGCTCGACGGTCATTCCCTCGCCGATGGCTTGTTCCTTGGAGACCCGGTCTCCTTGGGCGACTTGCGGCATCGGCAGGAGGATCAGGACGAAAGCCGCCACAGAATAAAGGATTGCTAGTCCTGCCAGCGATAGGGTTGCCCAACGTAGATAGCGTCGTGTTTTAGTCATAATCACTTCTTCCCAGTGATTTCCAGGAAAGCCGCTGTCATCGCCCGGATCCCCGTTTTGATCGATGGCTCGGGCAGGGGCGCATACAAGCTGGAATGGAGGGAAGGCAACCGTTTGCCCGTGCGCTGGCTTTCCGTCACCGACTCCACGCTTACTGTGCCGAGCCAAAACATGCAGATCGGGACTTTCTCCGGAGTGCGGCCCAATTGCCCAAAATTCTCGGCACCCATCACCGGATCTTGATGGAATACATTCGATTCTCCAAACAATGCCCGGAACACTTGCGCCACCCGCCGCGTCAACGCTGGATCATTTACCATCGCCGGGGAGAATTCACCCTCCAGAACCTGGACCACCGGCAGACGGTTTTCCGGCAGGCCTGCAGCCAAGCCCAGCCCATGCGTGATTCGCCGAATCGCGTCAATCGTTTGCTTACGCACCTCTTCGGAGTAAGAGCGCAGTGTCAGCTGCAATTTAACTTCTTCCGGGATGATATTGTGCGCGGTCCCGCCGTGGATAGAACCGACCGTGACAACGGCCGGCGTTCCCGGCTTGAGCTCTCGACTGACGATGGTCTGCAGCTTTAGCACAGTTTCCGCCGCCAATAGGATAGGGTCCTTGGTGTCATGGGGCCATGCGCCGTGACCGCCGACGCCCCGAATCAAGATGTCCACCGAATCCACATTGGCGAGGGCGGGACCTTCCGTCCACCCGACCTTTCCGGCCCGTTGGTCCGGTTTGCAATGCACGGCCAGGCAGTAATCAGGACGCGGAAAGCGGTGAAAAAGACCGTCTTTAAGCATGTCGCTTGCTCCGTCCCCCGCTTCTTCCGCAGGTTGGCCAATCATCACGAGGGTGCCTTGCCATTGGGATTGTCTTTGTTTCAGCAGCCGCGCGGTTCCCACAAATACCGTCATGTGGACGTCGTGCCCGCAGGCGTGCATGACTGGAACTTCGGTCCCAGCGTCACTCTTGGTGGTCGCGGTGCTGGCGTAGGGCAGCCCTGTTTCCTCCTTGACCGGGAGCCCGTCCAGCTCGGTCCGCAGGAGCACCGTGGGTCCCGGTCCGTTGCGCAAAACGCCAACAACACCATTGCCGCCCA
>CAYZAE010000091.1:0-6065 GCA_964476125.1 uncultured Verrucomicrobiota bacterium | reverse complement strand
AGCACCGTGGGTCCCGGTCCGTTGCGCAAAACGCCAACAACACCATTGCCGCCCACGCCCGTGGTAACCTCGAAGCCGGTCTTCCTTAGTTCCTCCGCAATCCGCGCCGCCGTCTGTTTCTCGTGGAGAGAAAGCTCCGGATGGGCGTGGAGGTGCTTATAGAGTTCCAAAAGGCTGGGGTATTCTTGGTCAACGCTCCGCGCCACCGCATCGTCCGGCACGCCTTGCGCCGGAGCGTCGAGGGAACACCATCCGGCGAGAAACAGAGTCAGGAGATATTTGGATGTCATAGTGTTGGGATCTGATTATTCTCTTCAAGAACCACGGCGCGGTTGTCCGCCGGTTTTTCCAGTGCCTGCGCAAACAGGGCCTCTTTGCGGACTCGAGTCACTGATAGAGTTAAGATGAACCGAGCTTCACGTGTTGAGACCATGAACCGGATTCGGACCCACCCCAGAGACACCGAGGCACAGAGGCGGAAAAGATCTGACTCTCTGCTCTGTCATCCGAATTCCCAATTCGCCGGCGGGCAGCAGGTTCACTCACCTCCACCCGGGATCCGGCCAGACGTGGGCCACGCATGTCCCGAAGGGCAACAAAGCCTGAGGTGGGCTAGGATCGAAAAGTCACCGGGGCGCCGCGCCTCCCCGCGTCTCAGGGCTTCGGATCGCCCTTAGTTGACGCCGATAGCCCCCCCCAATCATTTCCGGAGGAGGAAGCTTCTTGGATGAAAGGCCGTTCCGGTGAAGACCGAAACGGCCAGTCGAGATAGGGCAAGATGAACGGCGCCAACCTGCATCCGGCGTGCGCCGCCCAGAGCCGTTCTAGTCTTTGACCTTGCGGTAGATGAAGAACTCATCCGGTTTGCCCTCGCCCTGGGCGAAGATGCCGCGCGATTGTTCGTACCAGATGCCGTCGTGGATGTTGTAGATGCTGTGCCAGGTTCCCGATTCATGCAGCGAATAGAAATGGTAGAGGCCTTCCCGCACTTCCACCTTCATCGGGACTTTCGCTTTGAACTCCGAGGTCCCGTCCTTCTTGAACTCCTCCACTTCCTCCCAGTGCGGGGTGATCTTTTTCGTGCGATAACTGCCGTCCGCATTGGTGGCTCTCCAAGTGCCGGTCAGCTTGGACCATTGGCTGCGGATGGGGTTGGAGTCCGGGCTCGTCTCAAGCACTCTTTGCACAAAGAAACCAGTCAACTCCGTGCGCTGATCTTCAGGCTTCACTTTGTCCATCGCGGGGACACCGGCGTCCTTCCAGGCCTGCTCAATCGCCTTGTTGCGCTGTTCTTCCGTCAGTTGGGGCAGGTCCGTGTTCAGGAGGTGGCTCGTGAAATAATCGTAGGCCGGCCGCGGGCCGGTGAAGGAAACCAGGCGATTGAACATCCAACCCGCAAGGCCTGGCTGCTTTTGCGCAACCTGCTGCCACACTTTTCCATAAATGTCCTTCTCCATGGCCTCATAGGCCTGCTGCTTTCCATCCTTCGCTTTCATCATCGTTATGTAGGCCCGCTTCCGGTCTCCCCTGTTGGAAGTGGCGAGCGTGTAGTCCTCGACCATCCACAACTCACTCCGCGCTAGCGTCCGGGTTGGGCCGGTGCGATTGAACAGTTCTTGCAGCTTTTCTTTCCCGTAAAACTGGGCGATCTCGTCCCAGTCATAGACGTTTATCGTGTCCGCGACGCAATCGAATGTTTTTACCGTGGCATAATCGAACCCGGCCTTGGCCGGATCTTCCGCTTTCCATACCGTCCAGTTGATCAACTTCCCGCGGCGCGCCAGTTCATCGTGGATCTTCTTCCAGTCCCGCTCGACCGCCTCGTAGGCATCCTCCTTGCCTTTCGGCACCGACATGAAGTCGATCTGGTTCCAGGAATACGGCTTGGCGGCTTCTTTAATTCGCGCCTCGATCGGGATTCTGGCAGCGGGCGGAGAGTTTTCCGCGGCGTGGGACAGGCCAATGCCAAGCAAGGCGAGGGTCAGGGTGCGTGCGATGTGTTTCATGGGGGTTGGGTTGGTTGTTCGATTGCTGCGGTAATCCCTACCGCGAGGGCCCGAAATGTCCGGAATGAGCCATCCACCCGGTCGTAGCGAAGTTCGTTGTTCGGGGCGGGTTTGGCCTAAAGCGTCGCTCAACAAATTCAAGGGAACTGCCAGTCGAGCGGTAACGTCGGGATCGGCACGTTCCTTGAGGTAAGGGCCTCCCATTCCGAGCCACGCGAGAGAGGGCGATTGAAGGCCTGGAAGAACGCCAAGGCCCCCTGAGCAAGGATCCAGCTCATCGAGGCGATCACCAGCAGGAAGGCCAGCGCGCCCGCCTTCTTCCGCCAGCCCGAGGCAGCAACCACCACGCGGGAAACGCAGGCTTCCTCTGCGAGTGAGTCGGCTGCCTCGCTGCGGCGCGCGGATCTATACCTCCCGGTCCGCACTGTGAGTCTGCCGCCGAATGAACCGTAAGGTATTGGGCGGAGCCCCAGGAAGCGTTGGGTGATCATAACCTGGCTGCGGGTGAGCCGGTGAACAAGGCTGACGTCGGAGCTGCCCCGGCTAGGGCGATCCGACGGCCGCTCGCGGCGCGACGTCCGAAGCGGTCAGGAACCCGATGAACATTTCCTCGAACGATTGATCGCCCCAGTGGACGCTCTGGGTCGGGTCCGGGTTGTCGGGGTTGAAACTGGAGTTGTCGAAACCGCCGGTGCACAGAATGCGGGTCCCGGCTGGAACGTGTTTGGGTTGGGCAAAGCGGTAACTCTGTTGCCAGTTGAAATTGTAGCGCGGCACGGAAAGCAGCACTTCATACTTGCCGTCTGGATAGAGGGCCTCGTAGCGGAACCAGGACCCGCGTTTGTGCATATGCGGCGACAGGTCGTAGAGGAGCGTGTCTTTGGGGAAGTTCAGCACAGCCAGAGTCGAGTGATTCGAGGCCTGCGCCGGAATCGTAAAATCCCGGTTGGCAGCCCCGGTCTTCCGCAATTCGGTGGAGGGGGGCTGCTGATGCAGATACATCCCTATCTCGGTGAGGTCAGCCGCCTCTTTGCCATAGGGCGTATAATGAAGTTGGAAACGAAGTTTGGTGCCCTTGGGGATAAACTTGCCTGTTCCACCTGGAAAAAGGGTTGGCGCCCTGCCTGGCGACCAACTGGTCAACCACTTCTCTTCCCAAGAATTGGCTCCAGGGTAGCCTTCCGGGTACTCGAGATAAACGATGACATGGTGCACGACTTTCTTGTTATCGGGTCGCACGACGGCGCCTTTCAGCCAGGCGTCCGTCGGGATGGGGCAATCGACGATGTTGGTGATGTAGTCCACGACGCCGGTGGCGGGAATCTCCATCCGGCGAGAGGGAGTGACCACGTAGTCGGGTTGGCCCAAAACCCAGGCGTCGGGTTTGGACTGCGTTTGGGCCAGGGCCGCCAGACGATCCTCGCCTTCACCGCGCGGGGCGCCGGCATCGATCCAGCGCAGCAGCGTTTGCGCCTCCGCCGGCGCCAGGGAGCGGTCACCTTGGAAAACCCCGAAATGGCGGTCCGCGCTCCAGGGGGGCATGCGCTGGGTCAGAATTTCTTCGCGGATCTGATCGGAAAAGCCCTTCACCTTCGAGTAGCTGGACATGGCGAAGGGGCCGATGTTCCCGGCGCTATGGCAGGACACGCATTTGCTCTCCAGAATGGGTGCGACGTGCCTCGCGTAAGAGACCTGGTTGCTGCTCGTGAAGTCGTAATGCACCAGACAACCCGCGGCCACCGTGCTGGCGGGCGCCACCTCTTTGCCGTCCAGAAACGCTCGAAGGGCATTCTCCAGGTAAGGTTCGCGTACCGCCGCTTTGACCGCACCCTGGACCATCTGATCGTCAAGCGCCCCGCGGTAGAAAACGGTCCAGTCTTTGGCGCTGATAGCGATGACCTCCGCCGTCCGCTTCACGCCGAGCGAGCTGGCCACCATTTGCGTCTCGTCCTTGAGCACCGGCACGCCGAACCCGAATTCGTTGGATTCCTCGAGAATGCTCGCGCGGTCGTCCTGCGGGTTGGCGTTGAGCATCAGGAACTGCACCTGGGGGAACTTGTCGCGCAAGGCCTTGAGCTTGGCGGCGTTCTGTCGCACCACGGGGCAGCCATTGCCGGCGATCATCAGCACCACCGCGCGGGCACCGTCCACCCGGCGCAATTCGTGAAAGCGTCCCTTTTGATCGAGCAAACTGAAATCGCCGACTTCCTGCGCCTTGGGCGCGGAGGCAGGCTTGCTGGATTCGCTCGTCTGGAGCGGAGCGTCGGCGCGGGCCGTCGTCCACGAGGACGCGGCGAGGAAGGCCGTCGCGCAGAGCACGACAGCGGGTAGGAGGGTTCGAAGGCGTTTCGAAACGGAGTCAGTTTTCATGCGTCATTGGGGGCCGGTTCCGGCGTGCTGGATCATCGCCGCGCGAAACCGGGAACCGCCTGGCACCGTTCCTTACGTTTTCCGACCGCCAAAACGGTCAACCAGCCGCGATTTTTTTTGGAAGGCGGAGGAGGAGATCGCGCAGCGCTCCATTGCGCACCGCCAAAGCCTACGCCACTTGCTCCGCCCACGCCCTGTTGGGTCGCTTGAAGAAATTGATGAACTTCAGCACCGAGCGGTGCGATCGAAGCCGCATGCAGGGGCGTTCGATCCAGACATAGAGCGACACGGCAATCATCAGCACTGGGACGATCCCAAGCATCCCGTTCACCGCCATGCTCCCGTAGTTTCCCAAGTGTGGGACGAGCAGCGGCGTGGTCTTGGGAAAAAGCCACACGAAAAACATCTCGTGAACCAGATAGATCGAATAGGATAGCTGAGCGATCGGATAGAATCCCTTCCACGAAAGGAAGCGCCGCAGCGACCCGCCGAAGAGTGACGGGCAATGCATCGCAGCCAAAATCAAAAACATCGTTGCCAGCGAGAAGGCGTCGCGGAAAACGGTGCCCCAAAGTTCCCGCGCCAGAAAGGGGAGACGGTCAAAGAAGGTCGACGCTGAGGCCGTTACGCTGATGGTCCCGATGACAAGGAGGCATACCAAACACAACGTGGTGACGAGTCCCGTGCGGGCGAAGAAGCGCTTCATCTGCGGCCCATGGTAGCAACTTAGAAACGCACCGGTGACACCCGCGAGCAGCCCGCCGAAACGCATCCATGGCTTGTCATAGATGACATCGAAATAGGTGCACCACTGTGGCGAGTACGGAGCAAAGCGGAGCGGATGCACGATGCCGGACAAATGGATGACGGTATATTGAATCACCACCGACAAGACCATCATGCCGATCAGGAAACGAATCCGCCCTCTGCCCAGCCGCATGAACAGGAGAATACAGGCGGGGAGCAGCAGATAGAACTGTTCCTCGATGGCCAGCGACCAGCACCAGCCCATGTATTGCCGCAAGATCGGCAGAAAATTGTTCACGTAGAGCAGATTAGCCCAGAAGTTTTCCGCGTTATACCAGACGGGCTTGCCGGGCGCGCCGTGCAGGAAATAGAGGCCCATCACCATCACCACTCCATAGACAGGGATGAGGCGCAGAAACCGCCGCACATAAAACCGGCCGACTTCCAGTGTGCCCGACGGTTTGAATTCCCCGAAAAGGATCGAGCCCATCAGGAATCCGCTGATCACGAAGAACAGGTCGACCCCCAACTGTCCGTTCCTGATCCAACCGGTGGCCAGGCCATTGTAAATGGCCATGACCTCATTGGGAAAATTGGCGTTTTGGAAAAACACCACGTGCAGCAAGACCACCCACAGGATCGCTAGGGCGCGCACGCCGTCGATGACCGGCTCCTGATGAGCCGGTCGGTGGGTCAGGTGATGCCAGTTTTGCCGCAGGCTGAAAACCGAGACGGATTCAGGCGGGGCCGATCTGTCCGCGTGAGTGTGGGTCATTCTGCCAAGCCCCTATTCAGAAACACCTTTGGATTCGACCCGGGCATGTTGCGACCCGATGGCCGTTCGCGGCACGGCGTCTGAAGCGGTCATGAACCCGATAAACATTTCCTCGAAGGATTGGTCGCCCCAGCGGACGCTCTGGGTCGGGTCCGGGTTGTCGGGGT